>LJDB01000087.1 GCA_001983455.1 Candidatus Epulonipiscium fishelsonii
AAGTATATACCTATATCGAACAAAATACAATTGGCAAAATACCCTAGTATATTTCTTCTCACTAGTGAATTACATCCTATATAATTGATATTACTCCAAAATGCATAATTATGCATGAATGTGCATTTTATATACACGATTAATTCTAATGGTTGCCTGCAATATTACATTGCCATTTATATTGAAGTACTAAAATGTTTAACTAGCACAAATGGTATATGTAATAAATTTTAAAGTTTCAAGTATATAGAGGTTAGCCTCTATATACTTAAATTTACATTGCAAAGTCTAGAAAACTTAACTGATTTGATTCTGGCAGTTTTTCCAAAATACCTAGTTCAATCATTTTATCCATTGTATTTTTATTTACCTTAGTACGTTCTTTAAATTCATTTTTTGATATAAATGGTCCTTTTTTAGCTGCTTCTTGAAGAGTTTGAGCCGCTTTTTCTCCCAGTCCATCAATCGAACTTAAAGATGGCATAATTTTCCCATCAATAATCTTAAAATGGCTCTGGTCTGCTATACTTAAGTCTATCGGCATAAATTCAAATCCTCTAGCATACATTTCTTGAACAATACGCATATCTTTTAAAGTGTCAGCTTCTTTTGGACTTTGAGCATCTTTTCCTTTCAAAATAAGTTCTTTCATATTTGCCTCAAGCTTTGCTTTGCCTAAACACATCAATTCATACGAAAAAGAAGACGCTCGTATGCTAAAGAAAGCTGTATAATATGCTAGTGGATAAAAAATCTTGTACCAAGCAATTCTCCAGGCCATCATGACATATGCTGCAGCATGTGCTTTTGGGAACATATAGCTTATTTTATTACATGACCAAATATACCACTCTGGCACATCATGCTTTTTCATTTCTTCTTCCCATTCAGGTCTCAATCCTTTGCCTTTACGTACACTTTCCATAATGTTGAAAGACAAACTTTTATCCACCCCCATATTAATCAAATACACCATGATATCATCACGTGTACAAATTGCCGTTGAAATTGTTGCTTTTCCTTCTGTTATTATATTTTGTGCATTTCCAATCCAAACGTCAGCTCCATGAGAAAGCCCAGAAATTCTTACTAAGTCAGAAAAAGTTTGTGGCCTTGCATCTATAACCATTTGAATAACAAAATCTGTTCCAAACTCAGGGATGCCTAGACATCCTAATCGAATGCCAAATATATCGTCTGGATTGATTTTAAGTATTTCTGTACTATGAAATAAAGACATAACATCTTTATCGTCTAGTTTAATAGTAGTAGCAGGAACACCTGTTAAATCTTCTAAATGTTTTATTATAGTTGGATCATCATGTCCAAGGATGTCCAGTTTTAATAAATTATGATCAATAGAATGATATTCATAGTGAGTTGTAATAATAGAAGTTTTTAAATCATTTGCTGGTCGCTGAATGGCAGTGAACTCATAAATATCTCTGTCATGAGGGACTACAATAATACCACCTGGATGTTGCCCTGTAGTTCGCTTTACTCCAGTACATCCTTGTGCGATACGCTTAATTTCAGCTTTTCTTTTAATAATTTCTTTCTCACTAAAATATTTATATACATACCCTAGTGCTGTTTTTTCAGCCATTGTTCCAATTGTTCCTGCTCTAAAGGCTTTTCCTTTACCAAATAGAACTTCCACATATTTGTGAGCTTGTGATTGATAGTCTCCAGAAAAATTTAAGTCTATATCTGGCTCTTTATCCCCATTAAACCCTAAAAATGTTTCAAATGGTATATCATGTCCTTCTTTTAATAGTGCTGAACCACAATTTGGGCACTCTGCATCGGGCATATCACACCCAGAGCTTCCAGAATAAGATAAAACTGTTGGTGAATCAAAATCTGTGTAATAACAATTTGGGCAAATATAATGTGGTGAGAGTGGATTGACTTCTGTTATCCCCGCCATTGTTGCAGCAAACGAAGAACCAACAGACCCTCTTGATCCAACTAGATATCCATGGTCATTCGAATCCCACACTAGTTTTTGAGCGATTATATACATTACAGCAAATCCATTCGAGATAATTGAATTTAGTTCTCTTTCTAGTCTCTCAACTACTATTGAAGGCAGATTTTCTCCATAAATCTCATGAGCTTTTGTATAACATATTTCTCTTAATTCTTTATCCGAATTTTCTATTTCAGGAGGACACTTATCAGGCAAGACTGGAGAAATTTTTTCAATACTATCATTTATTAAATGAGTATTTTCTATTACAATTTCATACGCTTTAGTTGGCCCAAGATATTCAAATTCTTTTAACATTTCTTCAGTAGTCCTAAAATATAAAGGCGGTTGCAAATCAGCATCCTTAAATCCTTTTCCCGCCATAATAATCCTTCTGTATATTTCATCTTCAGGATCAAGAAAATGCACATCACAACTTGCTATAACGGGTTTTGAATATATCTCACCCAGTTCAATTATCTTTCTAACATAATTTCTTAGGTCTTCAATATTTTCAGCCTTAAATTTATCACTCCTAGTCATAAATTCGTTGTTTTGGGCAGGTTGAACTTCTAAATAATCATAGAAATCAATAATTCGTTCTACTTCAGCATCATCTTTTTCTTCTAAAATAGCTTGAAATAATTCTCCTGCTTCGCATGCTGAACCAATTATTAGTCCTTCTCTATGTTTGTTTATAAGGCTCTTTGGCATTCTTGGCCTACGTTTAAAATACTCCAAGTGAGATAGGGACACTAATTTATTTAAATTTATACGGCCTATTTCATTTTTCACTAAAATAATCCCATGATAAGTTTTTAAACTTCTCACATAATCTTCTGTAAGAGGCTCTGTATCATCTACAAAGTACGCTTCCACTCCGTAAATTATTTTGAATGGTTCATCTTTTTTTATACAATGATTTGCAATAGGAAAAGCTTGAAGACACCCATGATCTGTAATTGCTATAGCGGGCATTCCCCAAGATTTTGCTCTTTCAATTACTTGCTTAATATTTACTACACTATCCATATCGCTCATAACAGTATGTAAATGCAATTCAATACGTTTTTTCTCAGCATTATCTTTTCTAACTGGCCTAAAGTCCGAAATAAGTTTAACTGCTTTAATGCCACCTATTGCAATTTCTCTATCAAATTTATCCAAGTTAGCCATCCCTTTTATTCTATAAAACTTTCCTTTGCAAACATTTTCTAAAATATGGCTTAATTCTTCATTTTTTACAAACATCTTACAAGTAATTGTATCCGTAAAATCTGTAATATCAAATATTATAATTGTTTTTTCGGAGCGTATTTCTTTTGTTTCAAGATTTATAATCTGCCCTTCAATAACAAGTTCCCCTAGTTCCTCCGTAATATCTACAATAGGGAAAACTTTTCCATCGCAATTTTTTCCCATTATTAAATCTGGTTCCGAAGTTTTCTTAGTGGTATCTTTCTTTTTAGTATTTTCAGGTGCTTTAATTGCAACTGGCTCAGGAATATAATTTCTTATAAAATCTTCTTTAAAGGCTTGTGAATAATCTTGGCTTATACCTTCAACAAATTTTAACTTACATTCTATTTGTTTTCCAAATGACATATAAACTTTTTTTAAATATTTCTCTATTTTTTTAAACTGATCTGAAGCAAGAGGATTATCTACGCTCTTAATAATTATAGTATAATCATCTACTTCCCATTCAGTATTTTTCAGTAATAGAAATACTAGTAAATTTTCATTTTTCGCTTGCTCAATTATACTATCTTTATATTGAACCGTAATCTCCTTAATACTTTTATCAATTGCAACATAATTTATTTCTAAATCAATCTTTAGACTGTCTTTAGAAAACAATTTATATTTTATTTGCTCTTTCATTTTATTTCTATCATTGAATTCAACAATTATTTTACTCTCTAACTTGAATATCAGCAAATTCATGTTTTTCTCAAATTCAACTTCTAATACTTTTATATCTTTAAATATATTAACTAATTTTTTATCTACCACTAAATCTGGTAGTACTTCAAAAAAAGTTGACATTTATTCCACCCATCATTTCTTTTCTAATCTCTTCAATATTTATAACCAATTTAATTGCTTACTAACTATCATAATATTGGTAAAAAATATATACCACGTTGTTTTCACCAATATTATAGATAGTCTGCATAAACTTATATCTTCATTAAATATTTATATAAAGGCATGCAATATTATCTCTGATGAAAAAGTCCACTCATATTTGCGAAAATAAAGCTTATACTCTGGAACTAGTTCTTTTATATATGTTGGAATTTCAAATATATCTTCTGGTTTATGATATATAGAAATAGCCAATTGAGGTTTATACTTTTTTATTATTTCTTGTGCACCTATTAAGGTTTCTAATTCGGCACCTTCCACATCCATCTTTATAAAAGTTACAGGTGTATCTCCTAATATATTATCTAAACTATCTACTTCAATTTGACAAGTTCCTGCGTCTTCTATTTTACTTTGACCAGTTCCATTATTCTTAAACCTTAATATATCTTTCTTGCTCCAGCCCCCTATGTTAAATACTTTTACATTTTTTAAATTTAAAGTATTTATATTATTTATTGTCTTTTCATAATTAGATGGATCTGGCTCAAATATATATATTTGCTTATAAGTATAATTTGTTCTTTTAGCAAATTCTAAACTTGTTTCCCCAGTTAATCCTCCAAAATCAACAAATACTTCGTTTTCAGACAACTTGACTATTTCATCAAAGTATTGATTTGGATCAAGCCTTCCTAATTTCCAAAGATTATTTTTATTAAATCCTATATAAACTAATTCTTTATAAATTTCTGGCAAATTGAAAGGAAGCAAAATAAGTTTATAATCTCTATAATGCAAAATTAAATCTTCGTAGGATATTATAGGTTTTCCAAGAGATTCTAAAAAAGCATTTGAAGATTTTGCACATATGACTACATTTTCAGCCTCAATTAGTCCAGATAATTCAAGTAAATATAGAATGCGTTCATCTACGCCAAATAAAACAATCTTTTCATCTAAACATATTGCATTATAATTGTCTAAAACATTTAGTATTTGTTGATAGTTAGGATCTTTCATAAAATTTTCAATTGATTCTATATAAAGTATTTTATTAGTCATACTTTTTAATAAGTTTAAAGTACCTACACCGAAATTAAATTTTTGTAAAAACATAGCCTCAAATATTTCTTTTGAAATATCGTCTTCCAAACTATTTTTAAGTTCCAACATTTCTTCTAAAAAGTTTTCATAATCCATTTTAAGCAACTCCTTATTAAATTTATAAATGAGCCAGTTTCATAATTCAAAAGCGTCTGTATATATTACTAACACAAGGTGTATTTATTAATCCTTTATTTGCCAATCAATAGGTGTTTCTCCTAGGCTTTCCAAAATTTCATTTACTTGCTTAAAATGATTACATCCAAAAAATCCTCTATCTGCTGAATATGGACTGGGATGGGGTGCCACAAGTACATAATGTTGAGGATTTGTTATTAAAGCCTTTTTACTTTGAGCATGCGCACCCCATAACAAAAATATAATAGGCTTTTCTCTATTATTTAAGTATGAAATAACATCATCTGTAAATATTTCCCATCCTTTTTGCTTGTGTGAATTTGGCTGAGAAGCTCTTACTGTCAAAACTGTATTTAGTAAAAATACTCCTTGCTTAGCCCAAGGCAAAAGGTATCCTGTTTTTGGAATGTCGTATCCAAGTGAAGAATGTATTTCTTTATAGATGTTTAGTAAAGAAGGCGGAACTTTAATTCCAGGTTGCACCGAAAAAGACATTCCATGTGCCTGAGCGTTTCCATGGTAGGGGTCTTGGCCAATAATTACAACTTTTACATCTTCATATGGTGTAACTTTAAACGCAGTAAATATATCCTCTGGTTTTGGATATATAACTTGTGTAGCATATTCTTCTTTTAAAAATTGACGAAGTTTTTTATAATATGGCTTTTCAAATTCGTCCTTTAATATCTCATCCCAACTATTGTTAAATCTTATCATACATATCTCCAATCTTTTTTTTGTACATAAAAATTATTTCCAAATTTTATAACATAAATTCATATTAAGTGGGTATAAATGTAAGATAACACTTTATACTTGCTAGACTTAATAAATTTAAAATTACATGCTGAAAGGAGTATATATTATGAGTATGCCCCAAATTCCCCCAGGAATACATAGACCAAACATTGACGAGACTATAATTGATTTACTGGAATCAGTTGCACTTGAAGAAATGGCACTTGCTAATATTTTAAATGCAGAAGGTGAAAAATTACAAGAAGTTCTAAAAAGATATTCTAAGAACGAATTATGCTTTTCTCATATTAATGATGCCTGTTATTCTACTGAAAAAATGGTAAATACCATTATTATGAAAGAATGGTTGCTTCTGAATAAATTAAATACTATTTTAGATATTAATTCTATGATAAAAGATAATAACTCAAATAAAAATGGTTAACTACCGTTGACTTTTTTTATCTTAACTTCTATTATAAATATATCCCTTTGCGTAGAGAAGGAAATTCAAATTAGGCAAAATATCTATGATTTTATTCATAGAATACATTGCCTTTTAAAATTTTTTTGGAGGTTACCATTTTGCTAAAACTTATAAAATATTTTTTATGGGGAATAATATTTGTTTTCTATAGTACATCGTTTTTTCCTATGAACTTTTTGGAAATATCACAATTATTTAGTGGAAAATCTTTTCTAAATTATATATTGTTTATTATTTTGGGTATATTTTCTATATGTATAATAAGCTTATATGATTTTATATTGCGTGCAGAATTTAAATTACCCATTACTTTTATGGATACTTTAAAAATTGGCTGGATATCTAATACAATTGGAAATTTTATTGGAGAATCTCCAACAAGGTATGCTGGTATAAGCTCTATATTATATCAAACAAAAGGAATTGACTCAAACAAAGCAACACTTATAAGCATTATAAAAAATACTTTATTTAAAATAGAAGAAAATAATGATGGTGAGATTGAGTTTTTAAGACTTAGTGTAAAAACTAAAGTTTACCTTATATTGTCTATTTTATTTAAATGGGTAATATCTTACTTTTTATTACTTTATATATTTATTAGCTTCAATGTCAACATTTCAATTTTAAATTCATTTTTATTATTTACAGTTGCTAGTTTGTTAGGACGTTTTAGTAGAGTTCCAGGAGACATAGGAGTTTTCGCAATAATTTTTATTTTATTTAGCAAAGCAAAGGTGGAAAATTTGCTTGTAGCACTGATTGTATATAGATTTGTGTATTCAATTATTCCACTACTTATAACTCTTGTATTTTTGAGTAGTAAAGCCTCTAGGTTAAAATCGTTTAAATTATCACGAGAACAGAAAAAATTAATTCATTTGATAGCAATACAATCTATGGCTGCTCTTACATTTTCTGTAGGAATTTTATTAATTATTTCAGGTACATTTAATAATGTGCTTTATGAAGTGTCAGAGTCATTGGAGTCATCTGTATATATGGTCAAACTTACTTCACTTGGTTTGGGGTTGTTACTGCTAGTATTATCAGATGGAATTTTGCACAGAGTAAAAACTTCATATTATACAACACTAGTGTTTTTATCGTTGGCATTAATTTTAAGTATGTTCCATCTGAAATTGATAGGACAAAGCATATTTTTAATTATAGTTATAGCTATTTTAATTCCTGCTAAATCTAGTTTCTTTAGAGAAAATGGTGCTATATCTATAAAATATATATTTGGCAATTTCGTTTTTCTACTTTTAGTAACTTTAATTTATTTTGTTAGTTATATAAATGCACTAGACAATAAAGGATTTAAAGATATTATTGATGACCTGCAGTTAAGACATTTCATTTATTATTTAGTCATACTAGTTGTTGCAAGTGTTTTTGCAAATTTAACTAGACGTAAGCATCTTGAATTTACACAACCAACCGAGAAATCATTAGATAAAGTCAGCGAATTTCTAAAAAAATATGACGGAAACTCTATGACTCATTTAATTTTTCTAAAAGATAAAATGTTATTTTTTGCTCAAAGTGAAACTGTATTGATTGCATATAGACCATTTAAAGACAAGCTATTAGCCTTGGGAGATCCAATTGGTGACGAGGCAAATTTTAAAGAAGCTATAAATGACTTTAGACTATTTGCAGATAAATTTGATATGAGCCCCGTGTTTTATGAGGTAAACGAGAAATTTCTTCCTATCTATCATGATAATGGATTTAACTTCTTAAAAGTAGGAGAAGAAGCTATTTTAGAACTAGATAAGTTCACGTTGGCTGGAAAAAAAGCGGCTCCCCTACGTACTATAAAAAATAAAATGAATAGGAATGAACTAGAATTTGAACTAGTAATGCCACCATTTAATCAAGATTTTGTATCCACGCTTAAAGACATATCTGATAAATGGCTTGATGGCAAAAATGAAAAAGGATATTCGCTAGGCTTCTTCGATGAAAACTATATTAGTTTAGCTCCTATTGCCACAATAAAAGTAGAAAATCAAATTATTGCATTCGCTACAATAATGCCTGTTTATCACAAAGAAAAGCTGGCAATAGATTTGATGAGACTTATTCCACATCCACCTAATGGCACTATGGATGCGTTGTTTATTGGTATTATTGAATGGGCTATCGAAAACAACTATAAATACTTTATTTTAGGAAAAGCTCCACTTTCAAACGTTGGTACAAACAGATTTTCTACATCCAAAGAAAAACTAGTTAGACATTTTTATAAATATGGTAACAAAATCTATAGCTTTATCGGTTTAAGAAGATTTAAAGAAAAATTTTATCCAGATTGGGAAGGTGTATATCTTGCATATCCAAAAAGTATTAATCTTTCCGCAACAATATTACAACTTGCTAAAATAATTGGTCACAAGTAACAGATTTAGGAACAGCGTGACTAAATCCGCTATCATGAGTAATAAACCCCCTCCTCTACGTATTAGTATAGGAGGGAGCAAGTTTACTCTATATATCCACGAGTTCGCAAAGCATCCATTACTTCTTGTTGACGCATCGTACCTAGTTCTTTATCTTCGGAATACCTGCTTGGTGCTTGAGGTAATCCTGCAATGTATGCAGCCTCAGCAACAGTTAAATCAGAGGGCGATTTATTAAAGTAACCATGACTTGCTTGATCAACTCCATAATACCCTTTGCCAAGATATATAACATTAGAATATAATTCTAATATTTCATCTTTTGTTAATAAAGATTCTATTTTTAAAGCCATAAAAACTTCTGCTATTTTTCTTACAAAAGTTTGGTCACTGCTAAAATAAATGTTTTTTGCCAATTGTTGCGTAATTGTGCTTCCACCTTGAGCAATACGATTTTCTAATAAATTAGTAACACCTGCTCTAATTATACCAATTGAATCAAAGCCTTTATGCGTCCTAAACCTTCTATCTTCAACAGCTATAATTGCCTCAATAAAGTTTGGGCTTATATCTGAATATTTAGTATAGGTTGGATGCATCCCTTTTATCTCTTCAATAAGTTCCAGCACGGGTTTTTCAGCTATTACTTCTTTATACTCTGAGTATCCTTGATATACTAAAATTCCAGTAATCAAAAATATCACTGAAATGATTACAAAACAAATTATTTTTAAAATTTTTTTCATTATTACACTCCAAACCTCTTGAAATTAAAGTTCTGATAACAACGTAAAAAACAAGAAAACATCTCTAGATAAGGTTTAAATTATAAATATGTTTAATATTCTTCTAAAAAACTATGATACTCCCCATCTTTTCTGAAGCCTAAAATAGTATTACAATTTATATTATGCATACTTTTGAAAATATTTATGTCTATATTTGAATTTATAGATCTAAAATTTTTAATCAATTCTTTCATTTCTTGACGCTTAGATTGGCCATGGCCCAAATGCAGAGCTTCTGTTAATTTACAAGCACACTGAAGAAACTCTAAATTATGATAGTTTTTCCACCTAATGATGCTTTCTTCCTTTACCAAATATAATGGACGAATTAATTCCATTCCAGGATAATTTTCACTGTGTAATTTTGGCATCATAGTTTTGATTTCTCCACTATAAAGCATACTCATAAGTGTTGTTTCTATTACATCATCAAAGTGATGTCCTAGGGCGATTTTATTGCAACCCAATTTCTGTGCTTCCTTATATAAATATCCTCGACGCATTCTTGCACACAAATAACATGGACTTTGATCTACCGTTGCTACAACATCAAAAATAGGGGAGTTAAAAATTGTTGCATCAATATTAAGCAACTTAAGATTTTTCTCAATAAGGTCTTGATTAGATTGACTATATCCTGGGTTCATAACTAAAAATTTGATATCAAAATTTTGCTTACCATGCTTTTGTAATTCTTGCATACATTTTGCAAGCAACATAGAGTCTTTTCCTCCAGATATACAAACGCCAATTACATCGTTTTCATTGAATAATTTATATTCATTTATGCCCTTAACAAATCTAGACCAAATATTTTTTCTAAATTTTTTTATAAGAGCTCTTTCTACTTCTACATGTTTTTTTATATTACTTTCCATCTGTTCACCTTATCTATTTTTATTCACAATATGTTGCTGAACAATTCACCTAGTACTTTCAACAACATATACAAATTAAGAATACCATGAAAATTTCGATTATACAAATAGAAATATTGACAAAAAAGAAGGAGAAAAGGTGATTATCCCTTTTTCCTTCTTTGCTATTTACTTTACTATTTATTATTACATTTTGTCAAAATCAAGCATCATAGCGTCGCCTAGCCAAAGTTTACCTTGAGAGTTTTTATACCAACCTTCAACTTCGTCAACAACTAGAAGTGTATTTACATAGTAGTAAACAGGAATTACAGGCATATCAGCCATTAAGATATCACTAGCTTCATATAAGTGATCCATACGTTCTTTTCCAGTAGTAGTTTTTGCAAGATTCATTTGTTCGTCAAACGCTGGGTTTGCGTATGCTCCATTATTTTGAGGATTGTTACTAGTAAAGATTTCTAACATAGTGTTAGGGTCAGTGTAATCTCCAATCCATCCATGACGAGCTACTGAATCATAAGTTTGGTTAGTTCTTGTTTCTTGGAAAACAGCCCATTCTTGGTTAGTTAATTTAACATCGATACCAAGGTTTGTAGCCCACATTTCTTGAACAGCTTCAGCAATAAGTTTGTTTCCTTCGTTTGTATTATACATAATTTCAAGTTCTGGGAAACCTTCTCCATCTGGATATCCAGCGTCAGCTAAAGCTTTTTGAGCAGCTTCAACATCAGCAGTTATAGGAATTCCATAGTCTCCTGCTACTTCATTAAATTCATTTCCTTCTGTATCAAGGAAACCTGGTCCAACAAATCCAGTAGCTGGAATTTGACCTGCACTACCAACTTGTTCAGCAATGATTTTTCTATCAATACCAAAGTTTAGTGCTTTACGAACATCTACGTCTTGCAATATTTCGTTGTTTAAGTTTAATACATAGAAATATGTTCCGATGTATGGTAAAACATAAAACTCTGGGTTTTCAGCAATTAGTTTTGGAATTTCAGCTGTTGGAACAGACTCAAGCATATCTAATTGATCTGAATTATATGCAGTGTAAGCAGTTGAAGCATCAACAATCATTTTACAAACAATTTTTTCAAGAGTTACATTTTCTGCATTCCAATAGTTTGGATTTTTTTCAAGTACTATTTGGTCACCCATAGCATAATCAGTTACAACAAATGGTCCATTTGAAATTGCTTTAGCTGGGTCTTTTGCCCAAATTCCGTCTGCGTCAACAACATCAGCACGAACTGGCATAAATGTTGCAAATCCTGTTAAGCCCAAGAAATATTCTGTTGGGTTAGCAAGTGTAACTTCAAAAGTTTTGTCGTCAATTGCTTTAACTCCCAAATCATCAATTGTTGCTGGTCTTTCTTCGCCAGTAGCTGGGTCAACAATATTTTCCATTCTTGTAATTGCTCCAGCATTTTTAATGTTTGCACTTTCTAAAATATAAGCATATTCAGATGCTGTTTTTGGATCTGCTGCACGTTTCCATGCAAATTCAAAGTCTTGTGCTGTTACAGGTTTACCGTCAGACCATACCGCATCTCTTAAATGGAATGTATATACAAGTAAGTCATCAGAAATTTCCCAAGATTCTGCCATCCCTTCACGAATTTCTCCGTTAACATCTCTAATTAATCCTTCAAAAGTGTTATTAATTACTTGACCACCGTCAACTGCTGAGTTAAGTTGTGGGTCAACTGTTTTTGGGTCTGCACCAAGGTTATATGTTAATTCTTGAACATCTGCAATAGGATATCCTTCTGGTGAAAGTTTAACTTCTTCAGATATAGGTGCAACTGTTTCTGGAGCTGATGTTTCTGTTTTGGCTGGCGCTGGAGATGCTGCTTCTTCACTGCTTCCTCCACAAGCTGTTAACATCATACTTGAAGCAGTCAATACTGCTACCATTGATAAAAATTTTCTGCTTAATTTCATTTTTAATATCCCCCTAAGTGTTAGTTATCTACATTTTATCAAATTAGATTGCTTTATTATGTAATTGATTTGGGTGAATAGTACTTATTAATACAAATTTGTACTAATCATATTCACCCTAGAAGTACTATTTAATGTGTATCTATTTATCAAACAAATGACATGCTACTTGATGGTCTCCATCAATTGTTTTCAATTTTGGTTCCTCTATACTACATCTTTCCATACAATATTGACACCTTGTTCTAAAGTGACAACCCGATGGAGGGTTTAGTGGACTCGGAACATCTCCTTGTAATATTATACGTGATTTCGATTTTTCGCTTTCTGGGTCAGGAATTGGTATAGCTGAAAGCAAAGCTTTTGTATATGGATGAGTTGGATTGCTATAAAGTTTATCACTATTTCCAATTTCCACTAGTTGGCCAAGATACATAACTCCAATTCTATTAGAAATATGTTTAACCATTGACAAGTCATGTGCAATGAATAAATATCCCATTCCTGTTTCTTGTTGGATTTCTTCAAGCATATTTACAACTTGTGCTTGTATTGAAACGTCTAGTGCTGAGATTGGCTCATCACAAATTATAAATTCTGGGTTTACTGCCAATGCCCTTGCAATCCCAATACGTTGTCTTTGTCCACCTGAAAATTCATGTGGATATCTGCTTGCATGGTCTTTCATCAATCCAACACGTTGAAGCAAACTTGCTATCATATCTGATTTTTCACTTTTGGAGCTTGCAACATTATGCGTATCAATTGCTTCTCCAATTATGTCCGAAATTGTCATACGACTATTTAAAGATGCGTATGGGTCTTGGAAAATCATTTGCATTTTCTTTCTATATGGTAGCATTTGCTTTTCGCTAAAATTTGTTATATCAACTCCATCAAATATAATTTTACCTGATGTTGGTTTATATAGTTTTAAGATAGTTCGCCCTGTCGTACTTTTTCCACAACCAGATTCTCCAACAAGACCTAGAGTCTCACCTTTTCTAACTCCAAAAGAAACATTATCAACTGCTTTGATATGCTTTTCTTCTCTTTTTATAAGACCGCTCGTTTTTGTAAAATATTTTTTAAGATTTTGCACTTCTAAAAGATAAGCCATTATATCACCTCTCTTTTAATTTTTACTTCGTTTGGTGTATCAGGGTGATACAAGTGACATCTTGATTTATGATCTTTGCCCACATCATATAGTTTTGGAACTTCAACCAAACATTTTTGTACTGCATATTCACATCTATTACAGAATGCACACCCTTTTGGAGGGTTTAACATGTCTGGAGGAGAGCCCGCAATTGGAACTAAGGTTTGTTTAGTCAAAGTTTCTGGGTTTGGCACAGATTTTAAAAGACCAATTGTATATGGGTTTTTTGGTTCTTTAAACAAATCTACAACACTTGCTTCTTCCATAACCATTCCGCCATACATAACAATAACCTTATCACATAGTTCTGCAATTACTCCTAAATCGTGTGTTATAAATATGATTGATGTATCTAGCTTTTCTCTTAAACCTTTTAACAAATCTAGTATTTGTGCTTGAATTGTAACGTCCAATGCTGTTGTTGGTTCGTCAGCAATTAGTAGTTCTGGTTCACAAGACAGTGCCATTGCTATAATTGCTCTTTGCCTCATACCACCTGAAAACTCATGAGGGTAGTTCTTCAAACGTTGCTCAGGAGAAGGAATTCCAACAGCTTCAAGCATTTTTATTGCAATTTTCTCTGCTTCTTTTTGGCTGATTTTTTTATGAGCTCTTATAACCTCAGTCATTTGATTTCCTATTGTATAAACTGGGTTTAGTGCTGTCATCGGATCTTGGAAAATCATAGAAATTTCATCGCCTTGAATCTTTCTCATTTCTTTTGGAGACTTTTTAACCAAGTCTTCTCCTTTAAAAATAACTTCACCGTGTTTAATTTTACCAGGATGTTGCAACAATTTCATTATTGACATACAAGTTATACTTTTTCCACTTCCAGATTCTCCAACAATCCCAACAACTTCTCCTTTGTGTATATCAAAAGAAACGCTCCTTACAGATTGAACTTCACCAAGATGTGTGAAAAAAGAAGTTTCAAGCCCTTTTACCTCTAATATTTTCTCTTTTCCCATAATTTTCACCTCCTATTTACGTAAACGTGGGTCTAATGCATCACGTAAGCCATCACCTAAAAAGTTAAATGCAAACATTGTAAGTGCAATCGCAATTGATGGAATAATCAATTGATATGGATAAGAACGAATTCCACCTAGTGCGTCATTTGCAAGTGTTCCCCAAGATGCTTCTGGTGCTGAAACCCCTAAACCAATAAAGCTTAAGAATGCTTCTGTAAAGATTGCACTAGGAATTGACATCATCATCGATACTACAATTGGTCCAATTGCATTTGGAATAAGATGTTTAATAATAATTTTACTTTTTGTTACTCCTAAAGCACGTGCTGCTAAAACAAATTCTTGTTCTTTTAGACTTAAAACTTGACCACGAACTAGTCTTGCCATACCAACCCAATAAACCATACCGATTGTTATGATGATTGTTTTTAGTCCTGGTTCAATTATAACCATAAGTAAGATTACAATAAGTAATAGTGGAACAGAACTTATAATGTCTACAATCCTCATCATTATATTGTCCACTTTTCCGCCTTCATATCCAGCTATACCACCATATACTACTCCAACACATAAGTTTACAACTGATGCTACAAGTCCAACTGTTAGTGAAATTCTTGCTCCATATAATACACGGGTCCATACGTCACGTCCTAAAGTGTCTGTTCCCATAATGTTAGTTTTGTTTAATACTATTTTTGTATCATATTTATCTATTTTTTCACCATCTACGAAGATATCGTATTTAGTTTTCATATCTGCATTTTCTTCTTCTTCAGTCACTTTTTGACCTTTCTTTCTGTTGCTCATAGCTAAAGAATAGTCAAACTTTACTTCTTTTCCATCTATATTATAAGTAATGTATCTATTAATTTTATTTTCGTCAACAACTTCAGGAGCTCCAATAAACTTTCCGTCTGCTGTTACACTTACCAATCTATATTCATTATGTACAAATACGTAATCTTTATCAGTTATTTTAGTTATCTCAATTTGTGGAGCAATATTTGCTAGTTGTAAATTCTGCTCTGAATAACTATATGGTGAAAACATTGGTCCAAATATTGCAAGACCTGATATTATCAAAATCATTACTAAACCTGTCATAGCCATAACGTTTTGTCGTAATCGTCTCCAAACGTCTTGCCAATATGTAAGACTTTTTCTTGTTGGTTGGTTTCCTTGAGTTTCCTCACTACTAATGGGTGTCCATTGATTCATCAGCTTTCCCTCCTTAATCAATCTTTCCTAATCATCTAGTTTTATACGTGGATCAATAAATGCATAAGCTATATCTACAAGTAATACACTAAAGATATAAATTGCTGCATAAAATAATGTTATACTCATAATTACTGTATAATCACGGTTGGTAACACTTTCTGTAAAGTACTTCCCAATCCCAGGTAAAGCAAATATTTTTTCGATTACAAAAGAACCTGTTAAAATACTTGCAATCATTGGTCCAACATATGTTACAACTGGTATTAATGCATTTTTTAAAGCGTGTTTACCAATTACTTTCAATTGACTAAGTCCATTTGCTTTTGCTGTTCTAATATAGTCTTGTCTTAATACTTCAAGCATACTTGAACGCATAAGTCTTGTTACATAAGCTAGTGAAAATCCTGCTAAAGCGATAACTGGCCCAATAAATGAACGCCATCCATCAAATCCTCCTGCTGGTATCCATCCAAGTATTTCTCCAAACACATACATCATAAATGTTCCCACTACAAAGCTCGGTACAGCTATACCAACTGTTGCAATAAACATAACAATATGGTCTATTAAAGAATTTTGTTTTAATGCAGAAATTACACCAATTGGTATTCCCAAGGCTAATATTACTATTACTGCCACACTACCAATTTGTGCCGAAACTGGAAGCCCTTCTGATATCATATCATTTACTGATACTCCTAACTTTTGCATTGATACTCCCAAATCTCCCTGAACTAAATCTCCTAAATAGTTAAGATATTGTTCCCATAACGGATCATCTAAACCATATTTTTCCATCAAAGCTTGCTCAATCTCTGGCGGTAGGCTTCTTTCAGAAGTAAACGGGCTACCTGGAATAGAATGCATTATAGAAAAAGTTAGCGTTCCTATAATCAAAAGAGTTACTATCATTGAAAAAATTCTCTTTATTACATATCTTGTCATATAACTGCTCCTTTCTAAGCTTAAAATTTACTTTAACAAGGTTAAAACACTTTAATAGCAAGGTTAAAACACTTTAACTTAAAATTTACTTTAACCTATTCAACGTATATAGTTAAAAAATACTTTAACTTAAAAATTACTTTAACCTATTTGGAATATGTATACTTAAAAAATACTTTAACTAGTTAAAAGGCACTTTAACTAATATTATAAACTTTACTAGTAAAAATTCACTAGTCGATTTGTTAATTTTTATTATATACTAAGATATTTTAAATTGCAAGTTTTATTTTGATGAAAATCTTTTTACAAGTCTATGATTTTTACATTACATGATTATTTGTTAATTTCCCCTTATATTTCAATGATACTACATGATTACTAGTTACAAAAATACTTAATCATATTTTAAAAATAACGGCGGTATAAATTTTCAAATTATATTGCATGTGTTTAATGTATAAAAAAAATAATAAAATTCTTAATTCTTTAAGCTCTATAAGTAAATAGTTACAACTTCGTAAAAAAAATTTAGGCGTTTTTATAGCCTATAATAAACAAAAAGTATATGGAATTCTATTAGTAGATGAATATAAAAAAAGAGAAACACAGTGTGCTCCTCTTCTTTCTTACTTTTCATATATTGCTTTAGAGTAGTTATTGTCATAGTCTTTAATTGCTTCTTTTTGAGTTTGGAAATCTGGTGGTAAAACTTCCCTTCTTAATTGCCAACTATCTCCAAATTGGCTCATTATGCTATTTAATTTTTTAGAAGCATCCTCTACTTGTGGATAATATTTGTAGTTATCTATACAATTCATAAACTCTAGTTTTTCTCTTGTGTAATCAAACAATGCAAATGGTACATTTTCTTTTTCAACATACATTACATCCTTAGTTCTAAATCCACGTTCAGCATATGGCTTTCTATCAGGACGATCCATCTGATCACAAAGTTCTGTTGGTAATGGAATAATTTGATAGTATACAAAATCTCTAAAGTCTTTGTCTTCTCCCGTTGTTAGCATAGTTTTCATGCTGTACCCATCCATAGTTTCAGGAACATGAATATCACATAAATCAAGAATTGTTGGAGTAATGTCAATAAGTGGGTCAACTAGTTGATTAATTTGTGTATCTTTTTTAATTCCATTAGGATAATGGATAATTAATGGTACATGAGAAGCAGAAGAATAGAATATTGATTTTTCAAACATTCCATACTCACCACACATGTCTCCATGGTCACTTACTACAATAAAGATAGTATCCTCAAAAACTTCTTTTTCTTTTAAATGATCCATTATTCTTCCAATCTCTTTGTCAATAAGCTCTATCATTCCATAGTATTGAGCTATATATTTTTTTGCCTTGTCTTTGGTGTCATCAGGCACTGTTATTGGTAAATCAATTTGAGCTGGTGAAAATTTTGTTTTCCATTCTTCAGGTTGCATCTCAACAGGTGGATGTGGTGGTCCATAACAAATCATTCCCATAAAAGGTTTATCTTCCTCAATTGACCTGTCTATAAAATCCATTAAATGTTCTGTTTGATATGTAGGCTCATATTTGTCTGATTTATATGGTATTTCATCTTCATTTCTATAATATAAACTGTCAATATAGTGGTGCCCTCTACCGTACCCAATAAGTTCATCAAATCCACACCAATATTCTTTTGGCACTCTTTCAAATTTTCTGCCACCATTTAAATGCCATTTGCCAATCCAAGCAGTTTTGTATCCTTCTTCTTTCATTAAGCTTGGTAGGTAATGAGGTAAATCCGTTCTTAAAGGATAGTGATTTGAGTACATTCCGTTTTTATGAGGATAAAGACCTGTCATAATAGATGCTCTAAACGGACAGCATAAAGGGTAAGAAGTATAGGCTTCATTAAAATTTACCCCGTTTTGTGCTAAGCTATCCATATTTGTAGTATTTAACACTTTATTGCCATTACAACTAAGACCATCATATCTTAATTGATCTGGATAAACTAATATAACATTTGGTTTTTTCATGTTAAAAGCTCCCTTCAAAATTCTTTGCAAATTTTTTCATCAATCAATGATTAAATTTTATCATCAAAATAAATTTTAATCAATATTTTATTTTAAAAAAATGTATTTTCAACGTTTTCACTTAAAATCGTTTTTATTATATAGTAAATTTTAATTAGCCTATAGGTAAATGTTGCATAAAAATATTATTGAATTTTCAATTATTTTCACAATTTATTTTAAAATGCAAATTTTTTCTTTACATTTATTAATTAATGCACCATAATGTATATTATATCAAAACATTATTTTGTGTTTTGACCTAAACATATATAACGTATTATATTTAATTATATTGAATTAAGAAAGGAGATTTGCTATGATAAAAAATTTCAAAGTATTATGTCGCATGTTAACAGTGCTATTTTTAATTGGTTGCCAATCAGTGCAAATTTTTGCAACAGATATATATCCAATGAAAGATATTACTGTTATCGTTCCATTTAATGCTGGTGGAGGTATTGACGTATCAGCCAGAACCTTAGTAACAGAACTTGAGGAGTATTTTCCAGAGATTTCTTTTGTAGTACAAAATATTACAGGAGCATCAGGTACAATTGGAGCTGAAGAGTTATTTAATGCAGATCCAGACGGATATACCATTATGGCAGCAGGAAATGGATTTAACGTTTCAAGCGTAACAGGATTGTTTTCACGCTCCGTAGAAGATTACGAAATGATTGCACAATATACAACTTCTCAACTTGGGTTATATGTACGTGCTGACTCACCCTTTCAAACTTATGAAGATTTAATAGAATTTGCCCGTCAAAACCCATCAACTTTAAAAATGGGTACATTAACAGCAACTATGAACCAATTTGCAATACTTGCTATGGAAGAAAAAGAAGATATTAAGTTTAAACAAATTGTTGTTGGTGGAGATCAACCTCCTCAACCAGAGCTACTTAGTGGTCGTATTGATGCTTATGTTGTTGCTGTATCACAAAACACTACTTATATTGATTCAGGTGATTTTAGATGCCTAGGAGTATTTGCAGGTGAAAGAGCTCCTTCTTTGCCAGATGTTCCTACATTTATGGAACTTGGGATTGAAGAAGATTACCAACTAACATTTGGTCTATGGGCACCTCCAGGAACCCCAAGAGAATTTACAAGTATTATTTCAGAAGCTACTAAATCCGTTGTTGCAAATCCAGATTTTCAAAATACAATGACTGGAATGGGATATTCTGCACAACATATTGATGGTCCAGAGTATGCTGAACTTATGTCAAATTCCTTAAATGCAATGAAAGAATTATCTGCTAGTTTAGTTAGTGAAGAAGGCCTTAGTGTAGACCCTTATGTTGGTGCATATGGTATTCCTAACTTTGTATTAATTACCCTATTAGGATTATTTATTTTAAAAATAGTTATAACCGTTGGAATAAAAAAACAACCAATCAAATTTAAGTCTATTGAATTGTTTAAAGGAACACCAATTGTATTTTTAGGGGCCTTAACTTTGTATGTATTAGTATTTGAATTTTTAGGTTTTATTATATCAAGCACCGTGTTTTTAGCTGGCTCAACTTTATACTTACAAAAAGGAACTGTTGGAGCTCTAGGTAAAAAAGACTACATAATAGCATTTTTAATTGCAATAATTTTTTCTGTTGGAGTGTTCTTCTTCTTTACAGAAGGAGCTAAAATCACACTACCAGTGAGCTTTTTAGGAATATAATGAAGGGGGACGATATTTATGGATTTTATGGAAGTCTTAGCGATATTTATGAATGTCACTGTAATCATTCAGCTTTTATTAGGTGTAATCATGGGTATTGTATTTGGTGCTATTCCAGGACTTAATACTATTATGGCGTTAGCATTAGCTCTACCGCTTACATATAACATGGAAATGCTTCCAGCTATTGGATTTTTGATTGCAGTGTATTGTGGAGGACTATCAGGTGGTTCGATTGCAGCAATATTATTAAATATACCTGGAACTAGTGCTGTTGTTACAACAACATTTGATGGATATCCAATGGCTCAAAGAGGCGAGAGCATGCGTGCTTTAAGCTTAGGGATAATTGCATCTTTTATAGGCGGTATTATCTCAACAATAATACTAGCTTTACTAACTAGTATTTTAGCATCGTTTGCTCTACAATTTGGTCCATGGGAATATTTTGGAGCGGCTATTTTATCTCTTGCACTAATTTCTACATTAATTGATGGAGATTTAATTAATGGGTTTATTGCTACATTTTTAGGAATCTTTTTAGCGATGGTTGGTACAG
Organism: Candidatus Epulonipiscium fishelsonii; assembly: GCA_001983455.1. Classification (GTDB taxonomy): domain Bacteria; phylum Bacillota; class Clostridia; order Lachnospirales; family Cellulosilyticaceae; genus Epulopiscium_A. The sequence goes on from LJDB01000087.1 coordinate 21,169, forward strand.
ACCCAGTGGAATCTGTAGCTCGTTATACATTTGGATCAACAGAGCTTACTGCTGGAATTAACATTGTTGTTGTAATAATTGGGGTATTTGCTCTATCTGAAATTATATATAATACAAACAACCATAAAACTTTAAAAACTGTTTCGCATAAAGATTTTAAATTTGATAAATTTTTATTAGCATTAAAAGAAACAGTTACTTTATTACCAAACATTATTATCTCTAGTGTAATTGGAGTTATCTTGGGAATTCTTCCAGGGCTTGGTGGAGGAACTGCTTCAATTATGGCATATGCAAGGGCAAAGATGTCTTCAAAACATAAAGATGAATTTGGAAAAGGATCTGCTGAAGGGCTAGTTGCTCCTGAAGCTGCAAAAAATGCCGTGTCTGGTGGAGCTTTAATTCCAGCGATTGCTCTTGGTGTTCCTGGAAGTGCACCAGTTGCCCTTATAATGAGTGCATTTTTAATTCATGGTGTTACAATTGGCCCAATGGTTTTAAAACAAGAACCTCATATTTTACAAGGAATTATTATTGCTTTAGTTATAGCAAATATATTTATGTTTTTATCCCAAGCAATTTTAATTAAATATTTTGCAATGGTAATCACTGTACCAAAATATATTTTATATCCAATCATTGCTGTATTTTGTGTAATTGGTACATTTGTAATCAGCTCAAGTGTATTCAACGTTTTCTTAATGCTAATACTAGCTGTTGTTGGGATATTATGTTCAAAAAATAAAATTCCAACAGCTCCAATTATAATGGGATTTACTTTAGGTAAAACAGTAGAAACTTTTTTCAGAAAAGCTATGATTGCATTTGACGGTTCATTTATAGCGGCTTATACAGGCTCTCCTGTTGGAAGTGTATTTGTTACTTTAGCAATAATAATACCTATATTTGTAATTATTAAAAGAATTATTAATGCAAAGAAAAATATGGAAGGAGCTAGTGCTTAATGAGAAAACAAATAATCTTAATAATGGTAGACACTCAAAGAACAGATATGGTAGGTTGTTATGGCAACCCTACCATGAAAACTCCAAATATTGATAAACTTGCAAGACTTGGACTTAGATATACGAATGCACAAACAACTTCTCCAGTTTGTGCACCAGCAAGAGGAGCATTGTTTACTGGGCTTATGCCTCATTCAAACGGAATAGTTACAAACAGCTGTTCAATTTATGACAACATTAAAACAGTTGGTCAACGTCTTAACGACAATGGGATACATTGTGGATATGTTGGAAAGTGGCATGTTGATGGAGGGGACTATTTTGGTAACGGAACATGCCCAGATGGTTGGGATGAAAACTATTGGTATGAAATGAAAAACTATTTAAAAGAATTATCAGATGATGATAGAAGACGCTCAAGAAAAAGTAAAACTTCATTTGATGAAGATTGGACACGTGAAATGACATATGCTCATCGTTGTTCAAATCGTTCAATCGACTTTATTAATAAATTTAAAGACGAAGATTTCTTTTTGACATTATCTTATGATGAACCCCACGGACCTTGTATTTGTCCAGCACCCTACAATACAATGTATAATGGTGTAAGTATGCCAAACAGTAAGAACTATGCTGATGATTTAAGCACAAAACCACTTTCACAGCAATTGTGGTCAAATAAAAACATTAATAAAAGTGCTGAAGAGTTACAAAAACCAACCGATAATCTTTCTCTATTTTTAGGATGTAACTCCTTTGTTGATGATGAAATTGGTAGAGTACTTGAAACTATTTATGAGCAATGTCCTGATGCAATTATTATTTACACTGCAGACCATGGGGATATGTTGTTTAATCACAAGTTAAACTCTAAAAACTGTTGTGCTTATAAAGAAGTACTTAACATTCCATTTATAGTTAAAGGCGGAGCAGTTGGAGTAGTTGACTATCCTACAACACACCTTGATGTTACACCTACTATACTTGATTATATGAATGTTGAAATCCCTCCAATTATAGAAGGAAAAAGTATTATGGCACAAATCAAAGACGGCGTTACTAAAATAAACAACGAGGTTTACTCCGAGTTTACAAGATATGAGCTTATTCAAGATGGCAACGGTGGGTTCCAACCAATGAGATGTGTATTTGATGGTAGATATAAACTAGTAATCAACCTTTTACACACCGATGAATTTTATGACTTGGAACGTGACCCTGATGAGGTTTACAATGCAATTAACGACCCTGAGTATAAAGAAATCCGTGAAGCATTGCATGAAAAATTAATTCAAGAAATGGATAGAACACGTGACGTATACCGTGGATACCAATGGGCTATGAGACCTTGGAGAGATGATAAAACTCCATCTTTTAGAAATGCCGGATATGTAAGACAACGTGAAGAAAGCGAAATGTATGAAGAACGTCAATTTAGTTATGATACAGGGCTACCTATGGAGGAAGCTGTAAGGATTAAAATCATTGGTGCTGATAAAAAAGCATAAATTATATTTTTAGGAGCACGATATGCTCCTTTTTTTCATATATTAATTCGAGACAAGGAACGTGATTAAAAATGAAAATTAAATTAAAAGACATAGCAAAAGAAACCGGACTATCCATATCTACAATATCACGTGCATTAAACGAAGAACATGTTGATAAAGTAAAGCCTGAAAGCCAACAAAAAATAAATATTGCATTGCAAAAGCTAGGATATTCCACTCAAAAAACTTTAATATTAGAACAACCCAAATCAATTGGCATAATACTTTCTTCAAAGATAAAAACTCTTTCTCATCTTTTATTTTCTGAAATGATTTCAAATTTAGAAAATACTATCTATAGGAAAGGATATAAAGTTCAATATATTATAGCTGAGTCTAGTATAGATAGTACTATTTTAGAGGAGATTATTATTACAAACTCTGTTTCAGGTGTTATTTGCCTAGGTCCTCTAAATCAAAGCTTATTAGACATACTGCAAAATCATATTGTACACATAATTTATAGCTCTGTAAATTATACCGACCTTGAGGTTGATCAAGTAGTGTTAAACGGATATAAAGCAGCATCCACAATTGTAGACCATTTTTGTTCTATAAAGTACACTAAAATAGCATATATTGGCCCAATGAAAAACATCGCATATCCCAAAAATGAGCATGAAAGATTTAGAGGATACAAAGATGCTTTAAAAATGCATAATTTAGATTTTGACCCTACAATAGTTTTTAATTCTTTAGATGAAATAGAAGATGGATATTCTGCTATGTACAAATTACTCAATTTGAAAAATTTACCACAAGCAGTTTTGTGCACTGGGGATAGTATTGCTATTGGGGCAATGCGTGCTGCACAAGAAAATCATATTGAAATTCCTGGGCAAATAGCACTAGCAGGAATGGATAATTTGAAAATTTCTTCTTATTTATCTCCATCACTTACCACCATTGATATACAGATGACACACCTTGTCAATTTAACAGTTGATATGCTAATAGATAAGATAGAAGGAAAGCTAACAGAGAGAATTAAACTTGAAGTTCCTTTTGACCTAGTGATTAGAGAATCTTGCGGATATAAATAACAGAAAAAGAGAGCCGACCTGAGTCCGCCCTCTTTTTTACATTCTAAAATTATATTAATTTTTGTACGTCTTTTTTTAGTTGTTCAACTTTATTTTGAGCTTCCTCACGAGTTTTTCCTCTCACAGAGAAATAAACTTTCATTTTTGGCTCTGTTCCTGAAGGACGAACTACAAACCAACTTTTGTCTTCAAGAATAAATTTTAATACGTTTGAACTTGGTAAGTTGATAGGTGTTTCTTTACCACTTTCTAAGTCGTAAGATTTTCTAACACCATAATCAGCCAAAGTTACAATTTTGTTGTCCCCAATTTGTTTTGGAGGATTTTTTCTTAGGTTATCAATAATTTCTTTGATTTTTTCTTGACCAGATTGGCCTTCCATTTCTATTGACAGTAAGTCTTCTACAAAGTAGCCATGTTTTTTGTAAAGGTCTTCAAGAGCTTGGAAAAGATTTTTGCCTTGAGTTTTGTAATATAACGCCATTTCTGCAATTAGAACAGAAGCTATAACTGCATCTTTGTCACGAACAAAGTCACCCGCAAGATATCCATAGCTTTCTTCAAAGCCTAAAACAAAGTTATTTGAACCAGTTTCTAGAAATTCTTTTATTCTTTCACCGATATATTTAAACCCAGTAAGAACATCAAACATTTGAACACCGTAGTAGTCACAAATAACTTGAGTCATATCACTAGTTACAATAGTTTTTATAATAGCATCTTTAGTTTCAAGTTTTCCTTCATCTTTTCTTGCTCCAAGAAGATAGTCTGTTAAAAGTATTCCCACTTGGTTTCCAGTTAGTACTTTATAGTCATCCCCAGTATTTACAACAACTCCAATACGGTCACAGTCTGGGTCTGTACCAAAAATAACGTCTGGATGTTGTTTTTTAGCAAGCTCAATTGCAAGTTCAAAAACTTGTCTAATTTCAGGGTTTGGATATGGTGCCGTTGGGAAATCTCCATTTGGTAGCTCTTGCTCAGCAACAATAGTAACATCTGTAAATCCAAGACGTTTTAACAGTTCTCTAACAGGAATATTTCCGCTTCCATGGATTGGTGTATAAATAATTTTAAGGTCTTTTGCTTTTTGCTTAATAAGCTCTTTACGAACACAAAGTTCTGCTACCTTATTATAATAAGCGTCGTCTACTTCTTTTCCGATATATTCAAGTAATCCAGATTTTTCAGCTTCTTCTTTTGAAACAACTTTTACATCTTTAAAGATATCCAGTTTGTTGATATAATCAAGTGTTTCATTTGCTGCGTTGTCTGTAAGTTGTCCACCATCAGGACCATATACTTTATATCCGTTATACATTTTTGGATTATGTGAAGCAGTAATAACAATTCCTGCATCTGATTTAGTATATCTAATAGCAAAAGAAACCATTGGAGTTGGTCTTAGACCTTCAAATAAATAAACTTTAACTTTATTTGCAACAAGAACTCTTGCTGCCATTTCAGCAAACACGTCGCTTTTGTTTCTTGAATCATACCCAATAGTCACACTAGGGTTTTTAAAGTTAGTATTTAAATAATTTGCCAAACCTTGAGTTACTTTTCCAACAGTATGAACGTTCATTCTGTTTGTTCCAACGCCCATTTTACCTCTTAATCCACCTGTTCCAAAAGCAAGGTTTTGATAAAATCTATCAGAAATTTCTTCTTCATTAATTATTTCTTTTAATTCTTTCTTTAATTCAGAGTCTAAACTTTCTTCTACTAACCATTCTTCATAGGTTGTTTTATACATATTTCATATCCCTTTCAAAAATCTATTTTTATATTTGTGATAATGAATAAAGAAAAAAATTATTATACTTCCCTTATCATGAATAAAATTTTACCACATAATTGCACAAATTTAAAGGATAATTTAAAGAAAACTTAATAAATTTTTAAAACATTTAAATTTATAAGACATGTATAAAAAGTATATGGTCAATATGTGCTAGTGTATTTTTTATACTAGGGTATTTTGCCGATAGATTTTTATTTAAAAGTAGTCTATACTTTATTTTAATGTACAAACTAGTTTGTGTAGACCTAATCCAAAGTTATGTTGCCTATACTAATGCAGTGGCCACAACATATACGAATACGATAGATGACAAATAAAACTAGTTAGCAGATACCCAAAAAACTAAAAAAAACTTAACAACTTTAAATTTAACAACAAGTCAACAATACATAAATAATACATCGACAAGATATCAATAACAAATCAATAATATATCGACAATGTATCAACATCAACAAGATATCAATAACAAATCAATAATATGTCAACAAGGTATCAACATCGACAAGATATCAATAACAAGGCAACAAGATATTAACAATACATCGATAATGTATCAACATCGACAAGATATCAATAATATGTCAACAATGCATCAACATCAACAAGATATTAACAATACATTGATAACAATACATCAACATCGACAAGATATCAATAACAAATCAATAATATATCAATAATGTATCGACAATGTATCAACATCAACAAGATATCAATAACAAATCAATAATATATCGATAATGCATCAACATCAACAAGATATTAACAATACATCGATAACAATACATCAACATCGACAAAATATCAATAACAAAGCAATAATATATCGATAATGTATCGACAATGTATCAACATCAGCAAGATATCAACAAACAGTAAAGCAACTAGTGAAAGACCATGGCCGTGGACTCAATTCTGTTTATAATCTCTACAAAAAACACTCAATGGATAATTCTCTTCAATTATCCTACATAGCAAATAGAATCAGCTTTTTTATAGTCATCAGTTGAGATTATAAACAGGGTTTTAACTTAGATTGTTGAATAATCAAATTTTATCCAACAACCTATAACTAATTAAATACTAGAGGAACCATAAATCTAAAGAAATTGCTTTAGGTTTATTTTTGCTGTAAAAAGGTTGTTAACTCTAGTGATGAGTATACATTTTTTTGTAAGGATGAGCTGAGTTTGGAGTTAGTACATAAAATGGTTTTTGATTTATTCGCTCAATAGGAATATCAAAAACATCACAAAACTCTAAAATCAAGTCATTAATTTCATCTAGGTTATCAACTTTATTTACAAGGATTTGTTCCCCCAGATGTTCTGGAGGGTTGTTAGTTCTGATATAAATTTTTCCGCCATGCATTCCAGTGGCACAAAAATCCCCAACAGGAGTTTCATCTTCGCCCAATCCTAACACAATAATTATTCCGCCTGCTTGATATTCTCCAAGAAAACATCCTGCTTTTCCTCCAATAACAAGCTTTGGAATTTTGTCTTCATAGGCTTTCATATGAATACCCGCTCTATATCCAGCGTCATCACGGACAAATATTTTGCCGCCACGCATAGAATACCCAGTGGCATCTCCAGCTGAACCATATACATATACTAGTCCTTCATCCATAGTGTCCCCTGTTGCTTCTTGAACATTTCCATATACTCTTATAGTTGACCCGCTTAAATATGCAGCTAAAGCATTTCCTGGAGTCCCTTCAATAACAACTTCTTTCTCACTTAGTCCACTAGCGATATAACGTTGACCTATACAATTTTTAAGCTCAACAAATAGGTCGGGAGTTTGTTTTATTAATTTGTTTAATTCTTGAAAATGCATTAAGTCTACTTTTATTTTCATGTTCTATTCCCCCACATATTTAATCCCTAAAATTTGAAGTTCTTTTTCATTAAGATCAATTCCTCTAAGCATTAGGCGATTTCCTTTTAGTGCTTCAATTGAATTTATACCCATTCCACCCATCATATCAGTGATTTCATGTTCCCAAGCTCTTACAAGATTTACAAGATTTTTATATCCTTGTTCAATGCTCAAGCGTTTTGTTAGCTCTGGATTTTGAGTTGCAAGTCCCCAGTTACAATTTCCTTGATGACAACTTCTGCACATATGGCATCCTAAAGCTAACATTGCACTAGTACCTATATAAACTGCGTCTGCTCCCAATGCGAGTGCTTTTACAATGTCAGCACTATTTCTAATTCCTCCACTAGCAATCAAAGAAACCGTATGCCTAATTCCCTCTTCTCTCAGCCTTTGGTCAACACTTGCCAACGCCATTTCAATTGGAATTCCAACGTTATCACGAATTCGTGTTGGAGTTGCTCCTGTTCCTCCTCTAAATCCATCAATTGAAATTATATCAGCTCCACTTCTTGCAATTCCACTAGCTATTGCTGAAACATTATGTACAGCTGCTATTTTAACTATAATTGGCTTTTTGTAATCAGTGGCTTCTTTTAAAGAATATACTAGTTGTCGTAAATCCTCTATTGAATAAATGTCATGATGTGGTGCTGGAGAAATTGCGTCAGAGCCTTCAGGTATCATCCTTGTTTTTGAAATATCTCCAATAATTTTTTTCCCTGGAAGATGTCCGCCAATTCCTGGTTTTGCTCCTTGCCCCATTTTTATCTCAATGGCAACTCCTGCTTCCAAATAATCTTTATGCACACCAAATCGGCCTGATGCAACCTGAACCACAGTATTTTTTCCGTATTTATATAAATTTTTATGTAGCCCGCCTTCACCAGTGTTATATAAAATATCTAGTTCAGTTGCTGCCCTTGCCAAGCTCTCGTGTGAGTTATAGCTTAGTGCTCCATAAGACATAGCTGCAAACATAATAGGTACAGAAAGCTTTAATTGAGGAGGCTGAGTTGTAATGATTTTGCCATATTTATCTCTTTTTATGTTGGCAGATTTTTTACCAAGAAAAGTCTTTGTTTCCATTGGTTCACGTAATGGATCAATAGAAGGATTGGTAACTTGAGAGGCATTAATTACCATCTTATCCCAATAAATAGGATATTTTTGTGGATTTCCCATGGAAGAAAGTAATATACCGCCACTATTTGCTTGTCTATAGATATCTTCTAAATCGTCTTTAGTCCAATAGTTATTATCTTTATAAACATGGTCAGACTTGACTATCTTTAAAGCTCTTTTTGGGCATAGCTCAACACATCGATGACAGTTTACACATTTGCTATCATCTGAGCACAGCTCCTCATTTTCGTAATAGAAAACTTCATTTGAACATTGATTAAGACACAAATTACAATTAATACATTTTTTTTCATTTCTTATAACTTCATAGTTTGGATACATCTATTTATCATCCTCCTTGTCATCTTCCTCATCCAACGTTACAATAACTGGCTCTCCACCTGTCGGGCTCCAAAGTTTATCAAGTTTTGGCTCAATAACTCTTATAGCACTTTCTTCACTAGCAAAATATACTCTGTCACGTCTTTCTCCAACCACCATTGAACGAAGTTTTAGCCTATCATTTAAAGCCATTATCCCACCTTCAAATCCCACTAGAATTGAGAATGGCCCAGTAATAAGCAGACTAGAAAATTTATTTCTAAAGTAGGTTAGTAGCTCTCTTTGCTCTTTTGGCATCCTATCAATAGTACTCCAAAATGGAGCTGCTATAATTTCTGATAATTCTTCAAAAGTAAGCTTTTGCTTTCTGTTTAAGAAGTCAACGATATATGTTATAACTTCTGTGTCAGTTAGCAAGTTACATTTATATCCAAACATCTCAATATACCTTTTGTTTGCATCATAAGAAGAAATCTCTCCATTGTGCACTACTGAATAATTTAAAAGATTAAACGGATGGGAACCTCCCCACCATCCTGGTGTATTTGTTGGGTATCTTCCATGTGCTGTCCAACAATAGCCTGCATATTCATCCAACTTATAAAATTCTCCAAGGTCTTCAGGATATCCAAGGCCTTTAAATACCCCCATATTTTTTCCACTAGAAAAAATGTATGCTCCTTTTATAGTTGCGTTAACTTTTATAACACATTGGGCAACATACTCATCTTCTCCCAATTCACTGGATTGTAATTTTGTTTCATGTGGATTTACAAAATATCTCCATATGTAAGGCTCTTTGTTTATTTTAGGATGTTTTCTAACTGGTATTTTGGACAAATTTATAACATCAAAATGTTCATTTAGAAACTCCTCACAGTTTTTAATATCTTGTAAAGTTTCATAAAACACATGGAAAGCATAGGAATCTTTATATTCAGGATATATTCCGTATGCAGCAAAACCTCCCCCCAGTCCGTTTGAACGGTCATGCATTACAGCTATAGATTTAATAATTTGGTCTCCCTTAATGCGTTCTCCAGACTTTGAAAATATCCCTGAAATAGCACAGCCTGATGGAATTCTAACTTCACCTTCTAATTTCATGTTTTTCCTCCTTATAAAAAAGTTTATTTTTAAGTATATGCTATTACGTATTATTATTAGTATGTTATATTTATGACAGTGGGGAAAAAATGATGACAAACCTTTGACTTTAATATTTTTACACATAAAAAAAAGCCACTTGTCTCCCGTATAGGGAATAATAAGTGCCTTTTCTTCAAATATATTTAATGATATATGGTTATACTGTCCACTAGTTTTTGTATGTCTATAGTATTTTTTTTAAAAGAAGTAATATTTTCACTAGATGTATCTGTATCTTGATGGTCGTTATGATTATTTATAACCGTATTTTCTTTAGCTACAGGTTTAAACTTATCATTACATTGCATCTAATCACTTCCTTATTTGCAAGAATAAAAAAAATTTTTTTATTCTTGATTTTATATCTATAAACCATTATATGTTAAAATTAATATTTTGTTTAACAAAATGAACATCACAAAATTTTTTTGGTAATTTAAACCATAAATTATATTAGATTATTGTTTATAAATACTTCCTGTGTTTTATAACATTGTGATTAAGTCAATAAAATTTGCCTCTTTTGCACATGATGTTATAAATTCTATTTCCTTTTGATTATTAAAATTATAGAATTCTTTTAAAAACTCAGCAACATCTTCTGGTGCATTAGAACTCATAATTTCCAAGAATTTTATTAAACCAGCTTTGTACCACTTATTAAAAGTCAACATTTCAGTAAATGTACTTATAGTTTTATCAAATAAATTTTGATTAAAATAACTTTCCGCTAGATTCAAATATAAAAATGGAACAGACGCTACACTAATTCTGCATTTTTGATCTCTTGGAAAATGTATTAAACTATTTAAGGTAGCTTCTAAATATATAATGGCTTCTTGATAAGCTTTCTTGTCAATACAATACATTGCAATGCTATAATGTACATCTGGTAAATTTGGTTCATATTTAATTGCATTTTCATAAATACTAAATATTTCTTTAACACTTGTATCTAATTTAGTTGCAGAATGTAAGAAGTATGAATAGTATTCTTTTATCATTCTTGAAATATTTTCATCATTTAAGTTTTGTACTAAGTTTAAATAATAAAAAGAATTTTTATAGTCTTCTTTAACACAATATTCTCGACCTAAATATATTAATGATAATTGATCAGTAGGATCATTTTTTATAGCTTCCAACAAAATATTTATGTTTCTATTCAACGTATCTTTTTTAGTTAATTCTTCTTCACTATATCCTGTATGATATAATTTAATTTCTTCTGAAGGCAATACAATAGCATCTAATTCTTTGTTTATGTTAACTAACGTTTCATGTATAGGGCGTTTGTATAACAAATATGGTTTATTTTTAAAAATGCGTAGTTCTTGTCCTCCTTTGTCAAACCCTGATTTTTTTGGGTCATAGTTTATTCTAAAAATAACTATAGTTTCATAACCCATTTGGTCAACTTGTTTTATATAGTTTAGAAGAACAGACTGTTTTCCTTCTTCCAAGTATTCATCTGCATCTAGAAATATAATCCAATCTCCTGTTACTTTAGATTTTGCATAATTCCTTGCTTTTGAAAAATCATTTACCCACTCAAAATAATAAATATTAGCTCCATGTTGTTTTGCTATTTCAACTGTTTTATCTGTGGATCCTGTGTCTACAACAACAATTTCATCTACTATATTTTTTACACTGTTTATACATTTTGCTATATTATGTTCTTCATTTTTGGTTATTAGGCATAGGGATATTTTCATTTAGACATTTTCCTCTCTTTCATAACTCTATCTATAAAATCTAATTCATTGTAATTTTTAAAGTCATATATCTCTTTTAAAAATTCTACAATATCTTCTGGATAGTTGTCTTTTACTAGATCTAAAAATCTATTTAAAATATTCTTATCTGCTTTGTTATAACTTAATAATTCTTTATATAAAAAAATAACTTTGTCATATTCATTAATTAACATATATAAGTCAATTATCATCATATATATTTCTGAAAGCATCTTTATATTTACATAACCAAAGTTATCTTGAGGAAATCGTTTTAACCCTATAGCTGTCTTTTCAAAGCAATCAATTGCATCTAGAATATTATTTTTTGCCAAATAATATAAAGCCATGTTCCAATGAAAATCAGGAAAATCAGGCTCAAAGTTTATTGCTTGATTGTATAAAAATACAATTTCGTCCTCCGCTACTTTTAACTCCATCATACAATTTAAAAAATTTACGTAATACATTTTTTCCTTATTTTTTAGTTCTACTTTACATATATCTTTTATACACTTTAAGTATTTATATGCATTTTCAAAATCTTGCTTTCCAACCAATTCACGGCCTAAATATAAAAATGCAATTTCGTCGTCAGGATTAGAGGCTATATTAGCTAACAATATTTGTAAATTCCTATTTATAGTGTCTTTTTTTACAAGTTCTTCTTCACTGTATCCGTTATGGTAAAGTCTGACTTTGTCTGATGGCAATGTCATTACATTTAGATTATCATTGTTATGAACAATAAATTCATGTATGGGTCTTGTGTAGGATATTTCACTACAATTTTTAAATGCTTTTATTTTATAGTCTTGTTTTGTAAGTCCGCCTTTTAAATTATAATTTATTCTACAAATTGAAATAGCATTTATACCAGTATCTGCTACTTGTTGAATACTGTTAAATAAATCAGTTTGATGTTTTTGGTTTAGGTATTCATCTGCATCTATAAATAATATCCAATCTCCTGTTGCTTTTGATATTGTAAAGTTTCTAGCCTTTGAGAAATCATTTACCCACTCAAAGTAATGCACTGTAGCACCTAGGCTTTTTGCTATTTCCACCGTTTTATCTGTGGAGCCTGTGTCTACAACAATAATTTCATCCACTATATTTTTTACACTTGTTATGCAGTTAAAAAGGTTATGTTCTTCATTCTTAGCGATTATGCACAGGGATACTGTTTTGTGTCCCAATTTCTCAACACAAATTTCTCGTGATTTTTTTAAATTACCTTGCAATCTATAGGATTGAGCTAATAATTCATAAACTTTATCTATATCAAAAATATTTACTAGTAAATATTTATGGTTAGGAATTATTTGAAGATTATCAATTGTTTTCTCTAAATATTTTATAGATTTCGTATGCTCCCTGTTTTTTATATAATATAGAGCCATTATAAAATTAAAATTAGAATAGTTATCATCAAAATCAATTGCTTCATTATATACTTGTTGTAACATATCTAAAGGTTTATTCAAAGAATTGAGAGTTGACAATAAATAAGTGTAATATGCAACTTTTCTATTATACGTCTCGTAAATTCCTAAATCTCCTTCAATTAACATTAAATACTTATAAGTACTTTCATAATCTTTTTTTGACAAAAATTCTCTTGCTAAATAAAGCAAAGATAGTTTATCAGCAGGATTATCTTCAATAACTTTTAATAATAGATTTATGTTCCTATCTAATTTATCATTTTGAATTTCAGGGTTGCTGTAACCATCATGATAAAGTATAATATCTGCTTCCTCCAGTTGCACATCATAAAGTTCTTGCTCTGTATTTACTAATAGCTCGTGAATGGCACGTTCATATCTTAAACAACTTTTATTTTTAAAAGCTTTAATATAATACGAAAATGTCCATTTTTTAGGCGTAGCTTTGTTTATTTGTCTTACATACAATTGTAAGGCTTCATACCCTAATCCATCAACAAGTTTAATTCTTTTTAGTAAATTTTGTTGCTTTCCTTCTTCAAAATATTCATCTGCATCAGGGAATATAATCCAATCCCCTGTAGCCTTTGATATTGCAAAGTTTCTAGCTTTTGAAAAATCATCTACCCATTTAAAATCATAAACTTTGGCACCTAAATCTTTTGCTATTTCTACTGTTTTATCTGTCGAGCCAGTGTCTACAACAATAATTTCATCCACTATTTCTTTAATGCTATTTATGCAGCGTGCTATATTTTTTTCCTCATTTTTAGTTATTACACATAGAGATATTTTCAGAAGAATTCCTCCATTACCTTATAGATTTATATAAAATTTTTAAACATAATTAGTGCATTTTCTTTCGGATCAGTATAATAATTTTTACGTATATTTTGCACCGCAAAACCTAGTCTTTCATAAATATTTCTAGCAATTTTATTGGACTCCCTAACTTCCAATGAAATATAATTTACATCAGCTGTTTTGCAATAACTTAACATGGTATTGACTAAGGTTTGACCAATTCTTTTATTTCTAAAGTTTGGCAATACAGCAACATTAGTTACTTCCGCTTCGTCAAGTACTTTCCAAAATCCAGCATATCCCACTAGGGTTGAGCCAATTGTAGCAACCCAATAATAAGCGATAGGATTTACTAAATCTGCTTTTATAGAATTATAACTCCAAGAAGCAGAAAAACTTTTTGTTTCTACTTGGTAGATGTCATCTGCATCCAGTACAATAGCTCTTCTAATATTCAATGTTCATTTACTATAATATAAAGGATAGTACTTATACTATCTTATATTATTTTCCCTTTCCTCTAGTTCTCTTTCTGCTTGTGATTTCCTAATGTATAGTGGTGTAAAACTATCAGCATCTTCAACCTGTCCTTCTTTGTATAGTTTATTTGCTAGATAAGCTAAAACAGAAGAATGTTGCATTTTTAAAAAGCTTGGCATAAATTTAGCACTATCTTTCAAAATGTTTTTGATGTGTGATTTATAAACATCCACTCCATCTCCTACAAATATTACATTCATATCAAATTGTTCTATAATACCAATAATTATGTCTATATCTATTGCCTGATATTCAACAAGTTGCTCAAGTTCAGTCTCGTTCCATTTATACAAAGCAGTATAAACTTGATTTCGACGAGCATCCATAATTGGACAAATTAAGTAATCTGTAAAAGGTACTCCATTTGCCAAAACGTCCAATGTAGGCACTCCAATAATTGGTACCTCAAGAGATAACGCCAATGCTTTTGCAGTTGTTACCCCTATACGTAACCCTGTAAATGAACCTGGACCACTTGTAACAGCTATAGCTTTAACTTCTCCCAAATTTAAATTTAATATACGTTTTAAATCTTCAAGCATAGGCATTATTGTTTGAGCATGAGTTAGCTCGTTGCAAATATAATATTCGCCTAGTAAATTTCCTTCTTTTATTGCTGAAACGCTTCCAGCCAACCCAGAAGCATCTATTGCTATAATCATTTTAATTTCCTTTCACTAACAAGAATTTGTCTGTAATCAAAACCTTGGTTTAAATCTTTATCAATGTATATCCATATGGAATTTTTGGGTATAACATCCTCTACATTATTTGCCCATTCTACTAAACATATACCATCTCCAAAAAAATAATCTTCATATCCTATATATTCTAGTTCACTACTATCTTCAATTCTGTACATATCAAAATGGTATAAAGGCATATGGATATTGTCATATACTTGTACAATAGTAAATGTTGGACTGGTAATATGGTCAGTTATCCCTATTCCTTGTGCAAATCCCTTTGAAAAAATAGTTTTACCAACTCCTAAGTCACCTATTAAACAAAATATATCTCCAGCTTTTGCGTTGGTTCCTATTTCTTTTGCGATATTAAACGTATCTTCTTCTGTATAACTTTTGTATTCCATTAAATTATCCCTTTCATATTTAGTCTCTAAACATATGTTATTATAAACCTAAAACTGACCAAAGTATATAGTAGGATTATAATATGATACTTTAATTAAGGAGGTCGCTGCAAAACTATTATCAACATTAGATGACCATTCGATAGTTCAGATAATAGGACTATCAAGTAATAAAATTGAGGAATACAAATATGTAGATTTATCCTCAGCCTTCCATATCCCTCTAGTCTCTAATTTAAGGGGACAATTTAATTTATAAGACAAATTTAACAAAATAAAAGAAGTTGTACTAAGAATATTTTCTAGTGCATAAGATTATGTATGCGTATATATTAAAAAATATATACTAGGATGAATGATATGATACATACAGTTTAAGAAGCTATTTATAAAAGATAAAAGTGTAAGGTAGTATCATTGCCTAAGTTTAATAAGTACGAAGAATTTTCTTATGTTAAAGGAGAATATTATAATATGGCTAGTAAAATAAAAAAAGCAAGACTATCATTAGCATTAGCAGTTCTTATGAGTTCATCAAGTGCTATGCCCACATTGGCACTGCAAGTAAACGTAACTCATCCATATGGAACACCTGTGGAATTAATAGAAACACCATGGGAAAATCCAGACGTAATACCTGGGTCACCAAGTGATAATATTACAAGAGGGGAATTTGCTAGTATTCTAGTGGACATTTTTGAGTATTATGATATATCAGAAGCAATTGCATACACTGATACGCTTTGGAGCGAACATTCAGAAGCAATTGACAAAATTAGTAGTGCAAAAATAATGTATGAAACAGATGATGTGTTTAGTCCAAATGAAAATTTAACGAGAGAAGAAATGGTACATGCAATAGCCAAAGCTTATAATGTAATCGCTGAGAAACCACGATCTTTGCCATTTGAAGACGTGGAAAAAATTTCGGAATGGGCAAAACAAAGCATTATTGCAATGTATTCAAATGGCTATATTTCTGTACCTCAAGACGGAGAATTTGATCCATATGAAGAAATTACTAGATTTGAGCTTGAAACTATATTAGACAAACTTACTGCGGGGATGATAACTGAACCGGGTACATATTCAAAAAACGTTAAAGGAAGCTTATTAATCAGTTCCAGCGACGTTGTTTTGGAAGACATGGTAATTGATGGAAACCTTTATATTACACAAGGAGTTGGCAACGGAGACATTGCATTAAACAATGTTGAAGTTACAGGTGAAGTTATTGTTGAAGGTGGAGGAGAAAACTCTATCAGGATTAAAGGTGGAAAATACCATAAAAAAATCAGGGTTAAAACAATTATACCTGTAAGGATAGTGTCTGAACAAGTGGAAATTAGTGTAAAAGCTGAACCCAAAGCACAAGTAATTTTGACAGGATCATTTGATGAAGTTGAAGTATCTTATGGTGTAAGAATTGAGATTACACAAGCAAAAGTTAAGAAAGTTAAAATCGAAAAAGCAGTTAGCAACTTATTAACAGACTTTGAAAAAATGGTTGATATGGTGCTGGATGCGTCTAGTTTAGTTGAAGAAGTTATAGCAGATGAGCAAGTAGACATTACAGGTAACGGAAGCATAACAAACCTTGTAATTAAAGTTACGAATGTTGTAACTGTTATTAAACCAAGTAACGTTTATGTAAGTAACCCAAGTCTTGATGTTGAGATTAATGGAACAATAGTTGAAGGTAGCACTGTTGAGCAATATGAAGAACCAGAAGACGATGATGACGATTATGATGATGACGACAATAATGATGATGACGATTATGATGACGATTATGATGATGATGACGATGATGACGATGATTATAATGGCAACGGTGGCGATAATGGCAACGGTGGCGATAATGGTAGCGGTGACAATAATGGCAACGGTGGCGATGATGGCGACGATGATGACAACGGTACTACAACACCAGATGGGATAACTGCTCCAACTGGTGTAAAAGCTCCCGCCCCTGTATCAACTGGTGCCAGCGTTAAAATTACCGTACCATTTGCAAGTGAGGCAAGTAAGTGGAAACCAACCGGCGTAGGATTTAAAGTTACAAGTAATGGAACTTTAATAACTGAAGGCAATACCGTAGATGTTACAACTGATGCATTTATAGTTACCGCAACTGTTTCTATTGCTGGAACTTATGATTTAGAAATAACAGGTACTGGTAATGACCCAGACAGTACTCCATTTACATTCAAAACTAAATTAGAAGTAACTGGCAGTAATACTGTTAACCCTGACACTACTGCGACAACTCCTCAAGGTTTATCAATACCAGAAAACTCTGTAACAACAACCTCTGAGGCACTAACAATAACTGTAGATTTTACTTCTGCAGGAGCTTGGGAAATTACTGATACTTATACAGCTACAATAATTGGAAGTAATGGAACTACTTCTACAAGTGCTACTACTATTTCAATGACAGGAACTACTTTTGAAATAGGCTTACCAGCAAATTCTGTAACAACAACCGTTGAATATACCATTACTATAACTAATACTACTCAAACTAGTGAAAATCCAATAACTGTAACATTTACTCCAGTAGCTGATACTACTGACGATAATGACGATAACGCTACAACAACGCCTCAAGGTTTATCAATAGCACCAAATTCTGTAATAACAACGGCTGATGCATTAACAATAAGTGTAGGGTTTACTTCTGCAGGAGCTTGGGAAGTTACTGATACTTATACAGCTACACTAACAACAGATGGGTCTACTTCTATAAGTGCTGATACTGTTACAATGACTACAACTGGCTTTACAATAGACTTACCAGCAAACTCTGTAACAACAACTGTTGAGCATACCATTACTATAACTAATACTACTGGTGAATCTGTAACTGTAACATTCACTCCAGTAGCTGGTAATAGTGGAGGCGATACCTCTACATCTCCAACAGGTATAACTGTTACTCCTGCAACTGTAACAGCTGGTAATGACATTACCATTACAGGAACATTTACTGGTGCAATCAGTTGGATACCAACAGGTTTAGAATTCAAAATTACAAGTGGTAGCACTGTTGTAACAGGTAATACAATAACTGTTGCAGGAGATGCATTTACACTTACAACAAGTATTGCTACTGCTGGAACTTATGACCTAGAAATATCAGGTGATCATCCAGACGCTACTACATTTGCATATGTAACTACATTAGAAGTAACAGCTACTGGCGGATCAGGTCCTGATACTAGTGGTGTTACAACACCTCAAGGTTTATCAATAGCACCAAATTCTGTAATAACAACGGCTGATGCATTAACAATAAGTGTAGGGTTTACTTCTGCAGGAGCTTGGGAAGTTACTGATACTTATACAGCTACACTAACAACAGATGGGTCTACTTCTATAAGTGCTGATACTGTTACAATGACTACAACTGGCTTTACAATAGACTTACCAGCAAACTCTGTAACAACAACTGTTGAGCATACCATTACTATAACTAATACTACTGGTGAATCTGTAACTGTAACATTCACTCCAGTAGCTGGTAATAGTGGAGGCGATACCTCTACATCTCCAACAGGTATAACTGTTACTCCTGCAACTGTAACAGCTGGTAATGACATTACCATTACAGGAACATTTACTGGTGCAATCAGTTGGATACCAACAGGTTTAGAATTCAAAATTACAAGTGGTAGCACTGTTGTAACAGGTAATACAATAACTGTTGCAGGAGATGCATTTACACTTACAACAAGTATTGCTACTGCTGGAACTTATGAACTAGAAATATCAGGTGATCATCCAGACGCTACTACATTTGCATATGTAACTACATTAGAAGTAACAGCTGCTGGCGGAGCAGGCCCTAATACTAGTGGTGCAACAACACCTCAAGGTTTATCAATAGCACCAAACTCTGTAACAACAACGGCTGATGCACTAACAATAAGTGTAGAGTTTACTTCTGCAGGAGCGTGGGAAGTTACTGATACGTATACAGCTACACTAACAACAGATAGTGGGGTTACTGCTGTAAATGCTGATAATGTTACAATGACAACAACTGGCTTTACAATAGACTTACCAGCAAACTCTGTAACAACAACCGTTGAGCATACAATTACTATAACTAATACTACTGGCGAATCTGTAACTGTAACATTTACTCCAGTAGCAGGTAGTAGTGGAGGTGGAGGAAATACCTCTACAGCTCCTGCGATATTAACAACCACATCAGTGGCAACAACAACAGCAGCAACATTAGTAGTCACTGTACAAATTAGCTCTGCAGGAAGTTGGACCGCAAGTGACACTTATACAGCAACAGTAACAACAGCTGCCACAACATTAACTGCGAGCAGTGCAATAATGAATGGTACAACATCATTTAGCATTACAATTGATAATACGTCACCAGGTACTGCTATAACAACAGGAGACTATTTGCTTACAATAACAAATACTGCGGGCGAAATAACAACCACAACACTTACTATAACCGACATGCAAAGCCTAAACTTAGATCCATCGAATATAATATTTACAATACCAGGAATGGATTACTATTACCCAGTACTAGAACCAGATGAAAATACAGATATTGACTCAGACATGGGAGTGTTCCCAGAACTACCAAATGAAGAAGACTTTGAGTATATCCCTGAAGGAGACCACGGCGAAATCCCTGAAGGTGAAGCAGTGCCTGAGCCTGAGTATGATAATGATGATGACGAATACGATGATTACTATTACCCAGTATTACCAAATAAACCAGATGAAAATAATGATATGTTACCAGATATAGGAGTGTTCCCAGAACTACCGAATGAAGAAGATTTTGGATATGCACCTGAAGCAGACCACGGAGAAATTCCTGAAGGTGAAGCGGTTGCACAACCTGAAGGAGAAGACCTTGGAATGGGTAACCCTACAGATGGTATGTTGCCAGATATTGGAGTTATGCCAGAAATGCCTGATGAAGGTGACTTTGAATATGTACCTGAAGAAGACCACGGAGAAAAACCTGAAGGCGAAGCAGTTCCTGAACCAGACATGGGAGTTATGCCAGACACTCCTATGCCAGACATGGGAGGAATGCTAGGGCCTGCTATCCCTTAATCTAAATAAAAAAAAGTGAGAAAAGGCGAACATTGTTCGTCTTTTTTATATGCCTAATTATTTATAAATAATTAATAAACATTGTTGACAAGATATACAAATATGTTTATAATAATATTATATATACATTCAACAATTTATGACAATATATGTCGGTATAGATGTTACAAATTATATTATTACATATCGAGGGGAAAAGACTCTAGAGCTTTTCTTCTTAATTCTAGGGGGAAAAATAAATTATGAATAGCAAAAAATTTTTAGTCGTTATGTTATCAGCAGTAATGGCAATTACATCAGGATGCAGTTCTTCAAATGAAACTGAAAACGTTGCTGTTGTGGAAGAAACAGTTGAAAAACAAGAAGAAAAGCAAGAAGAAGAAACAGTTGAAGTGGTGGCTGAAACACCAGTAGAAGAAGTAGCTGAAGTGCCAGCAGAAGAAGTGACTGAAGCTCCAGTGGAAGAAGTTGCTGAAGTGCCAGCAGAAGAAGTTGCTGAAGTGCCAGCAGAAGAAGTTGCTGAAGTGCCAGCAGAAGAAGTGACTGAAGCTCCAGTAGAAGTGGTTTCGGAAGTAGTTCTTACAGGTAGTGGACAAGGATTTGGTGGTCAAATCCCAGTTGAGGTTATAATGGATAGTGATAACAAAATTAAAGCCATTACAATAGGTGAGCACAACGAAAGTGCAGGTATATCTGATGGAGCAATTGATAACATGCCAGGAAGAATTATCGAAAACCAATCATTAATGGTGGACACTGTTTCTGGTGCTACAACATCAAGCAAAGGAATATTGAGTGCAGTAGAAAATGCACTTGTATCTGGTGGATATGATGTTGCAGATTTTAAAACAGAAGTAGCTAAAGAAGAAATTACAAAAACAAATGAAACATTACATACAGACATAGTAATAATTGGAGCTGGTGGAGCTGGGCTTACAGCTGCTATTGAAGCTACACAAGCAGGCAAAGACGTAATAATTGTTGAAAAAATGTCTTTTGCAGGTGGTAACACATTAAAAGCTACAGGTGGTATGAATGCTACTGAAACTAGTGTTCAAGCTGCTGAAAATATTCCTGATACTGTGGAAACTTTTGTTAAAGACACTATTAAAGGTGGATATGAATTAAATGACGTAGAACTTGTTAATAAAATGGCAGAAGAATCTGCTGAAGCTATAGATTGGTTAGCATCAATTGATGCACCTCTAGTTCAACTTTCATTTTCAGGCGGAGCTACTTATTCAAGAATTCATCAACCAGAAGGTGGCGAACCAGTTGGAGCATTCTTAGTAGAACATTTGTTAGATGAAGCAGAAGAATTGGGAATTGAAATTATGTATAATACTGAAGCTACTCAAATTGTAATGGAAGACGGTGTAGCTAGTGGAATTCTTGCAAATTCAGAAGCAGTTGACTATATGATAGATTCAGAAGCCGTAATTTTAGCTAGTGGTGGGTTTGGTGCAAACGAAGAAATGTATGCATCCTATAAACCTGAGCTTGAAGGATTTGTTACAACAAATCACCCTGGAGCTACTGGAGATGGTATATCAATGGCTCAAGAAGTAGGGGCTGGCTTGACTGATATTGAACAAATTCAAATTCATCCAACTGTACATCAAGGCACTAGTATTATGGTAACTGAAGGTGTTCGTGGAGATGGTGGTATCCTTGTAAATCAATCTGGTAAACGTTTTACAAATGAACTATTAACTCGTGACGTGGTTTCTGCAGCTGAAATCGCTCAAGATGGCGGATTTGCTTATGTTATATTTGATCAATTCTTGCGTGAACATTTGGGTGCAACTGAAACTTATATTAAAAGCGGTATAGCTGTTCAAGCTGATACTATTGAAGAACTAGCAGAAATGATTGAAATTGATCCTGCAACTTTAGCAAATACTCTTAAAACTTGGAATGAAGCTGTTGCTAACAAAAATGATGCCGAGTTTAGTAGAAGTACTGGTATGGAACATGACTTATCTTCTCCTCCATATTATGCTGTAAAAGTATCTCCTGGAGTTCACCATACTATGGGTGGGGTATCTATTAATCCTGATGCTGAAGTTTTAACTGCTGAAGGTGACGTTATTCCTGGACTATTTGCTGCTGGCGAAGTTGTTGGTGGTGTTCATGGTGGTAATCGTCTTGGCGGAAATGCTGTTGCTGATATTATAGTGTTTGGCCGTGTTGCTGCACAAAGTGCAAATGATTATATAGCGGAATAAATATTTTAGGAGCACTCTAGAAACACTTAGTGCTCCTTTCATATGTACTGTGTTTCTTAACAAAGTATTATACAAGAACCCAGTAACAAACTATAGAACAAGTGTAAAGGTGATTTATGTTAAACAATTTAATTTTAGGTTTTGTAGCAAAGAGATTTAGTGAAATTGGTGTGCCAAAATATATCCCTAGTGAATGTATAAACCAAAGACAAAGAAAGTTTGTTTGTGATAAGTGCGTTAACATATGTCATAAAGCTGCTATTACTCTTGACAAAAATAATATACCTATGTTTGATACATCTGCATGTGAAGGCTGTAAAATGTGTACGCAAGTTTGCCCACTAGAGGCTTTTTCGAATAAAGAAGCAGTTAAAAAGAAACTAGTAGATAAATGCAAGATAACGCAAGTAATACTAGTTGGATGCGAAAAGAGTTTGGAAAAAAATCATGAACTAAATTGTATTTTAGAAATACCTTTTAATTTATATGTATCTCTTGCAATCCAAGGAAAGCTAAAAATTGATATTTCACATTGCCAAAATTGTCAAAAAAATGATGTTACAGATTTTATTTTGCGATTAAAAGAGTTTTGCACAGAAGATATATTTGATATTGTTAATTTTAAAACAGCAGGAGTCAGCATTTCAAGGCGGGACTTTTTTAAATCTTTACATACTCAATTAATAAATGCTGGTGACTTTTTAATTGACACAGACTCTATATTAAGCCAAGAAAATAATAAGTACCTTAAAAGCATTTTAAAGAATGAATGCTTTAAAACTAGTGAATTTGGAGTCAGAACTTTAAGTTATAGCCAAAAATGTAACGGCTGTAAAAAATGCGAGCTTTTATGCCCTACAAAGTCAATTAAGATAACATATTTAGATAATTCAAGAGGAATTGTTGAGTATGACCCAATAGAATGTAAGCACTGTGGTATATGCCAAATTGTGTGTAATGAGCAAGCAATTTCTGAAAGTAAAGATGTGATTACACCTGAAAAATTATTAATTTCTACAGACATATTATTAAATCTTTGCCAAGATTGCTCTTTGCCTTTATCTCTTAATACAGAAAATAAATGTTCTGTGTGTAAGAGAAAACGTAAAAAATATGTACATAATAAAACTAATTAGTGGATACTATATGTATATTTAATAGAAATTAACTTAAATAAATAAGGAGTAGTGTTATGAAACAGACAGAAATAATCGAGTCATATAGAAACTATATGAAAGACCGTATTGGTATATATATGTTTTTTCGTGATGCATTTTTTGTAAAGCCATCGGAAGAACTAGTGGATAAGATTAAAAATATATATTTGAATAATGTAGAAGGTGAAGATATATTTGATTGGGAAGAACCTCTTTTTGAACTTAGCAAAATGCTAAACCAAGATGATAATATTAAGCTAGATGAGTTAAAGGCAGAGTATACTTATTTGTTTATTGGGCCAAAGAAAATTCCTGCACCGATATTTGAATCTGTATATCATTCAGATAAAAGGTTGCTATTTACAGAAAACACAATTGATGTTCGTAAAATATACCAAAAGTCTGGTCTTGAAGTATTAAGAAAAAATCAAATTCCAGATGACCACTTGGCGTATGAAATGGAGTTTATGTATTACCTAGCACATAAAATCGAATCAGATATTACAAATGAAAATTTAGAAAGTAAGGTTGTAGCTACATCTAAATCATTTTTAGAAAAGCATCTTTTGAAATGGGTTCCAACTTTTTGTGCAAATGTAGAGCAATATGGAGAAAGTGAATTTTATAAAAAAATATGTAGTTCCCTTCTTAAGTTTCTAGTGTTCGATAATGATATGTTAATATAAGATAGGTAGCAAGAAATATTAATAGGCAAGAGGCTCACAAACAGCTCCTTGCCTATTAGTTATGATAATATAAAAATATATGTATACTTTTTAAACTTATCACTAAAGTTTAATGCGGCTCTTCATTTACAGAAAGATTAATTTTGCTAAGCCAACTTTGTAACTCTTCTATTTCTTGACAATTAGTTGGTTTTCCCTGATATAAGGCAATCAGAAAATTTTTTAATGAACCATCATATTGTTTGTTTAATAAACCTCTAGCTTGCATACTTTCATATTCTTCTTGACTAATTAAATAAGAATATTGAGTGTTTGTTCCGACGGGTTTAACTTTTAATAAATTTTCTCTAACAAGCCTAGTTAAATATGTAGATAGAGTTTGTTTCTTCCAGTTTTTATTTTTGTAAGTATTAAAATAATTTAGTATAGCAGAAAAATTTTTAGGAACGGTGTTATTCCAAAAATACTCCATAATTTCCATTTCAGTTTTAGATAATTTTTTGATAGTATAAGCTCCTCTCAATTATTAATACTTGTAGTATATTATAAAGATGTAGTAATGTCAATATATTTCGTGCTCAAATTAATAAAATGTATTAACTTGACAATTCTTCGTAGACATGATAAAATATCGACATATTCAAGCTGTTATAGCACAGTCGGTAGTGCACTACATTGGTAGTGTAGAGGTCACGGGTTCGATTCCCGTTAACAGCTTTTTAAAATTTATTGTCTCACTTTAATTCATAATAACTGATTCAGGAACAAGGTGACTAAATCTGTTATCATGATAAGAAGAAAAGGCTAAAGGTCTTTTCTTCTTATTTACATACAATTCAAAGTTATTGATTCTCTTAACATTACCAAACACGCCGTAAAACCCCTAGCTTTAGCTATTGGTATCTAAGGCGATATTTTTTTTATAAGGACTTATATTAGTTGTAAGTATAATGCATAATACCAATATGGAAAAATTATATCAGCCTAGGAAACTATAGTGTTCTGCCCTAGGAGAGGCAATGGCATGCCCTAACTAAAGGTCATACTGGACTATCAGAAATGAATTTGTCCTTTAATCACTTTAGAATCCCCTGACTTTAGACGTGGGGAGTATCAAAGAATAATAAATTTATTAAAAAAAGGTTGAATTCTCCAACAAAAAATTGTACTATTAACTTATTCTTAATAACGAAAGAAGGAATAACATGAATAATAGAGTAGCAATTATAATGGGCAGTGATAGTGACCTTCCTGTTATGAAAAATACAATTAAAAGACTAAAGGATTGGGATATTCCATTTGAAACACATGTAATGTCTGCACATCGTACACCTGAGAGAGCTTGCGAATTTGCAAGAACTGCAAAGGACAATGGTTTTGCAGTAATAATTGCTGCAGCAGGAAAAGCAGCACATTTAGCAGGAGTCTTGGCAGGGCATACAACATTGCCAGTAATAGGAGTACCTATTAAATCAAGTACTATGGATGGATTAGATTCTCTTCTTTCAACTGTACAAATGCCTTCAGGAATACCAGTTGCAACAGTAGCCATTGATGGAGCTGATAATGCAGCTATTTTGGCAACTCAAATTTTAGCTATTTCAGATAAAAGCTTAGCTGAAAAACTTGAGCAGTTTAAAAAAGACATGGTTGCAGGTGTAATAAAAAAAGATGCAGCTTTACAAACACAAATAGAAAATTTATAAGGAGTAATTGTAATGAAAAAATTAGAACAGATTTATGAAGGAAAAGCAAAAAAAGTATATAAAACAAATGATCCAAACTTATATATTGTTGATTATAAAGATGACGCAACAGCATTTAATGGTGAAAAAAAAGGTACTATTCATTCAAAGGGAATTATTAACAATTTAGTTACAAATCATTTGATGAAAATGCTTGAAGGAAAAGGTATCAAAACTCATCTTGTAAAAGAAATTTCTGATCGGGAAACGATTGTAAAAAAAGTAGATATTATACTAATTGAAGTTATTGTAAGAAATATTGCTGCAGGTTCTCTTTCAAAAAGACTAGGCATTCCCGAAGGAACTAAATTAAAAACAACTGTGCTAGAGTATTGCTATAAAGATGACGCACTTGGAGACCCAATGATTAATGACTATCATATTGCAGCACTAGGGCTTGCAACTCCAGAAGAACTTAAGATCATCTCAGACTATGCGTTTAAAATAAACGATATTTTAACAGAATATCTTGCAGATTTAAAAATTGAATTAATCGACTTTAAACTAGAGTTTGGACGCACACCAAATGGAGAAATTATTTTGGCTGATGAAATTTCACCAGATACTTGTAGATTTTGGGATAGTGGAACAGGTGAAAAACTTGATAAAGATAGATTTAGACGTGATATGGGCGGAGTAGAAGATGCTTATAAAGAAATATTGAGCCGCTTAATAGGTAGGAAACTATAAATTTTGAATATAAGGGGGACATACATGAGTAAGCTTAAAGAGGAATGTGGGATATTTGGGATTTATGATTGGGGAGAAAATTCTCAAGTTGCGTACGACACCTATCTTGCACTATATGCTTTGCAACATAGAGGGCAAGACAGTGCTGGAATAGTGGTAAATGACAAAGGCGTTATGAGAATCCATAAGGATTTGGGACTTGTTCCTGATGTATTTACACAACAAAACTTACAAAAATTGGGACAGGGACAAATTGCAATTGGGCATGCACGTTATGCAACAACAGGATATTTGTCAAGAGCAAATGCTCAACCTCTTCTTATAAATCATATTAAAGGAACATTAGCTGTGGCTCACAATGGAAACTTAACTAATGCAGCAGAGCTTAAAGAAGAGCTGGAATTAGAGGGAGCAATTTTTCATACCACAAATGATAGTGAAGTAATTTCATATATGATTACAAAGGAACGTCTTAAATCTTCCGCTATTGAAACAGCAGTTGAAAATGTACTATATACACTTAAAGGAGCTTATTCACTAGTGATTATGTCACCACAAAAGCTTATTGCAGCTCGTGACCCTTGGGGTTTTCGTCCACTTTGTATTGGTGAGAGTGATAATAAGATTGTTTTTGCCTCTGAGTCCTGTGCATTAGATACTATTGGTGCAAAATTCATAAGAGATGTTAGACCTGGTGAAATAGTTGTAGTTGAAAAAGATAGTGTAAAAAGCATCGAAACCCACTGCAAATCTAAAGGAAATATGTGTGTTTTTGAATATATTTATTTTGCAAGACCAGACTCTGTTATTGAAGGAGCTAGTGTAAGTAAATCAAGAAAACGAGCAGGAATGTATCTTGCAATGGAACATCCCGTTGAAGCAGATATTGTTATGGGAGTTCCTGATTCTGGCTTGGATGCCGCTTTAGGATATTCTCAATATTCAAATATTCCATATGATGTAGGTTATATTAAAAATCGTTATATTGGAAGAACATTTATTCAAGATAATCAAAAAGAACGAGAAAATTCTGTAAGAATAAAACTTAATGTTATAAAAGAAGTTGTTAAAGGAAAAAGAATTATTTTGGTGGATGATTCAATTGTACGTGGAACAACCATTGGAAGAATTGTTAATTTGCTACGTGAATCAGGGGCAAAAGAAGTCCATGTAAGAATTTCTGCTCCACCGTTTATTAATCCTTGCTATTTTGGTACTGATATAGATAGTAGAGAAAATTTAATTGCTTGTAATATGTCAATTGAAGAGATTAAAAATTCCATTGGAGCAGATAGCCTTGGATATTTAAGTATTGAAAATGTAAAACGTATTGCAGAAGGAGCGGGTTGTGACTTTTGTGTAGGGTGTTTCTCGGGAGAATATCCAATTGAAGTGCCTAAAGATATGCGTAAAAATAAATTTGAAATGCCAATTAATATATAATATTTTTAATGAATATAGGTTTGGAGCCTATATTCATTAATAAAGGAGAAATATAAAGATGGATTATAAACAAGCTGGTGTGGACGTTGAAGCTGGATATAAAGCAGTTGAACTGATGAAAGCAAGTGTTGAAAAAACATTTATCAAAGGTGTCCTTGGAGGACTTGGTGGTTTTGGAGGACTATTTGAGCTTGATTTAGATGGAATTCAAAAACCAGTACTAGTGTCTGGGACAGATGGAGTAGGTACAAAGTTGAAGCTTGCTTTTTTGCAAGATAAACATGACACTATAGGTATGGATTGTGTTGCTATGTGTGTAAATGATGTATTATGTTCAGGTGCAAAACCGCTATTTTTCCTAGACTATATAGCTGTTGGCAAAAACATTCCTGAAAGAGTTGCTCAAATTGTTTCTGGAGTTGCTGATGGTTGCGAAAAAAGTGATTGTGCTTTAATTGGTGGCGAAACTGCAGAAATGCCTGATTTTTACCATCAAGATGAATATGATATAGCAGGATTTACAGTGGGCATTGTGGATAAGGATAAAATATTAGACAGCAAAAATGTAAGTATAGGAAATAAAATAATTGCATTACCATCATCAGGAGTCCATTCTAATGGATTTTCTCTAGTGCGTAAAATTTTTAATATAGGTGAATGTGACTTAAATGAATACCATGAAAGTCTGGGCAAAACTCTAGGAGATGAACTTTTAACTCCGACTAAGCTTTATGTTAAACCAATAGTTGAACTGCTAAAACAAGTTGACGTAAAATCTATTGCTCATATTACAGGTGGCGGTTTTTATGAAAATATTCCACGTGCGTTAAATGATAATGTAGTAGCCAAAATTTTTAAGGATAAAGTTCAAGTGCTTCCAATCTTTAAGTTAATTGCGGAAACAGGGCATATCAGCGAAAAAGACATGTTTAATACATTTAACATGGGTGTTGGGATGATTGTTATAGTGGATGAAAATGATGTGGATAAGACTATTTCAATACTTAAAAGCCAAGGTGAAAATCCATATATAATTGGTGAAATTATAGAGGGCCAAAAAGGTATCGATCTATGTTAAAGGTAGCTGTTTTGGTGTCAGGTGGAGGAACAAATTTACAAGCGATAATTGATGCAAATATTCCAAATGTAAAAATTGAACTAGTTATTTCAAGTAAACCAAATGTATATGCCCTAGAGCGAGCTAAGCAACATGACATCGAAAGTAAAGTTATTTCCAAGAGAGATTTCACTACTCAATTGGAGTATGAAAATGCTATGATAAAGATTTTGGAGGAAAAAGAAATCGGCCTAATTGTTTTGGCTGGGTTTATGACTATATTGAGTACTCATTTTGTGAAAATGTTTGAGAGAAAAATAATAAATGTTCATCCTTCTTTAATTCCTTCTTTCTGTGGAGATGGATTTTACGGATTAAAAGTACATGAAGCTGCCTTGAAAAAAGGTGTTAAAGTAACGGGAGCCACTGTTCACTATGTAAATGAAATTACTGATGGTGGTGAAATCATATTGCAAAAAGCAGTGGATGTTTTGGAAGGTGACACACCAGAGACATTGCAAAAACGTGTGATGGAACAAGCAGAATGGGACATTTTGCCCAGAGCAATTGCCCAAATTTGCAATGGATTATAAATATAAAAAATTGGAGGAAATAATGAGGAGCCTCATTATGATTAACAATGAAAAAAAGAGCATTAATAAGCGTATCAGATAAAACAGGTGTTGTGGAATTTGCTAGAGATTTAAAAGATTTGGGGTTTGAAATTATTTCAACTGGAGGTACATCCAAAGTTTTAGCCGAAAATGGGATTGATGTAATTGGTATTAGTGAAATTACTAGTTTTCCAGAATGCCTAGACGGACGAGTTAAGACACTCCACCCAAATATTTATGCTGGAATTTTAGCCGTTAGAGATAACAAAGAGCATATGGCACAAATTGAAAGCCTTAACGTAGAGACAATTGATGTTGTGGCAATAAATTTGTATCCATTTAAAGAGACTATCCTTAAAGAAAATGTAAGTTTTGAAGAAGCCATTGAAAATATTGATATTGGTGGGCCATCTATGATTAGGGCATCAGCTAAAAATTGGCAAGATGTGGCTGTTATAGTAGATCCAACTGATTATATAAAGGTTATAGAAGAGTTGAAAGCAGGAAGCATCAAACGTGAAACAAAACTAGACTTAGCAATTAAAGTTTTTGAATACACTAGTGCATATGATACACTAATTTGCAACTACTTACAAAAGTTTAGAGGCAACGAGAATGCTTTCCCAGAGAAGTTTACTGTAACTTATGAAAAGGTTCAAGATTTACGCTATGGAGAAAATGGTCATCAACAAGCAAGCTTTTATAAAGAAGTTGGCCACTTCAAAAATACTCTAGCTTATGCAAAACAGTTGAATGGCAAAGAATTAAGTTTCAACAATATTAACGATGCAAATGCAACTTTAGATATAATTAAAGAATTTGGCTATGATAAGCCAGTAGCTGTTGCAGTAAAACATGCAAATCCTTGTGGTGTTGGGATAGGGGAAACATTAATTGAAGCATACACAAAATGCTATGAAGCAGATCCTATTTCAATTTTCGGGGGAATTGTGGCTTTAAATCGTGAGGTTGATGAGCAAACAGCTTTAGAATTATCAAAAATATTTTTAGAAATTATTATCGCACCAAGCTTCTCAAAAGAGGCAATGGATATTTTGACTAAAAAACCAAATCTACGTTTATTGGAACTTAAAGATCTTGCTACACCAAACGCTAATATATTGGACTTTAAAAAAGTTGCTGGTGGATTGTTAGTACAAAATTTGGATACACAATTATATGCTGAAGAAGATTTAGAAGTTGTTACAAAACGTAAACCAACAGAAGAGGAAATGGAACAGCTTATATTTGCTTGGAAAGTAGTAAAACATGTTAAATCCAATGGAATTGCACTAGTCAAAAATAACGCTACTACAGGTATTGGTCCAGGGCAAACAAATCGTATTACAGCTTTAGAACTTGCAGTGCATTATGCAAAAGATAATGCTAAAGGCTCTGTTATGGGCTCTGATGCATTTTTTCCATTTGATGATTGTGTAAGATTTGCCGGAAAAGCAGGTATTACTGCAATTATTCAGCCAGGAGGCTCCATTCGTGATGAAGATAGCATAAAAGCTTGTGATGAGTTAGGCATTGCGATGGTATTTACCAAGATACGTCACTTTAAACACTAGTATGAGAAAAGGGCGAACACTGTTCGCCCTCTAAAATTTTCAGGTTATCTGTTATGATTATTATCAGGGTATTTATCATTAGATGGACTATTATAGTTGTTAGATTGATTGCTATAGTTACCATTTCTGTCACTAGAGTGAGGCCTATCGCTAGAGTAAGTCCTATCACTAGAATGAGGCCTATCGCTAGAGTGAGACCTATCACTAGAGTGAGGCCTATCGCTAGAGTAAGTCCTATCACTAGAGTGAGGTCTATCGCTAGAGTGGTTCCTGTCACTAGAATGATTCCTATCGCTAAGTTGATTATTATAGTTATCATGCCCTTGAGGTCTATTACCATATTGTCCAATTTGATCTCTATGAGAAGGTCTATTATCGTATTGCCCAGCTGGATCTCTGTGAGAAGGTCTATTATCATATTGCCCAGCTGGATCTCTGTGAGAAGGTCTATTACTACTATATTGTCTTTCTTTCATGTCTTTAAAATAGTAGAACATATCTTTAGCAATAGATTCATAATACATATCAATTGAAATAATAAGATTATTGTCTCTATTAAAGCCAATAATAATTTCTACATCAGAGTCAAATCTTCCACGACGATTTTGAAAGTCTAGAAATGTAATTTGGTCACGGCAAAAATCATAGTATAATTCTCTTCTAGAGTTTCTTGTAAATGCTAATATTCCATTTGTTGTTATTAAATATGCATCACCGACGTTATTTTTGGTCAAATATAAAGCTTCTTCATTTCTATCTAGCATTCTATCTATTTCTTTAGTGTGTAAATCCCTTCCATAAAGAACTTTGCCACCACGTACACATTTGTCTTCAACTTTATCAATAGTATAATTCATTAAATAATCCCAATCTAGCATAAAATCCTCCTTAAAATATAATTTGAATAACCCAAAAATATATTCTCAAAATCGGTCATAAGATCTATGATTGTTATATTGTCTATCTTTTATATCTCTAAAATAATAATAAATATCTTTAGCAATGTTTTCATAATACATATCGATCGAAATTACAAATCTGCTGTTTCTGTTAAATTCAATAATAATTTCCACGTCAGAATCAAATCTTCCACAGCGACTTTGAAAATCTATAAAAGAAATTTGGTCACGATAAAAATCATAATATAATTCTCTTCTAGAGTTTCTTGTAAATACTATCATACCCTTTGTTGTTATTAGATAAGCATCTCCAACATTGTTTTTAGTTAAATATAAAGCTTCTTCATTTCTGTCCAACATTCTATCTATTCCTCTAGTGTATAACTCTCTACCATAAAGAACTCTACCACCACGAATAGTTTCGTCTTCAACTTGATCCATAGTATAATTTATTAAACGGTCCCAATCTAGCATAAACTCCTCCTTAAAATAATTATAACAAAATGTAAGTCAACGTATTAACTCAAAAATATAATATCATAACAAAAATATAAATTCAATATAAAATAAATATTTTAACATAAAATTATAAGCAGGTAAAATTTAGAAAATATAATTTTCCAAATAGATTAGGATATCCGTCGTTAAATTATTTAAGATACATTATTGCTCCCATAAGACCTCGCTTACCTTGGGTTTTTCTGTGAGAAAAGTATTTGTCTGAATTGCAACAAGTACATATATTTGTTGTTTGAATATCTTTTATACCCAAGTTTTGTAAAGTTTGCTTGTTACATTCCCACAAATCGATGTTAGCTTTGCCGTTTTCATTAAACACTATAAAGTCTGCATTTCCAAAAGTATCAACAAATGGTTGTGAAACATCTTCATGAACTTCAAAACAACATGGTCCAATCGATGGGCCAATTCCAACTTGAATATCTTCGTAAGGAATGTTATGTTCTTTATTCCAAAGTGTAGCCATCTTTTCGCCTATCTTATTTACGGTGCCTCGCCACCCAGCATGTGCCAATCCAATGATATGGTGTTTGGGTGCATAGAAAAACAGTGGAACACAATCTGCATAGTGCGTCACAAGAGCTATATCTTTTTCCGTAGTATAAATCCCATCTACACTAGCCCACTTGTTCGGAAATATAACCCCGTTACCTCTATCTTCATATGTAACCTGCTTTATATTGGTTTCATGAACTTGAGCCGAGCAAGTCATACTTTCATATGGTATTCCCAGTCTTTGTGATAATATTTTATAATTTTCCCTTACCTTGTTTATGTCGTCATTTGTTTTAAATCCTAAATTCAAACTAGAAAAGTGTCCCTCACTAGTTCCGCCTTCTCTTGTTGTAAAACAGCTAATAACTTGACTGTTATTCCAAAACATAATCTAACCTCCAAAAAAAGCATTCTCTATATGATTTATATTATCGTTACAGATTTCTATTACATCATATGTATAGACTGCATCGTAATTGTATTCTTCCATCATGTAATATTTTGAAACTGTAATAATCCTATTTTGCTTTTTATAAGTTATAAATTCTCTAGGGAAACCATACCTTACAGACTTCCTATACTTAACTTCTACAAAAACTATATTGTCATCTCTTTGGCATATTATATCTATTTCGCCCTCATATTTTTTTCTATAATTTCTTTTTAAAATAGTGTAGCCCTTGTCTATTAAAAACTGCGCTGCAACATCTTCATAATATTTACCTATTTCAACACTAGTTTTTCGTTCTTGCATATAATTCATCCATATCTCCTACAAACACTAATATTTTTGCTACTATTTCATATACTTCAGGTGGAATTTGGCTCCCAACTTCCAGTTCTGTTAAAAGATTTGCTAGTTGCTTATCTTGATATATTGGGACATCGTTTTGTTTAGCTTCTTCAATTATTTTTTCTGCCATAAAACCTTGGCCCGAAGCTGTAATTTCTGGTGCACCCATACCTCCTTTGTATGAAATTGCTGCTGCTTTTTTTCTTTCTTCCATATTTTATCCCTCCTGTTCCTAAAAGTTAGAGTACTATCCTTTACAATATAGTGTATAGCAATCGCATCGACATTTCAATATCAAATTTTATAAAAATTGGAAAAAAGTGGTTGACAAAAATTAATTTCCATGTTACTATACATTTATCAACTGTATTACATCACACAACACAGTTAGTAAACATAATATAAAAATATTAAGGGATGGTGATAATTACATGATGAAACTAAATATTGCAGATAGTCGTCCAATGTATGTACAAATTGTAGATGGGCTTA
>LJDB01000088.1 GCA_001983455.1 Candidatus Epulonipiscium fishelsonii
TAAGTCGTTGTGTTATTTTTGGTTTTCATGCTTATTGATTATTTAATCAATAAGATTTATTGGTTCATTGTAGATTTAAATTATACTTATCTCTAGTGTTCACGTACTAGATTTAAGTTGTATTTCAATCTTGTTATAGTATTTGTTTTTCAATGTACAAATCAATCACTAGGAATACTTTATTACTTTGTTTTGTTACGTGTTCCCTGTGACTTGTATAATATTACATTAGTTTGTAAAATAAGTCAACCCTTTTTTATATATTTTTTTAATTTTTTATTTTAAAGCTACACAATCACTAGGGAACTCCTGTTAAATCAGGCTATAAGTACATTACAAAATAGTTTATAAATATGTATACAAATATGAAGTATTATTTTTATATTGACTAGTTATTCTAAAATTGATATGCGGTTAATCGATTAAAATGTGTCTTTGATGAATAGGAAGAATTTTGATAGTCAAGCTCAAACTTTTTAAATTTTTCTAATTCCTTCTGCCATTTCAGTACAGATTCATAATCTAGGGTTTTAAGGCTCTGCTCAATCTTGTCTTCTACAAGTTTCTGTATATCAAATCTATCATCTAGGTCGTACTCCTCATTTTCAGAAAATAAAGCATCATAAATATCTGTAGCTTTATTACTGTATCCCATATCTTGTAAAACAAATAATTCCATCATATTCATATTGGATGGATCAATATTTTTGGGGTCAATAGTTTGATGAAAGTCTTCACCATATTTATTCTTTCCAATAACTTCATAATATGGATTTCCATTTTGAGGGGGTCTAATTATAGTTATACTTGAAGTGTCGGGTGGCCAGAATTCTTCAGGAAAGGTTTCTTCAGTGGTTTTTGGAGTTGATGGCGTAGTTTGCTTGGTTGAAGCAGTATAATTATTGCGATTTACTGGTGTTGTATTACTTGATAAAATATTCATTTCTTAATTCCTTTCTTTAAAAAGATAAAATGCGTCTTCTTAAATATTATATTATGGAAGTTGTCAATGATATTACTAAAAATCTAAGTAAAAGGGAGCACCTTGAAAATTCAAAGTGCTCTCTTACTTTATTTCAGAAAGATAGCTATAAGACTGATGCAATAGGAAGTAATCCATTTGGTGATTTTTCCTCTTTTGTCTTAATAGGTTGATTGCTAGGAATTTGTTCTGTTGCTATAGCAAGCATAAGTTTAATTCTATTTTCCTGATTTACTCGTGATGCACCTGGGTCATAGTCAATTGTTATAATATTAGCTGTTGGAAAACGTTCTTTAATTGGACGTATCATTGCTTTGCCAACAATATGGGTTGGCAAGCAACCAAAAGGTTGAGCACAAATTATATTGTTATAACCTTGTTCACATAATTCTAGCATATCAGCTGGCAGTAACCAACCTTCACCCATTCTATTTCCATATCCTATAAGGCCATTTACAAGAGATTTTTTGTGCAAATAATAACTTGGAGGTACAAAATTACTATTTTCTATAGTTTTAATACAAATAACTTCAATTTTTCTTATATACTCGAATAGAGCATTTATGGCAGAGAATTTTAATTTATTTCCACCATAAAGCTTAATATCATCTAAGCGGTTGTCGATTTTAAAAAGTATAAATTCCAGAAGTCCAGGTATCATATACTCACAATTTTGAGAAAGTAAAAAGTCTTCAAGATTGTTATTTCCCAGACTAGAGTATTTAACATAGATTTCTCCCACAATTCCAACCTTTATTTTCTGAACTTTATTTACTGCGATTTTTGAAAAGCTATTTATAATTTCTTTAAAGTTTGATTTCATTTGAGATAAACTTAAACTTTTGTTATCTTTAAAATCATTACAAAGTTTATTTTGCCATTTTGTTACAAGCTGATCTGTCATACCACTTTGAACTTCATAAGGTTTCACTTGATTTTTAATTTGCATTAACAAATCTCCATAACTTATAGCACTAAGAGATTTTTTTATGATTGGTAGAGTTATTTTAAATCCAGAGTTTTTTTCTAGTGATGTAAGATTTAAGGATATAACAGGCACTTGAGAATATCCCGCTTTAAGTAGTGCTTTTCTTAATAAATGTATATAATTGGATGCTCTGCATCCACCGCCTGTCTGCATAATTATGAGTGCTGTTTTATTCACATCATATTTTCCGCTATTTAAAGCATCCAAAAATTGTCCTATAACCAAAAGAGCAGGATAGCAAGTGTCATTATGCACATATTTGAGCCCCGAGTCAACAACATCTTTACCTCCATTATATAAAATCTCTAGATTATACCCTTCATTTCTAAATATAGTGCAAATCATTTTAAAATGTATTGTTAGCATATCGGGTACAAGAATTGTGTAATCTTTTTTCATTTCTTTAGTGAACTCTATCCGGTCCATAATAAACCTCCTTTTGTTCTATTACTGCAAGTAAACTACGTATTCTTATTTTAGTTGCACCTAAATTGGTAATTTCATCAATTTTTAGTTGAGTATATATTTTATCTCCGTCTTGAAGGATTGATTTTACCTCATCCGTAGTAATAGCATCAACGCCACAACCAAATGATACAAGTTGTACTAGGTGCATATCATGTTGAGTAGAGATATATTTTGCTGCATCATATAGTCTTGCATGATAAGTCCATTGATTTAGCACATTTACTTTAGATTTTTCTTCGACTAAATGGCAAATAGAGTCCTCTGTTATAATAGGGACGTTATAACTACTAATTAACTTATCTATACTATGATTTACTTTTGGATCAAGGTGATATGGTCTTCCTGCAAGCACAATAATTTTTTGATTATTTTCTCTAGCTTTTAAGATTATTTTTTCTCCCCTTTTTCTAACTTTTGCAAGGAATATATCTCTTTCTCTAAATGCACAATTTGTGGCATGTTGAATGTCTTTCTTGGAAAGTTTATCAAAATGTCGTCCTAAAATATTTTTAATTTTACCAACAAAATATTTTGGAAGATGTATTCCAATGTAATCGTATATATATCTGACGTTTTTAATATTACCAATATTATTTACTACTGTTTCTGGATAATACGCAACAACAGGACAGTTATAGTTATTATCCCCACGATTTTCATTTATATTATAGGTCATACATGGGTAAAAAATAGCATCAATATCTTTTGTAAGCAGTTCCTCTATATGTCCATGAACTAGTTTAGCAGGAAAACATACAGTATCTGAAGGTATAGTATTTTGTCCTTTTGAATAAGTTGTACTATCTGAAAATCCTGAAGTTACAACCTCAAATCCAAGTTCATTAAAAAATTTCACCCAGAATGGAAGTAGTTCATACATATTTAGAACTAATGGAATACCAATTTTTCCCCTTGGCTCAGGTAATTTTATGTTCATGTATTTTTCTAATAAATTCCTTTTATATTCATACAAATTTAGTTTATCTTTATGTTTTTTATTAGATATAGTTGGTTTATCACATCGATTTCCTGCAATAAATTTTCTGCCCCCATTAAAAGTATTTATGGTCAATGCACATTGATTAGTACATAGCTTACAATTTGTATAGTTTATTTTGTGGGTAAAGTTTGTAAGACTCTTTAAATCTAGCATGGTAGATTTTTGTGTTATTTTATGCTTACCATAGAGAGCAGCACCATATGCACCCATAATTCCAGCAATATTTGGGCGGATTACCTTACCACCAATTTCTTTTTCAAAAGAACGAAGTATGGCATCGTTTAAAAACGTACCACCTTGTACAACAATATTTTTTCCAAGCTCACTAGCACTATTTGTACGAATTAACTTATATATTACGTTTTTAACAACACTACTTGATAACCCAGCAGAAATATCTTCAACAGATGCCCCATCTTTTTGAGCTTGTTTAACAGAGGAATTCATAAACACAGTGCAACGAGAACCAAGATCAACAGGAGATTTTGCAAAAAGTCCTATTTTTCCATATTCATCTGAACTGTAACCAAGAATATTTGCAAAAGTTTGAAGGAATGAACCGCAACCAGATGAGCATGCTTCGTTTAAAAAGATATCATCAATTACTCCATCCACAACCTTAAAGCACTTCATATCTTGACCACCAATGTCTATAATAAAATCTACATTACTATTAAATTTCTTTGCCGCTGTATAGTGAGCAACTGTTTCCACTAATCCAAAATCAAGATTGAAAGCATTTTTTATCATTTCTTCTCCGTAGCCTGTCACAGAGGCAGAGCAAACATTTATTTTTGGATTTATACTATAGAGTTCTTCTAAAATTTCTTTAATATGTGTGTTTGGATTGCCATTGTTTGTTTGATATTTAGAAAAAATAATTTCTTCATTTTCGTTTATTGCAACAACTTTTATTGTTGTTGAACCTGCATCTATACCGATATGTGCATTGCCTTGATAATTATCGGATTGATTTATAGTCACATTAGTTTTATTGTGACGTTTTAAAAATAAACGATATTCTTTTTCAGTTTGAAATAAAGGCTCTATTTTTTCAAAAGTCTGTTTAAACTTATGTGAAGCTACCTTATAGATTAAATTGTCAACAATAGTAAAAGTGTCTGCACAAATAGCACAGCCAATAGCTACATAGTAAAGTGAATTGGGAGGGCAAATACCTTTAAGTTTTAAAGTATTATCAAAGCTTTTTCTGAGTTCCGATATAAATGTGAGCGGGCCTCCAAGATATAGTATTTTACCCTTTATATCCCTTCCTTGTGCAAGGCCAGTTATTGTTTGATTTACAACCGATTGAAAAATGCTTGCTGACAAGTCTTCTTTCGTTGCCCCTTGGTTTAATAGTGGTTGTACATCTGATTTTGCGAAAACCCCACATCTTGATGCAATTGAATAGCTTTTTTTGGCTGATTTTGCAAGCTCATTCATATCTTCTGGAGTGATAGCTAGTAATGTTGCAATTTGGTCTATAAATGCTCCTGTACCTCCAGCACAAGTACCATTCATTCTAACTTCTAATCCATTTGCTAAAAACAGTATTTTTGCGTCCTCACCGCCCAGTTCGATTACAACGTCAGTGTTTGGTCGCAAAATATTTGTAGCTATTTTTGTGGCAAATACTTCTTGTACAAAGCCTATATCAAGTCCCTCTGCAAGCCCCATGCCAGCAGAACCTGTTATAGCAACCGCTAGTTCTGGCATAGCAGGAAATTTTTCTTTTATATCATTTAAACAGGAAAGGAGATGTTCGTTTATTTTTGAATTGTGTCTTTGGTATGAGTTATATAATAACTCATTAGCTTCTGAAATAAGTGCAAGCTTAATCGTTGTTGATCCTATATCTATCCCTAATTTCATATGTCCTCCTAAAATTTTTACCTTAAGAACATTAAGTGAAAACTCTATTTGTAAGAATTACAAGTATTTTTAGCGGTTTCCCCTTAGTAGTTGCAATGTATTTTTATTAATGATTATATAAATCTATAACTTATTATTCTTATCGACATATTATATGTCTTAGAAATATAAGTTATTCTAATATTAATTCAAGACAAAATTAACCACAGACAATATATTTTTAGGCAAAAAAAAATAAGCCTTTCGGCTTATAATTATACTAACTTAAACATCCAAAATAAAATAGTCACTTTAAACCGTCAATACGTAATTTCCTTAGAAAGGAGGTGATCCAGCCGCACCTTCCGATACGGCTA
>LJDB01000089.1 GCA_001983455.1 Candidatus Epulonipiscium fishelsonii
ACACTAAAATAAGTGGTGTTCCTGTTATCATAAATTTCATTCCCCCTAAATTTTAAAAATAAATTATAATAAATACATATATATATTACCATTATCTTTCCAAGAAGTCTATACATATTCTACTTAAAATTAATTAACATAAGATAAATTTCATTCAAATTAGTTAACATAAGATAGCAAACTCAAATTTCAAAGCCATCAAATTCTCTAAGTAATAGTATACGTTTTTGTACGCCTACTTTTTGATATATATTATGAACGTGTACTTTCACTGTTCCAACTGAGATAAACAGTTCTTTGCTAATTTCTAAGTTAGTTTTTTCATCAACTAGAAGCTTCAAAATATCTTTTTCACGTTCTGTTAAACTGTATTTTAAACAAAAATCATTAATTTTTGTTGCTTTAGTAGGGTGTATTTCTAAAATGTTCAACTCTGAAGTGGATGTGGTTGGCAAAGGTATTTCTTTTAAAATTAGCTCAGGAATTAAATATAAGTTAACGGATTTAACAATAAATACACACAAATAAAGGTATAAGAAATCTTGGCTAAAATTTCTGTTAAATATTTTTATCGATTGACTTGTAAAAGTATCAAAATTAAAGATAACAAAACTATCTTCTATTATAATTGCCAATATAATTAAAATGCTGATTTTGCAAAAAACAATAAAGTCACTCACAAAATTTGATTGGTGTATATTTAAAATTACGATATAATAAGCCAACAGTGCAATTGTAAAAACATTTATAATTGAATAGTAAAGCCATGCTTGAAGTGCACCTTCAAATAAAACAGGCATTAAAGTTAGAATTATAGTCTGAACGGCCATAACTATATATAAGTTAGTTGATATTTTCTTTTCTATAATTAAGGCGCCTAAATATATATAGCAAAAATATTTTACTATAACTATAGTAGTTTTAAATGTTGGACTTAGCATAAATGCAGTGTCATGCTTTAGACTAAAATGCGGGAAATTTTCAGTCATTGAAATTATCACATTGTCTAAAATAACAACAGAAAATAACGATACAATTATACATAGATAAGTCTTTTTAGTAAGCTGATAAGTAAATAGCAAATATCCTATAGCAACAGAATAGCTTATCGTTAAAAATGTATTATAAAGCATTAATGCCATATGTCCTCACTCCTTAAAATTAAAATTTAACGAACAAAGGAGTTAAACTATTAGTTCAACTCCTTTGTTTTATTATACTAGGAATAAAATGAGAATGCAAGTATAACTTTAGATGTTTTTAGGTTAAATATAGTCAAAAGTTTATTCAAGTTTATATAAGTTTATGTTAATAATACTAAAAAGTTTATATAAAGGATTAGATAATACATATATATACATATATAAATATAACTTAATTTATATCCAATGGCTAATACTAAACTTTATAT
Source organism: Candidatus Epulonipiscium fishelsonii (assembly GCA_001983455.1). GTDB lineage: Bacteria > Bacillota > Clostridia > Lachnospirales > Cellulosilyticaceae > Epulopiscium_A. The sequence continues at coordinate 1,412 of LJDB01000089.1, forward strand.
GAACATGATAAATTAAATATTAGCAAACTAGTAGATTACCCAGCTGGTTTGTATTATAAAAATACTAGGAGGAATTTATAATGGCAAGAAATTTTATTGATACAAATGATTTTACAAAAGAGGAATTAATGGATATTATTAATCTTTCTTTAAAGTTAAAAAAATGTATTAAGAATGGATATTATCCACAACTATTAAAAAATAAAAATCTTGGAATGATTTTTCAACAATCCTCAACTAGAACAAGGGTTTCTTTTGAAACTGCTATGACACAACTTGGTGGTCATGCACAATATCTTGCTCCAGGACAAATTCAACTTGGTGGTCATGAAACAATTGAGGATACAAGTCGTGTTCTTTCAAGATTAGTTGATATAATTATGGCACGTGTTGAAAGACATAAAAGTGTAGTAGATTTAGCAAATAATTCTACAGTTCCAGTATTAAATGGAATGAGCGATTATAATCACCCAACTCAGGAAATGGGAGATTTATGCACTATGATTGAGCATTTACCAGCTGGTAAAAAAATTGAAGATTGTAAAGTAGTTTTTGTTGGGGATGCAACTCAAGTTTGTGCTTCTTTAATGTTTATTGCGACTAAAATAGGAATGGATTTTGTTCAATTTGGACCAAAAGGTTTCCAGCTAAGAGAAAATCACATCAAAATAGGAGAAGCAAACTGCAAAGTTTCAGGCGGTACTCTTAAAATTACAGAAGATTTAGATGAAGCATTAAAAGATGCAGATTTTGTTTATACAGACGTTTGGTATGGACTATACGAAGCAGAGCTTTCTGAAGAAGAAAGAATGAAAGTATTTTATCCAAAATATCAAGTGACTGCTGAAATGATGAAAAAAGCAGCTCCACATGCTAAATTTATGCACTGTCTTCCAGCAACAAGAGGAGAAGAGGTAACTGATGAAGTTATGGATGCATCTTACTCAGTAATTTTAGACGAAGCTGAAAACAGATTAACAGCTATGAGAGGTCTTTTAGTATACTTTATGAAATTAGCAGAAAAACCAATTGATAAAAAAGCTCAAGAAGAAGCAAAAACTGATTTGGATGAATTTCTTAAAGATTTAAAATTTTAGATTTTTAAGAGGCTAAGTTTTTTCAGGCTACGTGTAATATATAGTAATAGTATTTTGAAATAGTGGTGCAGAAGCGAAGCTCCTAACTCTCTTTCAACTTATAAGTACGTTTACTATAAAATGTTACACTTAGTCGTTATAGAGGGGGACTAGTGTATATGGAAGACAAAAAATTTAAATTATCTAGTGTAATATTAGCTGTAATATGCGTTGTTTTTGTTGCAGAGGCTGCGGCACCTGTTGCAGCCATTGGAAATTCACAGTATTTTTGGTGGATTTTTCTAATAATTGCATTTTTATTGCCTTATGGATTAATATCATCTGAACTTGGAACAACTTATGATGGTGAAGGTGGATTGTACGATTGGGTAAAACAGGCATTTGGATCAAAGTGGGGAGCACGTGCAGCGTGGTATTATTGGATTAACTTTCCGTTATGGATGGCAGCTTTAGCAGTAGTCTTTCCAGAGATGATAGGATTTATATTTGGATTTGAACCAAACTTGATGATAACTTTATTGATAGAATTAACATTTGTTTGGTGTATAGTACTGATTAGTTTTTTTCCTGTAAGTGATAGTGTATGGATTTTAAATGGTGCAGCAGCTATCAAGATTTTTCTAGCACTTTCAGTTGGGGTACTTGGAATTTATGGAGCTATGAAACATGGTGTGGCAAATGAATATACATTAGAGTCTTTGCTACCATCATTTGATATAAATAGTTTGTCATTTATTTCTGTTATTTTATTCAATTTCTTGGGATTTGAAGTTGTTTGTACATTTGCAGATGACATGGAAGATCCTAAAAAACAAATTCCACAAGCAATCATAATCGGTGGAATTGTAATTGCAGCAATTTATATTTTCTCTGCATTTGGTATTGGTGTTGCAATTCCAACAGAAGAGATTAGCACAAGCAGTGGTATGATTGATAGCTTACAAATCTTGACAGGTCAAACAGATAGTTTGTTTATTAAATTTATGGCAATTTTATTTTTACTAACTTTAGTTGGCAATATGGTAAGCTGGTCACTAGGTGTAAACAATACAGCGGCATATGCAGCTAAAAGAGGAGATATGCCTAAAGTATTTGGAAGAACTAGTAAAACAAATAACATGCCAATGGGTTCATCAATCATTAACGGGATTGTTGCATCTGTAGTTTTAATAATTGCACCATTTATACCAAATGAAGATTTATTTTGGAGCTTCTTTGCACTAAATGTAGTTACTTTCTTAATGGCATATATTCCAGTATTTCCTGCTTTATTAAAATTACGTGAGATTGACGGAGATAGAGAAAGACCTTTTAAAGTTGAGGGCAAACCATGGTTTCTAAAAATATTAGCATATACACCAATGGTAATAATAATAATTGCATTGGTATTTTTGGTAGTCCCACTAGACTTTAGTGCAGAAACTTTATCAGCGACATTACCAATTACAATTGGAGCAATCTTGGCTACTCTAGTTGGTGAGCTACTTATTAAAATGAGAAAAGAGGAGATCAAATTTATGAGAACTTATGAAACAACTCCAAAACAAGATGGGTTCAGAATGCCTGGTGAATTTGAACGTCATGATGCTTGTTGGATGATTTGGCCTGAAAGAACTGACAATTGGAGATTGGGAGCAAAACCTGCTCAAAAAGTATTTGCAGAAGTTGCTTCAGTAATTGGAAAATATGAGCCTATGACAGTTTGCGTAAGTAATGCTCAATATGATAATGCAAGACAAATGTTACCTGAATATGTACGTGTTGTTGAAATGTCAAACGATGATTCTTGGATACGTGATTGCGGAGCAACTTTTGTGGTCAATGGTAAAGAAGTAAGAGGAGTAGATTGGGGCTTTAATGCATGGGGCGGCCTGGTTGATGGATTGTATTTCCCATGGGATAAAGATGACCATATAGCTCGTAAAATGTGTGATATGGAAAGACTTGGCAGATATAGAATTGGCGAATTTATTCTTGAAGGTGGCTCAATTCATGTTGATGGAGAAGGAACATTAATTGTAACTGAAGAATGTCTTTTAAGCGAAGGCAGAAATCCACACATGACTAAAGAAGAAATTGAAGATACTTTAAAAGAATATTTAAATGTTGAAAAAATTATTTGGTTACCACTTGGTATATATAATGACGAAACAAATGGTCATGTTGATAACATTATGCACTATGTTGCTCCAGGAAAAGTTGTTCTTGCTTGGACAGAAGATAAAGAAGATCCTCAATATGAAATCTGTCAAACTGCTTATAACATCTTATCAACAGAACAAGATGCAAAAGGTAGAAATTTTGAAATAGTTAAACTTATGTTACCAGCTAATATTCTAATCACTAAAGAAGAAAGCGAAGGAGTAGACGCAGTTGATGGAACTCTTCCACGTAATGAAGGCGACAGACTTGCTGCTTCATATGCAAACTTCTATATAGGAAATGGGTTTGTGGCACTTCCGATATTTGGAGATCCAAATGATGAATTAGCAGTTACAACACTTCAAGAAGTGTTCCCTGAAAGAAAAATTGAAACAATTTATGCACGTGAAATTTTGCTTGGTGGCGGAAATATTCATTGTATTACTCAACAACAACCATCAGCAAAATAAATTATAAATATGGAAGGTAGGGCAAAGCTCTATCTTCTTTGCTTTTACAATATAAAAATATAAAACGGAGGCTTTAAAAATGGCAAAAATAGTTATAGCATTGGGTGGAAATGCACTGGGGAATACTCCAAAAGAACAACAAGATATGATTAAAAAAGGTGTTCCTTCAATTGTTGGGCTGATTAAACAAGGACATGAGGTTGTTATAAGTCATGGCAATGGCCCTCAAGTGGGTATGATACAATTAGCATTTGACACAGCCAATGAAATAAATAATAAAGTTGCAAAATTTGAACTTCCTGAATGTACAGCGATGAGCCAAGGATACATTGGATATCATTTACAAAAAGGACTAAAAAAAGAATTGACAAAACAAGGCTTAAAGCTAAATGTAGTTGGAGTAATTACTCAAATTGAAGTAGATAAAAATGATGACGCATTTAAAAATCCTACAAAACCTATTGGTTCTTTTTATTCAAAAGAAAACGCTGATAAACTAGTGCAAGAAAATCCATCTTTAATTTTTAAAGAAGATGCAGGAAGAGGATATCGCCAAATGGTTGCATCTCCAAGACCAATAAATATTGTGGAAAAAGAGGCTATTGTTGAATTAGTAGACAATAAATTTGTTGTTGTAGCTTGTGGAGGCGGCGGAATTCCAGTAGTTAAAAATCAAAATGGTGACTATGAAGGCATCCCTGCAGTTATCGACAAAGACTTTGCATCAGCTAAACTTGCTGAATTAATCGATGCAGATTATTTGTTTATTTTAACAGCAGTTGACCGTGTAGCAATTAACTTTGGAAAAGAAAACGAAGAATTACTAGAAAATATCACTGTGGATGAAGCAAGTAAATACGCTAAAGAAGGCCATTTTGCTCCTGGAAGCATGTTGCCAAAAGTTCAAGCAGCTATGCAATTTGTGCAAAGCAAAGCAGAACGACGTGCAGTTATTGCTTCATTAGAAAAAGCACCACTTGCAATGGAAGGCAAAAGTGGCACAACAATTCAATAAAATTATTATCTCTTATTATTCAAGACAAGGATGGAGAGTCAAAGATTTTCCATCCTTGTTCGTTATATGTTATTTTTCGTATTCAAACATATCATAGTGACATTTATTCATTCCTAATTTTGTGTATACTTGTTGTGCAATATCATTCTCTTTCTCAGCATATAATCTAATTCCTACAATATTATCATTCTTGTCACAAATTGATTTGACTTGATTATAAAGCCTAGTGAACACTCCTTGCTGTCTATAATTCTTGTCTACATAAACACTTTGTATCCACAAAAATAATCCATTTCTCCAATCGCTCCATTCAAAAGTATACATAACTTGACCAACAACCTTATTTTCTTTTTCAGCAACATGATATATTCCATATTGTTCATTTTCTAAAAGGTATTTTACTCCTCTAGTTAATACTTTCTTATCTAATTCCTTATCTTCTGTTTCTTGTGCCAAAAGTGAATTAAAATTTACAATGTATTCTAAATCATCTATTGTTGCTTCTCTAATGTTAATCATAGATTTACCCCATTTTTTAATTAGTTGATAAAAAACCTATTCTTGTTGCAATTTATCACTTTTAAATTTTACACCCTTCTTAATCTTTCTACAATAGATTGTTTGCTAAATATTCTATATAGCCCTAGAGGTGTTGCATTCCTCCAACTTGGCGAAAATTTGATTGTTCATATGAATGAATAAGAATTGAGCCAATAGTAAAAACAGCTGTAAAAAGCAAAGTTGTTAATGCGATGGCTATAATTGCTACGATATTTCTTGTTTTATTTGCTTTAAAACTGTTTTTAGCTAGTTCGTTTATACATTTTCTATTATTAACATTATACATTTTTATCACCCACAATCTGACCATCTTCAATGTGAATAACTCTGTTTGCAAGTTGTGCAACTTCTTCATTGTGAGTAATCATAACCATAGTTTGCTGAAATTTTTCAATTGTTGTCTTCAGTAATGCTAATACATCTTGTGTTGTTTTGCTGTCCAAATTCCCAGGTGGCTCATCAGCCAAAATAATTGTTGGTTTTGAATCTAATGCTCTAGCTATTGCAACCCTTTGTTGTTGTCCACCTTAAAGATTATTTGGTAAATTGTTAAGTTTCTTTTCAAGTCCCAACAGCTTTATAATACTATCAACGTATGCTTTATCAATTTGTCCTCCGTCCAGCTGTATTGGTAAAACTATATTTTCATATACGTTTATAATAGGAATTAGGTTGTAACTTTGAAATATAAAGCCTATTTTACGACGACGAAATATCGTTAATTCTTCGTCTTTTAATGTAGATATATTTTTGCCATCAATTATTACCTCTCCATCTGTAGGACGATCCAATCCTCCTAACATATGAAGTAACGTAGATTTGCCACTCCCTGATGTTCCAACAATAGATACAAATTCTCCTTTTGCCACTGTAAAATTTACTCCTGCTAGTGCATTAATTGCTGTTTCTTCTTTTCCATAAACTTTTCTCAAGTTTTTTGTTTCTAATACATTCATAGTATTCCCCCTATAATATTTACAACCTCTCTGCATTAGAGGTTTCGTATATACAATCATTATAAATTTGTAGCTATAAACAAATTATAACACTATTATAATTTATAAATCTTTCAATAATCTTTCAAAACTATAACCAATTATTACAGTTTTAAAAGATTTACCTGTATTTCACTAGAAAAAATAAATATTAAGAAAAATTTAAGATTTATAGTATGAAAATATTAAGATCTGTTTCTTATAATACATATATAGCAAAAAAACAAATTTATAAGAAGGAGCACAATTAACATGGAATGGTTAAATACTTATTTATTAAGTTATGGATTTATAGCTTTATTTATAGTTGTATTGTTGGAATATATGAATTTGCCAGGATTTCCATCAGGGGTAATAATGCCACTAGGGGGTCTTTGGATTTATAATAACAATCTAAGCTTTACACAAGGACTATTAGTTACAGTTGCAGCAGGACTTGTAGGTAGCTGGATTTTATATTTTATTGGTAGAATAGGTGGAGATTTGTTGCTTAAAAAATATCTAAAAAAATTTCCGAAACAACAAAATACCATTACAAAAAGTATACAAACATTAAAAAAACATGGAAATTGGGCAATATTTACAAGCAAGTTATTGCCCGTTACCAGAACACTTATGCCAATACCAGCAGGTGCAATAAAGTTAGATTTTATTAATTATACTATATACTCAACATTAGGAATTCTAGTTTGGAACTATGGATTTATGTCAATAGGGTATTATTTTGGAGATATAGCTTTATCTATTGTGAATTAAAAGGAGAGATAACAATGAATGTATTAATGATGACAAATAATTATAAACCTATTGTTGGCGGAGTTCCAATATCAATTGAAAGACTTAGTGAGGGCTTAAAAAGTAATGGCCATAATGTTAATATATTTGCACCAACATATAACGATCAAATAGAAGAAGAAGGCATTACAAGATATCGTTCTTGCAAGAAAACAATAAGTAATATGACAATTCCTAACATATTTGATAGAAATATAGAAATAAAGTTTAAAACTTTAGATATAGATGTTATCCATGTTCATCACCCTAATTTTATAGGCTGGACGGCTCTATACTTAGGAAAAAAATATAATATTCCTGTAGTCTATACTTATCATACTAGGTATGAACATTACGTACATAATCTTACATTTATCAAAAATAGTAGACTATTAGATTGGACAAAAACTAAGGCTGTTCCGTTTGCTATTAAAAATTTTATAAATATGTGTGATAGAGTGATTGCTCCCACTGACTTAATAAAGGAAGTATTAGAAGATATGGAAATTAAAATTCCTATTGATGTATTGCCAACAGGAATACCAAATGAATTTTTTAAGGTTGATCCAAAAGAAGTTATAAAAATTAAAAATAAATATAATGTTAAACATTTATTCTGTACTGTGTCACGCTTGTCAAAAGAAAAAAACATAGACTTTATTTTAAGAGGTATAAGTGTTTTGAAGCAAAGAATAGGAGACGATTTTAAATTATTGATTATTGGTGAAGGCCAAGAAAAAGAGCATTTAGTAAATTTGGCAGCAAAACTAAATATCATTGACCAAATAGAATTTGTTGGAAATGTAGCTAATGATGTACTGAAAATTTATTATAATGCCTGTGATTTGTTTGTATTTGCATCAAAATCTGAGACTCAAGGAATTGTTTTAATTGAAGCTATGGCAGGTAAATTGCCAGTTGTAGCAGTTGAAGCTAGTGGAGTAACGGACATAGTTGAAAACGGAAAAAATGGCTATATGACTTTGGAAGACGAAAATGATTGGAGCAACCGAATTATAGATATTATAAGCAATAGTAAGCTTCATAAAACTTTAAGTTGTAATGCAATTGACACTGCTAACAATTATACTGCGGACAAAATTGCAATTAAAGCAAAAAATATTTATTCAAAAGCATTAGAGAATGTTAACAATGTTGAATTTAATCCAAAAATACTTGAAGCATAGGAGATGCCCATATGATATTTAATTTATATTTAAACTTTGTGTATAAGACTAGTAAAATAAATTTTATTGAACAAGGTAAAAAAATAGACTATAATAATTCTATTATAGGATTTTGGCATGGCGAAAGCTGCTGCAACTATTTAATATGTAAACATTTTAAAGATAAAGCTATAGATATAATTGTAACAGAAGACAAAAGAGGAGATTATATATCAAACATTTTGGAAAAGTATAAAGTAACTCCTTTAAGAGTGGGCGATGGTTGTAGAGCAAAAGATAAGCTTAGAGAAATAATTACCACTGCACAAATTCCAAATAGAATATTTATGGTAGCTTTAGATGGTCCGTTAGGTCCATATCATGTGCCTAAAAAATTAGCTTTTATGTTGTCAAATAAATCTAATAAGCAACTAGGCATAATACGAACAGACGTAAAGAGAAAAATTATTTTAAAAAGGTGGGATAAATATATCATACCTTTACCATTCAATAATATTACTTTCAATATAGAAGGAAATGATATTATTAGTAATGAATTTTTAAATAATTTTAAATACATTCAAGAGATGGGCTACACTATAAAAGGATAGAGGATATAATATGGAAACAATTTTAGTAGTAGATGATGATAAAGATATAAGAGAATTATTAATGATATTATTACAATCTGAAGGTTACAATGTTGTTGAAGCTGAAAATGGGGAGGAAGCATTAAAAAAGATAGACATTAACACTAGTCTTGTGATATTGGACATAATGATGCCAAAGCTAAACGGAATACAAACTTGCACTAAAATACGTGAGGTTAACTTTGTGCCAATTTTATTCCTAACAGCAAAAGGTCAAGATTCAGATAAGATAATAGGCTTTTCTGCAGGTGGTGATGATTATTTAGTGAAACCATTTTCACCATCCGAACTTATGGCAAGGGTGAAAGCATTGCTCAGAAGACATTTAGTTTATACAAATAATATGTCTGTCAAAGAAGATAAAGTAAATAATATAATTATCAGAGATCTTATAATAAATCTTGATGAAAAATCCATAACTCTAGGTAATAAGCAAATTAGTTTAACACCTAGAGAATTTGATATTTTGGTGTTACTAGCTAGTACTAAAAATAAAGTTTTTTCAGCCCAAAATATATATGAGAGCGTATGGAATGAACCGTATTTTAGTATATCAAATAATACAATAATGGTTCATATTAGAAAACTAAGAGAAAAAATTGAACAAAAACCACAAAGTCCAGAATATATAAAAACGGTATGGGGAATGGAGTATAAAATTGAATAAATCAAAGCTAGGCATAGAAATATTAAAGTATCTTATGAAATCCTTAATAACTACACTAGTAATTTCCGGCTTATTATTTAGCATTTCAATTATAATTAATCAAAAACATATAGTAGCTAGTAAAGATAAAACCCTAGATTATATAAAATTTGTAAAAAATAAATTTGAAACTTTTATAGTTCAAGAAAATGTTAAGTCTACTGATATAGAAAAAATAAATGACTGGATAGAGGAGTATACAAATATAGAATTAGTTTTAATGCAAGATAATAAAATATTATATTCCACAGAAGGTGCAGAAATCCATATTTCCAATGAAGATGAATTAGAGCTCGATTTTAAAAAAGAAGTAATGATGTTTTCAATTCCATTTTATGATGAAAACATAGTGACATTTTTTTTGAAAGAAGAAGATTTTTCATGGGCTATAGTTATTAATATTTGTAATTCTATTATATCTATTTTAATATTTATAACTTTATTTTTGAATAAAATAAAAAATAAAGTTGATTACATAGAAGAAATAGAAAAAGGAATTAAAATTTTAGAAAGTGGAGATTTAGAAAATAAGATTTCTCAAATCGGAAATGATGAGTTGGCAAATCTAGTAAAAAGTATAAACAATATGAGTGTTGCAATGAAAGAAAAAATTGAAGGGGAACAGCAGGCTCAGGAGGCAAATAAACTTCTTATAACCAACATCTCTCATGATATACGTACACCATTAACTCCTATAATTGGATATTTGACTATTTTAAAAACAAATAAAGACTTATCTGAAGAGCAAAAAGATAAGTTTTTGGATACTGCTCTTGCCAAATCAGAACAGCTAAAAGAACGAACTAGTATGTTATTTGAATATGCTTTGTTGTATTCAAACCAAAAACAACTAAATAAGGTAAAAGTAAATGCTAAAGAATTGATAGAACAATTTATCTTTGAAAGCACTATAACTTTAAATAATAATAACTTTAAAGTTGAAACCAATATTGATATTGAAGAAGTATTTGAGATTAATATTGATGTAAACGAACTCAATAGGGTATTTGATAATGCAATTTCTAATATTCTTAAATATGGAGATAATAATTTTGTAGTAATATTTAAAGCTTCAAATATAGATGATAAATTAAATATAACCCTATCTAATCATATTAATTATGATAAAGAATCAATAAGTACTGGCCTTGGAAACAACATATGCAAAAGTTTAGTTAATCTTCATGGAGGAATTTTTGAAGCTAAAAGGATAGATAATATTTATGATGTTTATATTTCTTTATAATTCAAATAGTCTATTCTCTTAAATGGGCGAATATCGTCCGCCCATTTAAATATCATTTTTTTCTTTTATCTAAATAGGCCATTACAAAAGGCATACATATAGCTAAAGCAAAAAATATTGTTCCAATTGAAGGTTGTTGCATACTTTCAAAAAATGATCCATAATAAATTATTGAACGACGCAAATTGTCTTCAACAATTCCGCCTAGTACTATTGCTAAAATAAAAGGTGATAGCGGGTATTTATTTTTATCCAATACATATCCAACAATAACAAATAACAGCAGATACATTAGATCGAATATACTATTATTTATACTTATAACTCCAATAGTACAAAATACAGCTACAACAGGGAATAATAAGTATTTAGGTACCTCAATTATTTTAGCCATAAATTGAATAGTAGTAGCTTGATATAGATACATAAAAATATTAGCAATAAAAACAATGAATATAATTGTTTTAAATAAGACTGGTTGTTGCATACTAAGAGTTGGTCCTGGGGTCAATCCTTGTAGTGCAATGGCCCCCATTATAATGGCTGTTACAGTATCACCTGGCACACCTAAAGCAAGCATAGGGACTAGTGCACCACCAGTGGTTGCGTTGTTTGCACTTTCACAAGAGTATATTCCTGCTTCATGTCCAGTGCCGAATTTTTCTGGTGTAGGAGAACTTCTCTTGGCTTGTTCATATGAAATAAGTCCAGCAGCTCCGCCGCCCATTCCAGGCAAAATGCCTATAACTGTACCTAAAAAGCTTCCTTGCAACATTATTTTAAAGTTTTCTTTAATAGAAGATAACTTAGGTGCATAAAACAGCTTTTTTTCAACCTTAATAGGTACAATTTTTTCGTGTATAGTAGCTAGTGAGTAAATTATCTCTGGCAATGCAAAAATACCAATAATAATTACCACTAGGTCAAAGCCATTTTCAAGTCCTGAAAATCCAAAAGTATATCTTGAAGCAATTCCATCAACTGGGCTCATTCCAACTGTTGTAAATAATAGTCCCAACATCATAGCTATAAATCCCTTTAATCTTTTTCCGCTCATCATTGAGCATACTAAAGACAATGATAAAACAGCTGTCCCAAAATATTCCCATGGACCAAATTGAATAGCCATCTGTGATAATGGAGGTGCTAAGCACATCAATACTACTGCACTAAATATTCCACCAAAAACAGATGCGAAAGCTCCAATAGATAAAGCGTCTGTTGCACGTCCTTGTTGAGTCATTGGATACCCATCAAATGTAGTAGCAACTGACGCAGCTGTTCCAGGTATTTTTAATAATATTGCAGAAACTAACCCGCCTGTTACACTGCCCATATATATCCCCATTATCAAACACATTGAAGGAATTACTTCAAGTGCAAATGTTATTGGAAGCACCAAAGCTACAGCAATAGGACCATTTAAACCTGGAATGCACCCAAAAATATTTCCTACAATAACTCCAATCAATATTAGGGATAAACATTCAATATTCATTACACTTTGTATAATCTCTATCATCTTGGTTTCCTCCCTTATATATTAAATATTCCACTAGGTAACATTACATTAAAATAATTTGTAAAAACAAAATATAATACGTATACACTAGTAGTTGAAATTAATATTGTAATACTCCCTCTCTTTACACCTATAGCTTTACCATACTGCAACTTATATAAAAATGGTATTGCTATAGCAAGAAAAATACTGCTACTTAAAAAAAATCCAAGCGTAGTCATACTTAAAGAATATCCTATAAATAATATGTAAAATGCAAGTCTTCTTCCTTTAAACATTTCTAAAAATCCAAACGCTTTTTCTTTTTCTTCTGGATTTTTTAAGATTACAATTATACGAATAATTAAAAGTATACTTAATCCAATAATTATAATTCTTGGAAAAAGAGCTGCTCCTCCAGACTTATCAATTATACTTACTGGAAAGCTATATGATGAAACATACATTCCAATTCCAATGATTATTAATATAACACTAAAAATTATTTCTCCCATGGTTTTCCCCCTTTATTAATAGGTATAATACTAAAGACGAACAGTGTTCGCCTTTTTCTTCTTAATTACTGTTGTATTACAGCTTGTGCAGCTTCCCCAAATGCAGCATAATTTGCAGTCAAATCTTCAACATATTGAGTTGTTTCAGTATGCTTTGGTTTAAAGCTAATATTTTGTAGCTCTTCAATACATTGTGGATTTTCACTTGCTTCACTTATTAAGTTGTTTATGTAATCAACTATTGGTTCGGGGGTATCTTTTGGTGCCCATAAGCCGAAATCTTGTTTTAAATATGCATAGTTTTCAAATCCTAGTTCAGCAAATGTTGGAATATCTTCATATCCTACTTGAGGTTCACTCGCAATAATTCCTAAGCATCTAAAGTCTCCACTATCAATATATTGCTTAACTGCTCCAAACCCGTCTAGATAACCGTCTATTCTTCCCCCAAGAAGCTCTGGAGCTTTTGAATTTCCGCTTAAATCTACTTTATTAAATTCTACGCCTTTTTCTTGCTCAATTTGTAAAATACCAAATAAAGGTAATGTACCAGTAACAGAGCCCATTTTTATCTCGCCAGGTGTTGCCTTAGCAGCTTCTATTAAATCATCCATTGTCTGATATGGTGAATCTGCTGAAACTACAACAGCCATTGAAGAATCTATTAAATATCCAATTGGCTCTGCATCTGTAGGTGTAAATTTTGCAATTCCCAGTGCATGTTGCATTATAAAACCTGACGAATGAAGAGCTACAGTATATCCATCTGGATCAGACTTTAGCATTTCTTCAAAACCTGTTCTTCCTCCCGCTCCAACAATATTAGTAATTTTAATATCAGTTTCAGTAGCTTCATCCATATATTGAGCCATAATTCTCGCTGGAATATCAGAGTTGCCTCCTGCTTCATAAGGAATGATAATATTGATGCTTTCACTTGGAGTAAACACACCGTTTACAATATCCTCCTGTGTTGTGTTAGAAGTTTGTTCAGAACCACATCCAGTTAAAATTACCATCATAGATGTAGCTAACGCTAGTATTAACTTTTTTTTCATATGAGTTTCCTTTCATATATGTAAAATATTTTTCTTGGTCTTACCTTTTTATAATATCATATATATTTAGTTGCGTCATTAAAATTTTAAAAATAATTATTTTTTCGTGCAAATTTATTGACAATAACCGTATAATTTTATGTAAAATTAAAATAAGGACTGAATTACATCCATAAAAAAATCTTCCTTTTTTATAAATAACCCATTTGTGCTAGTGAAATATTCTAGTACTTCAATATAAATGGTAATGTAATATTACAGGCAAATATTAGAACTACTTGTGCATACAAATTGCACATTAATGCATAATTATGCAATTTGGAGTAATGCCAATTATATTGAATACAATTCACTAGTCAGAAGAAATATACTAGGGTATTTTGCCAATTGAATTTTGCTCGATATAGGTATATACTTTAACAGTTAACCTATGTGAAAAAAACAAGTAGCAGAGTAGCCACGAAAAGTAAGTAGCCAATAGGTGAAAAAATAAGTAGTAGAGCAGACGTGAAACAATAAATAGCACCTAGTTAACAACCCAACATAACCCAATATAACAGATTTAATCACGAATTAAAAAAAGTTAAATATGCTTCAAGCATCAAATGAAAACCACGGCCTTGGCCTTAGTTTACAGACAATATACTTTAAAATACAATATAAGTTTTGTAGGGGTATTAATTAATTACCATAATAAAGTCCCCTATAATATCACTATTAAATATAAGAGCGGTCACTTTATGTAAAAAAATTAAGTAAGCAAATTGTTCACGGTAAGTGGTATAATTAGTAAGATTACTAAACCTGAAGAAATTTTAAGCCTATTTTAATAATAAAATTTTAAGCTAGAATGCATATCCTACACATAACTAGAGCTTTCCTATAGAATGCATATCCTACACATAACTAGAGCTTTCCTATAGAATGCATATCCTACACATAACTAGAGCTTCTCTTCATAATGCATATCCTACACATAATTAGAACTTCTCTTCATAATGCATATCCTACACATAACTAAAGCTTCCCTCCATAATGCATATCCTACATATAACTAGAGCTTTCCTATAGAATGCATATCCTACACATAACTAAAGCTTCCCTCCAGAATGCATATCTTACACATAATTAGAACTTCTCTTCATAATGCATATCCTACACATAACTAGAGCTTTCCTATAGAATGCATATCCTACACATAACTAGAGCTTCTCTTCATAATGCATATCCTACACATAATTAGAACTTCTCTTCATAATGCATATCCTACACATAACTAAAGCTTCCCTCCATAATGCATATCCTACATATAACTAGAGCTTTCCTATAGAATGCATATCCTACACATAACTAAAGCTTCCCTCCAGAATGCATATCTTACACATAATTAGAACTTCTCTTCATAATGCATATCCTACACATAACTAGAGCTTTCCTATAGAATGCATATCCTACACATAACTAGAGCTTCTCTTCATAATGCATATCCTACACATAACTAGAACTTCTCTTCATAATTCGTATCACGAATAAGAAGAAAAGGCCTGTGCATACATAAATATTCATTATGCTAATGAATATTACCAAAAAAATCCAAGCCTTTGTACGTATCTGGAATTATGAGGGATATACTAGTGAGGGATGAATAGTTATTTTTTTAATTTACCAGTCGTACTAGTCAAATATTTTATTACTAAAACTAAAAATCTCATTTAGATTATCGCCCATGCATATTATTCATAATAAAGATAAGAATATCGGTTTTAATAGTAATATAAAAAATGCAATTAAGTAGCACAAAACGTAAATAATTTAATTATAACCCTAATAAAACATCATAAATAATCTATTAGATGAGTTTGAAATGTAATAATATATTGCACAAAATATATTATTAAGGCAATGGTAATATAATAAAAATCATAACTAAAATTTGTCATTATTACTAAAGTTACTTGAATTAGTAAAAAAAACAAGCATTTATTAGTTGATTATGATATAATTAATTTGGTATGACCATATTATTGCCATGTTTTAACTTAAAATTTAAATTTAAAGGAGAGCAAATATAGATGACAGGATATGAAATAATAAAACGTAATATAGAATTTTCAAACCCAGATAGAATCGGTATTAAATTCCAATCTCTTGGAGAGGGAGATATGACACGTATTTATCTACAACGTTCAAAAGAATATAGGAATAAAGATGAAGTTCCAAATATAGAAAGGCAACCTAAGCCATATACAGACAGACCAGATGAATGGGGTGTTTCTTGGGATAGCCATGGTGAATCCAATGGACTTGGGCAACCAGTATCAAGCCCACTAGAAGATATTGAGGAACAAGAAGAATATGTTTTTCCAGACATAAATGCAGAGGGCAGATTTGATGGACTTGAAGAAGCACTTCAAAAGGCTGAAAAAGAAGGTAAATGGGTGCAATTTAGAGAAGCTTACTTTTTATTTGAGCGTCATCATATGATTAGATCTTACGAAGAAGCTTTAATGGATTTGTATATTGACGAAGAAAACTCTATAAAATTAATTGACAGAATTCTTGAGTACCATTTGCAACTGCTTGCTAAAATAAATGAGCTTGCTCCAGGACGTATACATTCATATGAAACTTCAGACGATTGGGGCACACAAACTAACTTACAGATAAGTCCTGAACTATGGAGAAAGATATACAAACCAAGATACAAAAAATTTGCGGACGCTGTGCATAGCTATGGAATGTACTTTGAACTTCATTCTTGTGGATTTATAACTGACATTATGGAAGACTTGATTGAGGTAGGGGTTGATATGGTACAAATAAATCAACCTGGCTTGATGGGAATGGAGGAATTTGGAAATAAATTTAGAGGAAGAATAGTTTTTGATGTAGGTGCTGATATACAATCTGTTTTGCCAACACATAATAAAGAATTAATATCAAAACATATACAAGATTTAATAAAACATTGGGGTACTCCAAACGGAGGAATCATAGCTGCTGAATATAGATTTCCTGAGTCTATTGGGGCTACACAAGAAGATATGGAATATGCTCTTGAGTGTTGGAAAAAATATGGAGATTTGAAAAACTAAACAAATATAATATTTTAAAAGTAAATAATAAGACTTTTAGTACAAATCAAAACCACCCTTTAGATGAGTGGTTTTGATTATTTTTATAGGAATGATTCAAAAGGCAAGTTTGGTACATCAGTAAAGGCATCATGGAAGCCTCTATTAAACATAAAACGTTTTTTATCTTTATCTCTTGGATACATATAACATCCACCCACTTGCCAAATATATACGTGGAATTTATAATCTAATCTTGGGGCTTTAAATTGGTACAGGTATTCTATTTCACTAGGGTCGGCCAACATATTACACCAAATATCATAGTGATATGGAATTAATACATTAGCATTTAAGCATTCTGCCATTCTTAAACAATCTGCAGAAGTCATTTTATCAGTAAGTCCTGCTGGGTTTTCGCCAAATGATGCAAGAGCAACATCTATATCATAGTCTCTACCATGTTTAAAGTACATATTTGCAAAGTGAGAGTCGCCACTATGGTATAATGTACCACCTGGTGTTTTAATTATATAGCTTACTGCTCGTTCATTCATATCTGTTGGACATACACCTTTCATATCTGGTGATTGTAAAGGTGCTGTAATAAGTGCAGTTCTGTCAAATGACTCAACTGCTATAATTTCCATATCTTTAATTTTAATTACATCTCCAGGTTTTACTTCTTTTAAGCGGTCCTCTGGAACTCCCCAGCTTCTCCAAATGTTGCAACAGAATTTTGGTCCAATAAATGGAATATCTCCAAAATTTTGTACAATGGCAGCAGCTACATATTGGTCAATGTGATCACGATGCATATGAGTAGATAAAACTGCGTCAATTTCTTTTATTTCAAATGGGTCAATTACCATTGGTACAGTACGTGTATTTGGTTGATAAGTTGGTCCACCATTCATATAATACATTTGAAAATCTTTTCCTTGGCTATAAGGAAAGTCCCAAGCACGTTTTCCTCTTTTTCCTGTGCCAAGCCACAAGTCAATACAGATATTTGCAGAAGCAGGAGTTTTAACCCAAATTCCTGTACATCCAAGCCACCACATTGCAAAGTTATTTTCAGGCACTACTGTGTCTTCTATTTCCTCATTAAGCCATGTTCCCCACTCTGGAAAACAATTTTCTCTCCATACTTGTTTA
Source organism: Candidatus Epulonipiscium fishelsonii (assembly GCA_001983455.1). Lineage (GTDB taxonomy): Bacteria > Bacillota > Clostridia > Lachnospirales > Cellulosilyticaceae > Epulopiscium_A. Next base: position 19,540 of record LJDB01000089.1, read on the forward strand.
GTTACTTTTGATAAGTCACCTTTTCCTGTGTTATCATTAAATCCTGCCATTTGTGTATTCTCCTTTTTAATATTGTTCGGTAGTTTTATATTATTTAGTTAGTGTGTAAATCACTAGTTGACCAACTTGGCCTTTAGCTTGTCTATCAGCTGAAAGCACATAGGCTTTTCCATCATCTTCCCAAACTGAAAACTGAGAAGTACCACCTTCTCCAAGCACAAATTCATCAAACTTATCTCCATCTTTTGTAAAGCAAACTAGTTCTTTAGTTCCTTGTCTCCAACCAGCTAAAAATCTATTTTTGCCTAGCAGTTTGCCACCCCATAGTCCATGACCAAAGGCTATCTCTTTGCTAAATATCTTTTTCCAACCAGTTTCTTCTTTTTTATATACATTTAATTCATTACCATGAAATTTCTCTATAGTTACAATTTCATCTTGACCATCATTGTCAATATCCACTGTGCAAGCATCACTTATTTCAAAGTCCATCATATGTTCAATTTTCCAAGTATCTTCATATTTTTCAGGAATATATATACAAAATAGTCCTTCTATTCCTGTAATCAAAATCACTCGTTTTCCATTATAAGTTGTAGTGCAATAACCATGATTTTTAGTTATGCCTTCTTTTAACACTTTAATTTCAAAAGGCTTTGATGGATCTTTATCTAGTTTACCAATTAAAATTTCACCAGGTTTTGACCAGTCATCTTTATCAGCTTTTTCTTTCGCTAAAGTTGCTCCAACAAATACTTTGTCTTCTCCAACATCTATTACATCAAACCTGTGCAAATATGGTATCTTTTGAACTTCACTTACTTTATATTCATTGCCCTCAAGTTTTCCATATACTAAGACACATTCTGGTGCATGAAATATCGGAAAAAATCTTTCGTTGGCGTAAAAATCTCCATTATCATTAATCTGACAAATAGTCATTGTTCCGCCTTGGTTCTCACCTTCCCAAAGGATTTGCTTTTTGCTAAAATCATCTACATCTACAGCAAATCCTTCTCCTTGAGCTTCGGCTCCTCCTAAATACTTTATAGGTTTACCATTTTTTCTAATTACACCTTGTGCATAAAGTTTTTCAAACTCTTCTAATATTACTTTTTCTACGTTCAACTTAGTATTCCTTTCTTTATTATTATATTTACTATAGAATGGTAGTACCAAGTCATAGTAACACAAAAGCTTGATAATTGCACCAAATTTTAAATAAAATTATTACTTTTATTTACTTTGTCGGGTTTTTTTCATTATTTTTGTAATATTTGTATATGAACTTTATATTTCTTTATAATTCAACTAGTCTCTTGTCTTTAATGGGCAAATATCGTCCGCCCGCTAAAATATCATTTATATTGTAATGGCAAAAATACTGAAAAAACTGACCCCTTTCCAATTACAGATTTAACCTTAATATATCCATATTGTTTTGAAATAATTTCCCTTGCAAGATATAACCCAATACCCACTCCTTCTATGTCTGCGACTTCTTCAGAACGATAAAATCTTGTGAAAATCCTAGGGATATCACTTTCTTTCATACCTATTCCATTATCTTTTACATCAATTTTGCAGAATAAATTATAAGAAGTTACTTCAATATCTATCTTACTTCCTCCATACTTTATCGCATTATCCACTAGGTTTATAAGTGCCTCACTTGTCCATTTTAAGTCATAGCAAACTAGTATATCAGAATTAACTACATTAACATTTTGAAAGCTACTTTTTATATTATCCAAAAGCAATGAAATATTTTGTAATTTAGGGATTGGGCAGATGATGCCATTTTCTAACCTTGAAGTTTTTAAAAGAGATTGAATTAAAAAATTAAGTTTTTCAACTTGTTGCTTCAGCAATTTATTATACTCTTTAGAATTTTCATCTAGTGCACATTCGGATAATAATTCGGAATATAGCATAATATTTGCTAGAGGAGTTTTGGTTTGATGTGAAAGATCTGAAATAAGTTCATCTATCCTATTTTTATCTTCTTGTAATTTTTCTTTATAAGAAGCTGTCATAGCAAGATATTTATAAAGCTTACTTTCAATAGCTGATACTTTGGTTTCTTCAAAAGTTGTTTCTATAACATTTCCTGCTATGGCATTTCAATCATTGCATCTAGTCTATCTAATATTTTATTAGTTCTAAACATTTTATACCACCCACATATAACCTATTCCATATATAGTTTTTATACATTTTGTATCACCAAGCTTTGTTCTTAATCTTTTGATTGTAACAGATAAAGCGTTTTCATCCACATATTCTGACCCATCAGTCCAAATTTTATCAATAAGATTATTTCTATCTAATACAATCCCTTTATTTTTGACTAGTAATCTTAACAGTTTTTGTTCCGTTTTAGAAAGTTCAATAGGTTTTTCTTTCACATAGAATTGTATTTTATCAAAGTCAAAGATAACATTATCTTGTTTAAATATATTATTCTCCTCTTTTTTTCTAAGCTGTGCATTAACTCTAGCTCTCAAAATTGCAAGACTAAAGGGTTTAGTTATATAATCTTGTGCACCACTTTCTAGTCCGTTCACTATATCAATTTCAAGGTCATTGGCAGTAAGTAAAATTATAGGGGTAGAAATAATTTGTTTTATTTCTTTTAAAAAATCTATTCCATTTCCGTCTGGAAGATTTACATCCAATATAATTAAATCCAAAGCATTTTTATCTATTATTTCTTTGGCACTTCTTAAATTATGCACCTTAAAAATATTATTATCAGTTGACTTTAATCCTGCCATAATACCATTACACAAAGCAATGTCATCTTCAATAATCAGTATATTTTTAAGTTCCTTTCCAGTTCGTTTTCCAAATCTAGGATAAATATGTTCAATAGGAATGTAGCATTAAATGAAATTGTAGTCAATAGATTTATAAATTAATATCTTCTATTTTAAATGATTTTCAGCAAAAATGCACGTTTATGCTGAAGCAAAAAACACTTGCAAAATGACATAATGTCATATATAATAAATATTAACTAAACTATACATATTATATGATGTGTATTTTTACAAACTAACGAAAAAGTAGGTGATATATGATAAAAAATACTTTTTATAATTTGAAAGCAGATAAAAAGAAAATGATATTAGAAAAATCTTTACAAGTTTTGTGTAATACTTCGGCGATTTCTCTTAAAGTTTCAACCATAATAAATGTAACAGGAATTTCAAGAGGAAGTTTCTATCAATATTTTGATACACCTGTTGATATATTCTGGGCAATCATAGAAGAATTACAAAGCAAAAACTCCACAATTTTAGAAAAAATAATTGATGAAGAAAAAGGAGATTTTTTTAATACATTTAGACGGATGTTTGAAGTTCAATATACAAACTTATTGAAGAAAGAAAATGAAAATGTAGTGTTAATGTTAAAAAAATCGAGTGAATTGATTACAGAAAATCGAATTTTTAAAGTGCACGATACATATTATTCAAAGGAGTTCATGGACAAATTTGATCTGAAAATATTAAGAATTGATACATATTTTGAATTTAGCAAATTATACATATTGGTAATAAATATAATGAAATATAACATACAAAACGCAATTATGCAAAATTTAACATTAGAAGAAGCGTTAGACGAGTATTTAACACATCTAACCTTTATAAAATACGGTGTGATTAAACAGGAGGAAAAACATGAGTAAAAAATTTTCAAGCAGTAGAAAGATTCTAGGCATAGTAATATTGGCAACTGCAGTGGGAGGAGTATCATATTCAGGAGTATTGCAACCAAAACAAGACACAGAAGTACAAATGCTTGGGCCAGAAGAAGCTGAAAAAACAGTAAATGTAGATGTAGCAAGTCTTCAGAATATTGAAACTTCAGTAACCATTAGTGGTATATTAGAAGCTACAAACACAGATATTGTATATGCTGAAAGCACAAATAAAATATTGACAATACATAAAGAAGTTTCAGATCCACTAGAAATAGGAGATGTAATTATTACATTTGAAGATGAAACAGAACTTAAGGAAAATCTAAATAAACAAATTGAGTCAATAGATTTGCAAATAGCAAACGCTCAAATATCAATGGAACAAATTGATAACCCATATACAGAGGCTGAAATTTTGTCAGCTGAAAATTCAAAAGCTCAAGCAGAGAAGGCTATTCAAGACCTGGATTCAAACATTTTGACAACTCAAAATTCTCTAAAATTAACAGATGGAGATTTAACTGTTGCTACAGACGCTCTTACTTTAGCTCAAAATGCTTTAACTGGATATGAAGAAAGTCACAATTTAGCTTTGAAAAATTATGACGTTTCACAAAAAAATCTTGAAGTTGCCAAAAAAAATCTGCAACTAGCTCAAACAGACTATGATATCAAGGTAAAAAATTATGACGTAACAGTAAAAGATTATGATATAAATGTAAAGGATTATGCTGTTAAGGAAAAAGATTATGCTGTTAAGGAAAAAGATTCTACTGTTAAAGAAAAAGACTATGCTGTTAAAGAAAAAGACTATGCTGTTAAGCAAAAGAATTATGCTGTTGCTCAAAAAAATTATGAGTTAGCTCAAAAAGACTATGATTTAAAAGAAAAAGATTATAACTTAAAATTAAAACTATATGAAGAAGGACTAGGCTCTCAACTTGATGCGGATAATGCTCAAATGGCTTTGAATAATGCTCAAATTGCTTTAGACAATGCTCAAATTGCCTTGGATAACACCCAAATTACTGTGGATACAGCACAGATAGGTTTGGACAATGCTCAAATGGCAATTGATAACGCACAAATAGGTCTAGATAATGCTCAAATAGGTTTGGACACAACACAAATAGGTTTGGAAAATGCTAAGATAGGTTTAGACACTTCCCAAATGGCAATTGATAGTGCTCAAATTGCAGTAGATAATGCTCAAATTTCACTGGACAATGCTGAAATTGCAGTAGACAAAGCAAACAATGATATAACTAACGCTCAAAATGCAGTGGACAAAGCAAATAATGACATAGTCAATGCTCAACATAATATTGACAAAATTTTAGATAGTCAAATGCAATTACAAACACAAATAACAACTTATGAAAATAATAGACCTGTGTTGGAATTGCAACTTAAGAGTGCTTTACATCAGTTAGACGTTGTAAATGGCAAAGTGCAAGACATTAGAGATGATCAGCAAAGAGAAACTTTAAAAAATGAGATTGCTATTCAAGAAGTAAATAAAGAAAATATTTATCTTGAGCTTGAACAAATTGAAGAAGAAATTGTATCAAATGTTGATGGAACTATTACAGACATTTTAGTTGAAGAAGGATCTTATGTAAATCCAGGAACAGCCATTTTAAAAGTTATGGATGATAGTAAATTGAAAGTAGTAGCTAACGTATCAGACTTTTACGCATCTCAATTAGAAAAAGGACTTGTAGCTAATATAAAATATGATGGTTCTAAGACTATTGAAGTACCAGCAACTGTTACCAAAGTTGCCCCAAATGCTACTTTAAATTCAGACGGAACCTCTGCTTCCATAGAAGTCGAGTTTCTTATTGAAGGTGATTTAACAGGATTACGTCCAGGGTTAACAGTCGATGTACGTCTTACTTTAGATAATGTTGAGAATGTTGTGGCTGTTCCGCTGCTTGCTACAATGCGAGATGATGATGATAAAGCATATTTATATATAGTAAGAGATGACTTTACGCTTGAAAAACGTTATGTTACAGAAGGAAGTTCAAACAATAGATATATTCAAGTTTCAAACGTTAAAGAAGGAGAAATAGTTGTTACAAATCCAACGGAAAACCTAAATACAGGAACAGTTATAAATTATATGCCTATTGAAGGTATTAATGTACCTGTAATAATTATAGAAAAAAACTCCACTACAGAAGCTGGTATTACAACAGATGCTAGTGTTACAACGGGTGCTGGAGCTAGACCATCTAAAGAAGCTGGTGTCACAACGGGTGCTGGAGCTAGACCACCTAAAAAAGTTGGTGTTACAACGGATGCTAAACTTATAGCAAAGTCAAATAGTATAAGAGCAATACTTAGATCTGGTGATGGAATTACTACTGAGAAAAGAATTCCTGTAGCAGATGCGGTTACAACTTATACTAGAATTCTAGTGAAATCAAGTAGCCTAAAAGAAGTGCTTAAATCGGATAATGGAATTATTACAGAGAAAAGTATTCCTATAGCAGATATGGTTACAACAGACACTGAACTTCTGGCAAAAGCAAGTAGTATAAAAGAAGTGCTTAGATCTGGTGACGGAATTACTACAGAGAAACGAATTCCTGTAGCAGATGCGGTTACAACTTATACTAGAATTCTAGTAAAATCAAGCAGTCCAAAAGAAGTGCTTAAATCGGATAATGGAATTATTACAGAGAAAAGTATTCCTATAGCAGATATGGTTACAACAGACACTGAACTTCTAGTAAAGTCAAATAGTATAAGAGAAATAATTCGATCTGGTGATGGAATTACTACTGAGAAAAGAATTCCTATAGCAGATATGGTTACAACAGACACTGAACTTCTAGTAAAGTCAAATAGTATAAGAGAAATAGTTAGATCTGGTGATGGAATTACTACTGAAAAAAGATCTTCCAAAACAGATTTAGCGGAAATGGATGCTGAAATTGTATCAAAAAACATAAAAGAAATAGTTAGATCTGGTGATGGAATTACTACTGAAAAAAGACCTTCCAAAACAGATTTAGCGGAAATGGATACTGAAATTGTATCAAATATATCCATCTGATTTAGGAACTTCCACCACTAATTTGAAGAGGAGGCTTAATAATATAATTTTCATATATAAATCACGAATATAAAAGGAGGTGAAAAAAATGATATATATTGAGCATTTAAATAAAATATATAGAAATGGTCACTTGGAGCTACAAGCTTTATTTGATGTAAAATTTGAAGTAAAAGCAGGTGAATTTGTATCTATTATGGGCACATCTGGTTCAGGCAAAAGCACATTTCTTCAAATACTAGGTTGCCTTGACCATTCATCGGATGGAACATATATTTTGGATGGAGTAAATGTGTCTAAAATTAAACAAAACGAATACTCTCGCATTAGAAATGAAAAAATAGGATTTGTATTTCAATCATTTAATCTTTTGCCCAAGTTAACAATATTGGAAAATGTTGCACTACCCATGATGTACGCAAAAGTTAAACCCAGAGAAAGAATTCGACGTGGAACAGAAGCACTAGAAAAAGTAGGCCTAGGAAATCGTCTTAAACATACGCCAAATGAAATCTCTGGGGGACAAAAACAACGTGTTGCAATCGCTAGAGCATTGGTAAATAATCCTGCTATACTTTTGGCTGATGAGCCAACAGGAAACTTGGACAGTAAATCGACGACAGAGATTATGAAGATTTTTCAAGGGTTAAATAATGAAGGTGTAACTATTGTAATGGTAACGCATGAGCCAGAGGTTGCAGCATATACTAAAAGAAAGGTAGTATTTAGGGATGGAAGAATAATTGAGGATATACCTATAGAACAATCTATAATAGAATAGGAGGTGTAAGCAATGAATGTAAAAGAATGTATTAAGGGAGCATTTCAACAACTTTGGGGAAGTAAGCTAAGGACATTTTTAACAATGCTAGGAATGTTTATAGGGATTGGTTCCGTTATAATGGTTTTATCTGTTGGAGATGGTGTAACAGCGATGGTAAATGATACTTTTTCTGACATAGGAAAAGGCACGGTTACAATAGCTATTGAAGATAGAAGATATGAATATTTAATTACAAAGGATGACATTGAAGCTATTGAAGGAATGAAAGAAGTTGATACAGCAGTTGCATATGACACAACTGTAGAGTTTCCACGTAATTATAAGAATGAACAAAGAATGTTACAAATAGTTGGAGTTCCTTACAATTATGATGCTATACAAAATATAGAAATTGTTGCTGGGAGAATGACTAGTGAAGCAGAAGATAGAGCAAAAGCAAAAGTAGTTGTTGTGTCTGATAAATATGGACCAGTAATGTTTGGACATTCTAGCACAGAAAGTATATTAGGGAAAACTATAGAGATGAGTGTTAATGGGTATACAGATGAATTTGAAGTTATTGGACTTGTAGAATCTATTGATTTTCCTGGAATGCCTGAAGAGCAAATTCCTCTTTTTGCATATATGCCTTATACAGCGATGACTCAGCTTAATGGAAGCGGAAGTCAAAGGTCATATATGGCTGGAGTAAAAGTTAATGATGCATATGATCCAAACGAAATTGGATACCAAATTGGAAGACTTTTAGACAAGCGTCATAGAACCGAAGATAATTATCCAGCGACAGCAGCCATCCAAATTATTGACCAGATTAATTCGGTTTTGGACATGTTAACAATATTTATAAGCTTTGTTGCAGGTATATCACTTCTTGTAGGTGGAATTGGTATAATGAACATAATGCTTGTAACTGTTAAAGAAAGAACTAGAGAAATAGGAATTAGAAAAGCAATTGGAGCTACAAATGGAGAGATTCTTACTCAGTTTTTAGTTGAAGCAGTAATTCTTACTTGGCTTGGTGGACTTATTGGAATGTTATTTGGATACTCTGGAGGAGTAATTGCAGGTAGCTTAATGGATATGGTTGTTACATTAACACCATCTATGGTTATATTTGCTGTAGGTACTTCAAGCTTTATAGGAATTACATTTGGAGTTTATCCTGCATATCAAGCATCAAAACTTGATCCGATTGAAGCACTAAGATATGAATAAGGAAAAATCCCTAGGGTCTTTTCCTTATAGTTAACGATAATGAAAGGAAATTCATATGAAAAAATCTTTAGCAATGTTAGCAATACTTTTGATGTGTACACCAGTTATGGCAGGAGAAGGAGATATAATAATGGTGAACATTCAAAAAAATCCTTCAATGCCAAATGTTAATGAGATTACTCAAGAAAAAATTCCAATTGTACCATTTGATGAAGCTACACAAAACGATCCACCTGTTCTAACTCTTGATGCGGCAATTAATGTATCAGTCTCAAGAAGTGATGACTTGGAAATAAATGACCGTAAAGAAGAAAGTGAAAATTTAAATCTTGAAGAAGCTTGGAGAGATTTTGATGGCAATTTGGAAAATCAATACAATTATAAATCTGTTGAATTTACTCTAGCCAATTTGAACAAGGAAGAAGAAATAGTTGTTGATAAAATAGAATATAACCTGAGTAAGCTTTTTGACGATATTTTAATAGCTGAAAAAGAAAGATACCTACAAATTAAAACTATTGCTCAAACAGAGAAAGATATATTAAAAGTAAAGATAATGCAAGAAGCAGGAATGGCTTCGAGTTCTCAGATGGATGCACTAAATTTGCAACTTGAAAATGACCAATTAACTTTAAAAAAAATAGAAGATAATATTGACGAAAAATTTGAAGATATCTGTAACATGATGGAAATAAATACCCAACGCTTTGTTTTACAAAAGCCTGAAATAGTATATACAGAATATGAACATTTTGGTTCGGAAGAACATTTTCTGGACAGAAAAGCAGATGAAACTTTTTCGGTGTGGAAAGCAGAGCAGAATGCAGATTTAGTTGAAATTAGCCCTGTTCAAGGAGCAGACTATGACTACTATGCTGTAATGCGTAAAGAAGAAAACATAGAATTAGCTGAAGACAATATTGATGCGGCAAAAGAAACTATGGCGAATACTCTGGAGCAATACTACATAAATATGAGACAAATAGAAGATAGCTATCCTTCTATGGCAGAAAACATTAATATATTACAAAATGAAATGTTAGCAAATCGAATTAAACTTGAAGCTGGAACCATTTCAAAGCTAGATTTTACTAAATCTGAGTTAAAACATGAACAAGCAAAATTTGAACTTGAAAAAGTAATAAAAGACCACTATTATCTAAAATGTTTACTAGATAATACAAACTTGATATAAATAAGAGAAAAAGAGTGCTTTTTCTCTTATCACGAATAAGGACAGGAAGTCACTTTATAATAATTTATAAGGTGACTTTTTATATCTGAAAATAATATAATTTTTTAATGTCATTGTTAGTAGTTATGTTAGTGCCAAACAGAGAAAAAAAATAATATAATAGAATAATAAATTAAAATAATTTTTGATAATATTCAAATAATAAATACGGGAGTTCAAATCTTATATTTATTATGATAATTTTAAAATATATATCATTGATAGTGTTTATAAATAATATTATGTGGCAAGACTTGTTTATAAAAAGGGGGATCATATGGCAATAAATTATATAAAAACAATATTATTTGCAGTAGTTTTATTTTTAGTAATAGTCTTTCAAACAGACTTTATAATAAATATGACAGTACACCATTTTGATAAAGCTGAAATGGCTATGGAGGCTCTAATTGAAAATGATATTGTTACGATAGATAAAAAATCGATTATTCTAAACCCTAATACAATAAACAATGCAAACTTTTATACCGATTTGGGAGAAGTAAATACATCATATTTGATAAAAAAAATTGAGGGAGAAATGTATTTATCAAGAGATGGTAGTAAAGTTAAGCCCATTTTAGAAGATACAAAAGTTTATTTGCCTGGGAAATATTTTTTAACTTATATTATAGATGATAAAACAAATGTCGTTTCTTTTGAAATACTGGGTAATGTAAATAAATATTGGGTTGTTAAAACTGAGCAAGATATTGAAGAAGCTTTGAAGATGGCATTTGAAAATTTTTTACCAGAAATCACTTTAAATTTACAAAAAAAATACACAGATGTTAATATATTAAATCAAGAAATATTTGCAATAGCTGAAGGTCTGATTTATAAATATCCAAAGCTTGTTTTTGAAGGATATCAGCTAACTGCAACAATGTCCAATAATACTCTTATTAAGTTAGAACTAGATTATCCAGATATGGAACATTTAAGCTACTATGAAAAAACATGGGGTGAAATATATTCATCGCTACCAAATAAATTATTTTCAACAGATATGAAAAATTATGAGAGAGAATATGAAATTTATAAGTATTTAATTGAGCATATTCAGTATGATTTTAGCGAAGTATTGCCCGATATTACCCATACTTTATATGGAGCAATGAATGGTATTGCAGTATGTGACGGATATTCAAAATTAATGATGTACATTTGCAATTCAGTAGGAATTCCAACAGAGATAATTTCAGGTACAGCGGATGACATTCCTCATGCTTGGAACAAAATTGAGATTGATGGAAATTCATATCATCTTGATGTTACTTGGGCAGATCAAGATAGTAAAACCATTGGAACTTATTTAGATTATTTTAATGAAACAGATGAATATATGGCTAAAACTCACGTGTGGGAAAAAGAAAAATATCCAGCAAGTATATATACTGAAGCCCAACTGTTAAATTTGGATATTCCGTTAGATGGTATATATTATATTGAGTTTATTGATGAAATTTCTCCTGTAATGGATGAAGTCTTGGAAACTAATCAAACTGAAATAAGTTTAATTATTAAAAATATTAATGATGAAGAAGTTTTAATAGATACAATTTCAGAACAAATAAAGAAAAGCTTTACTTATCAATTAATAGATAAAGTAGGATATCAAGTAGTAAGTATAAGTTTATAATCAAAACCGCCTTGGATTTTAAATCTAAGGCGGTTTCTATATTATTATACAAATTGCCACATATATGGCAAACATTTGGAATTGAATAACTAAATTTTATTTAGTATAATTATTTTAAGGAGGGATTAAATGCAAACAATGACTAAACGACAGTTAGATATTTTAAAAATGCTATCAATAAATAACGAGTATATTTCTACAAAACATATTGCTAAAAATTTTAATATTAGTGAAAGAACTGTTCGTTATGATTTAGATCGTATTGAATCTTCCTTGGAAAAAATAGAAGTTAAATTAGTAAGGGTTCCTAAAAATGGTAATAAACTTGTCTTCAAAAATTTTGAAAGTAAAAAAAATTTGCTATATCAAATTGAACAATTTAGCAATACTGTTTTAACCCAAGAGGATCGAATATCAAATTTAGAAGTACTTTTGTTGATCGAAAATACAACGATTAATAGATTAGCAACTCAATTAGAGGTCAGCCAAAATACTATAATTTGTGATTTAAGAAAAGTTAAGATAGACTTAGAAAAATATAACTTAACAATAGAAACTAAATCATATCAAGGAACTAAAGTTAAAGGAAAAGAAGAAGATATAAGATATGCATTTATTAACATTTATAATAAGTCGAAATATTCTAAAGAAAACTTATATAAAAAATTTGATACAAATGTTTCTTTGATTGAAAATTATATCAAATCTGTTGAAAAAGAATTGGGCGTTAAATATTCAAAATCTGCTATAGAAGAATTACAACTTATTATAATTTTTAGTTTATGGAGAATAAAAAAAGGTTATTTTATCGACTGTCAAAAAGAAATAGAGCTAAAACCAATTTTTAATATTTTAAAGGAAACTTTATGCTTGGAAATTATAGATTTTGAAATGTATTATTTAGCAAAGTGGTTTAAAAGTGCTAAGTTGATAAATGATTTGACAGTCAAATCATTTGAAAGTGAAATAAATATAGTAGGCTTAAAAATAATAAAAGATTTTGAAGAATATTTAGGAATCAAATTTACTCAGGATATAGAAATAATTAATTCCATTATTATACATTTTAATGTAGCTATTTACAGATTAAAAAATAATTTTAATATACATAATCCGTTTACGGCAGAAGTTAGGTATGAAATAGGAATTATTTATAAAATTACTGAAGAAATTTTAAGAAGATACGAAAAAGAATTACATGTAGTATTTCCTTCTTCAGAAATTGCATATATGGCAATGCACTTTGGTGCACTGTTTGAAAATTTAAGCACCGAAATTTTTAATCCAAGAGTGGTTATTATATGTAATAGTGGACTTGCAACTTCTAAGCTCTTATATTCTAGGATAAAAATAGCTTTGCCAAATTTAAATGTAATAGCCGTATATGCAGTAGAAGACCTAGAAAATTTACTTCAGGAAAATACAATTGATTTAGTAATTACTACTATTCCTCTTTCATATAAAAATATTAAAACTATAGAGGTTAATCCTTTACTAAGTGAACAGGATTGTGAAAATATAAGAAAATTTATTTTAAAAAAGACTTATCAAAAAAGCAATCACTATCTAGTAAATCGATATGAACAAGATGGTGGATTTTCAGTTACTGATATTATTAAGGAAGAAAATGTACAATTTAATTTAGTATTAATTGATTGGAGAGAAGCTATTAAAGAAGCTACGGTTCCTTTAATTCAAGACAAAACGGTTGAACCAATATATGTTAAAGATATTATCAAAAATATTGAAAAATCAGGAACATATATGGTCTTTATTCCTGAAATTGCTTTTGTTCATGCCAAGCCAACCCATGTTAATAAAAATAGCATAAGTTTAGTTACTTTAAAAAATAAAATTCAGTTTGGTGACAATACTTCTGTACCTATAAAAGTAATAGTAGTTTTAGCAAATAAAACCGAAAACATGAATTTAATAAAGTTAATAAATATACTTTTAAAAGAAAACAATATGGAAAAATTAAAAAATGCTAAAAGTTATATAGACTTAACAACTATTATATAAAATAAGGAGGATTTGTTAAAATGATTGATAATGAAAAGATTAAGATAATAACCTCAGTAAAAGATTGGGAAAGTGCAATTAAAGAAGTTGCACAAATTCTTTTAGACCTAGGAAGTATAACTACAGAATATATAGATGCAATGATAAAAAATGTTAAAGAAAATGGATCTTATATAGTCATTGGACCATATATTGCTTTGCCACATGCAAAAAGGGAAAAGGGAGTTTTAAAAACAGATATATCAATGTTAAAACTTGAAAAAGAAGTAGCCTTTCCAAATAATAAGCCTGTAAAATTGCTAATATGTTTAGCAGCAAGAAATGATGATGAACATTTAGATATACTATCCCAAATAGGAGATTTATTGCTTGATGATGATAAAGTAGAAAAAGTTCTAAAGTCTAATGATATAAATGAGTTAAGAGGTCTTATTAATGGACTATAAATTTTTAGTAAATGGATTTGAAATTTTGGCAAGATATGAAGAAGAGGATATAAAAGAAATTTTTATCCCTATACTCAGAAATTTAATACATTTACAAAGTCAAAAAGCTAGAAGAATTATAGTATTTGTATCTGCACCACCTGCTGTAGGCAAATCAACACTAGTGGCATTCTTGGAACATTTAGCTGAAGAAAGGCTTGGTAACAATAATATTCAAGGTGTTGGTATCGATGGATTTCATTTTTACAATGATTATTTAATTTCTAATAGATTAAAAGATAAAAAAGGTGCAATAGATACTTTTAATATATCTAAATTAAACAAGGCATTAGAAAGTATCCAGAGTTCAAACGAATATTGGCCAATTTATGATAGAAATTTGCATGATCCCATTGAAGATCAAATTTTTATTGATAAACAAATTATTATACTTGAAGGAAATTATTTAAATCATGTAGATTGGCAACAACTTAAAAAATACTGTGACTATAGTATTTTTATTAGGGCAGATAAAGATATATTAAAAGAAAGATTAATATCAAGAAAAATTCGGGGAGGATTAACAGAAAAAGAAGCTATACACTTTTATGAAAATAGTGATCGTAAAAATATAGAAGAAGTTTTAAATAACACTATTAAAACTGATATGGAATTAAGTTATGATGGAAAAAATTATATATTAGGGGGAATTCTATGAGAGCACAGCTACAAGCATTCGGTGGATTTTTAACCGCAATGGTTATTCCATGTATGGGGGCATTTATCGCCTGGGGATTTATTACTGCATTATTTATACCAACTGGATGGATACCATCAGAAGAATTTGCAGAATTAGTTGATCCAATGATTACGTATTTACTACCATTATTAATTGCTTATAATGGCGGACGTTTAGTAGCAGGAGATCGTGGAGCAATTATTGGAACAATTGGAACATTTGGACTTATTGTAGGTTCTGATATTGCGATGTTTCTGGGGGCTATGATTATGGGGCCACTCAGTGCATATATTATAAAAAAATTTGATAAAGCAATTGAAGGAAAAGTTAAAGCTGGATTTGAAATGATAGTAAATAACTTTTCAGTTGGTATTATAGGTTTAATTTTATGTTTAGTTTCATATTCTTTAATAGGACCCACTATTGAATCAGCAAATGCCTTTGTTTTAGAACTAATTACAGACTTTGTAGCATTGGGATTTTTACCACTTCTTGCAATTGTAAACGAACCAGCAAAAGTATTATTTTTAAATAATGTTATTGATCAAGGAATGTATTACCCATTGGGAATGCAAGATGCAGTTGAAACTGGCAAATCCATATATTTTATGGTAGCATCTAATCCTGGAGCTGGATTGGGATTATTACTAGCATTTTCTATGTTTGGTAAAGGAATGGCAAAAAAATCAGCACCTGGTTCAATAATTATACATTTTCTTGGGGGAATACATGAGATTTATTTTCCATATGTATTGATGAAACCAATAATGATATTAGCAATGATAGCAGGTTCAGCAACTGGAATACTAGTGTTTTCAACAATGAAAGTGGGATTAGTAGCAGGACCAAGCCCAGGATCAATTTTTTCATATTTAGCATTAACGCCAAAAGGCAACTATTTAGGAGTTATATTAGGGGTTGCAGCTGCAACAGCAGTAAGTTTCATAATAGCCTCATTCTTTTTAAAAATTTCAAAAGATACATATGAAGATATAGAAACATCAGCTGAAAAGTCTAAAGCAATGAAAGCTGAAGGTAAAAATTTATTAAATAGTGCATTAAATCAAGGGATTATAGAAAAAAAATATGAGTATATAGCCTTTGTTTGTGATGCTGGTCTTGGTAGCAGTGCATTAGGAGCAAATATGTTTGGTAAGAAACTTATAGCACAAGGTATTGAAATTCAGGTAAAAAATTATGCAATAGAAAATGTACCAGCTGAAGTTGATGTGATAGTAGTTCATTCAAACTTGTATGAAAGAACGAAAAAGGCAAATCCTAATGTAGAAATAGTAACTATAGAAAATTATTTAAATGATGAAAACCTTAATAAGCTTTTAGAATGCATTGTAAGGAGTGATAATTAATGCAAGCAAAAGCAGCAGTATTATATGGAAAAAATAAAATAAAAGTGTCTGCAATCAATTTGCCTGAGATAGGAGAAGAAGAATTATTAGTGAAAGTTGTCTCAAATTCACTATGTTTTTCAACTTATAAAGCGGCAACTCTAGGAGAAGATCATAAAAGAGTCCCAAATGACATAAAAGAAAATCCAATTATTACTGGACATGAATTTGCAGGAATAATTGCTAAAGTAGGAAGTAAGCTAACAGATAAATTTATAGTAGGAGATAAATTTGTTTTACAACCAGCAATGGGTCTTGATAGTGGTTATTCTGCAGGATATAGTTATGCTGAATTTGGTGGGAATGCAACTTATTGCATAATCCCAAAAGTAGCAATAGATTTGGGCTGTGTACTTCCTTATGAAGGAGAATATTTTGCAAATGCTTCCTTGGCAGAACCAATGTGTTGTATTATTGGAGCATTTGAAGCTGCATATCATACAATAGAGTACGATTACAACCATTATATGGGTATTAAAAAGGATGGAAGACTAGCTCTTCTTGGTGCAACTGGTCCAATGGGAATTGGTGCAATCGATTATGCTATAAATGGAAAAGTTAAACCCAAACAAATAGTCGTTACTGACATAAATCAAGAACGAATAAATAGAGCTAAAACTTTAATTTCTGAAGAATATGCAAAAGAACGTGGAGTAGACCTTATATATATGAATGTTTCTTCGAATAATGCTACTCAAAAACTTTTAGATATCACTAATGGTAAAGGATATGATGATGTATTTGTGCTTATAGCAAATTCACAAATTATGATTCAGGCGGATAATATATTGGGAAGAGATGGTTGCTTAAATATATTTGCTGGTCCAACCGACAAAAATTTTCAGGTTCCATTTAACTTTTATAATGTTCATTATAATCAAGCCCATGTAGTAGGAACATCTGGAGGTTCGACTGGAGATATGCTAACATCTTTAACTCTTAGTGCAGAAGGAAAAATTAATCCATCATATATGATAAGTCATATAGGAGGATTGAATAGTGCACCAGAGAGTATATTGAATCTTGAAAAGCTTCAAGCAGGAAAAAGATTAATATATCCACATATCGATTTGGATCTTACCGCAATAAATGATTTTGAAGAACTTGGAAAAAATAATGATTTATTTAGAAATTTAGCTGTTATTTGTAAAAAATACAATAATATATGGTCTGAAGAAGCTGAAAAATATTTGTTTAAATATTTTAGTTTTGATCCCTATAAATTAGACTAAAATCATAAATAATCTTTACAAAACAAAGAGTGTATATATGCACTCTTTGTTTTATGACCAAAAGAAAAAAACAAACGGACTTTCTCTTTATTTTTATGTCCACTTCCCTTTTTCATTGCAGAATGGACAGATAATATCGCTACTATCTTTTTTGCTCAAAGATAGTACAGTATTATCATTAAAGTATCCAATATCACTAGAATTACTATACAAATCTGGATCTGTCATATTTGATACTAGCTCAGGCCCATACATATCATACCCACAATTATTACACTTTAAAATGTTATTATACAATTTCTCACCCCGCTTGAAGAAGTTATTTCCTTTTTAATATTAACTAAATACTAAAAAGATATTCAACAAAGCAATTAGATTTTTAGCCCAATGTTGCCAGTATTTACAATGGTTAAAATTGGAAGAATAGAATAACTAAATAATCATATCCTATAAGTTATAGAACCAATAATGAATTATAGCATTGTTGCTCTTAATCATTATAGTGAATAAGGAGGATAAATTAAAATGAAGAACCGCAAGATAAAATTAGCAGTTACAGCACTTTCAATATGCATAGGGGCAACCCCAATATTGGCATGTGGTACTGCACCACGTGCTAATACAACTGGAAGTAGTCAAATTTGTCAAGCAGCAACAACTTCAGAAACTGTAAAACCATCCACAGAAACTCCGCAAGCGACAACTCCCGCAAAACCAGAGGAAGAGAATAAAAATAAACCAGAAGAAGCTAAAAAGCCAGAAGAAGCTAAAAAAACGGAAGAAGCTAATAAACCGGAAGAGAATAAAAAACCGGAAGAAGCTAAAAAGCCGGAAGAAGCTAATAAACCGGAAGAAGCTAAAAAACCAGAAGAAGCTAAAAAACCAGAAGAGAATAAAAAACCAGAAGAGAATAAAAAACCAGAAGAGAATAAAAAACCAGAAGAAGCTAAAAAACCAGAACCAAAAAAAGAAGTTAAAAAAGAAAAAGCGAATAGCGAAGTATTTTCGATTGATAACTTCAAAGTTATTCAAACAAGCTTAGAAAAACTTGGAGTAACACCCGAAGAATTAGAAGCAAAAATTAAAGATGGAAAAAAATTAGTTGATGTTTTAGAAGAATCTGAAATATCAATTAAGAAATTTAAAAAGACTTTATATAAAGAATATTGTAAAGTAATCAAAGAAGGCGTTAAAGCTGAGAAGATTACTAAAGAAGAAGGAAAAGCTTTAAAAGCCGCAGTAAAACAAAAAGTTGAATTATGGATGGCTGAAAAAGAAGAAGCTAACACTGATAAAAAATAATGTCGAACCCTTAAGTAAATTACTTGAGGGTTTTTAATATTTTAACAAGTTTTAAAACAAGTACATATATAATATTGTAAAAATAATCTATTCATTGTATAATATTATATTATAC
The DNA here is from genome assembly GCA_001983455.1 of Candidatus Epulonipiscium fishelsonii. Lineage (GTDB taxonomy): Bacteria > Bacillota > Clostridia > Lachnospirales > Cellulosilyticaceae > Epulopiscium_A. The sequence goes on from LJDB01000089.1 coordinate 38,435, forward strand.
ATAATCTAAAGGGGGAAAAATTAATATGAACAGAAAAGCTTTAGGACAACAAATTAAGATAATTTTTAGTGTTGTAGTAATAGCATTAATATTAAGCAATAGCTTAATTCAATTGATATTAAGTTTAAGTTTAAGATTTAATATATCTCAGGATACAATAAGAAATAATGCAGAAGTTTCTATAGGATATTTAAATGGATGGCTAGTTGATAGGACTGGTTTTGTAAGAACCATTGCTTTAGAACTGAGTAACAGAGAATTTATAAATGATTTAAAGGCACTAAATGATTACCTAGAGCTACAAAATTATGCAAAGACCACTACCGACTTGATGTACTTTGCATCAGAAAAAGGAGATTTTATTGATCATACAGGGTGGGTTCCAGACAAAAGCTATGATGCAACTCAAAGAATATGGTACAAAGAAGCATTAGCTACAGAAGGATGTTATATTACAGATCCTTACTTAGATGCTGATACTGGAGGGCAAGTTATAACTGTATCGCATAAGGTAACAGATAGCAGTGGAAGTGTAATTGGAGTTATAGGTATGGATATATATATGACTACATTAACAGATTTAGTAAAAGAAATTTCTGCTGAAGCAGGTATTTATATTGTTGCCATAAATCAAAGTAACAACATAATGTTACATCCAAATGAAACTTTTAGACCATCAACTGATGATGTAATCAATTTGATAGATACCAGCAAAGATTATGTTAATCTTCTTAATGGCCCAGAAAATACTATAACGAAAATAACAGATAGTTTTAATAAAGAGTCATATGGAATGTATTTAAATATACCTGATACAACCTGGAAAGTAATTTCTCATTACCAAACTTCATATTTAATACAAGATTTATTTGGACAATGTTTAATTAGTTTAGCTTTTATTATTTTTGGTGTAACAACTATTTTTATGGTTATTAAAACAGTTATAGCTAAATATATAACGCCAATTAATTTAGTGGTAGAAGTTTTTGATGAAATAAAAAACGGACACTTAAATGTTGATACAAGTCATATTTCAACTCCAAGTCAAGAAACTTATAATCTTGTTTCTTCATTAAACATATTTTCACAGACAATTTCTTCTTATATTAATGAAATCTCCGATGTTTTAGGTTCTTTTTCAAGAGGAAATTTTACTGCTAATACAACACAAAATTATGTGGGAGATTTTGGAGCGATTAAAACTTCCTTATTAAGTATAACTGAAATGCTTAATAAATTAATTGTAAATACAAAGCTATCAACAGTATCGGTAAACAATGCAGCCACCAATATTTTTGAAACTGCAGAAGAATTAGCAGGTTTAACAGTGGAACAAGCTACATTAATATCTACGTTTAAACAAGATACAATATTAGTAACAAATGATGTAATAAATATAATTGAAGATATACATAAAAATTATAGAATAGTAAATAGCATGGATAAAATAGTACGAGAAAGTACAAGTGTTGGAAAAGATTTAGTAGAAGCTATGAAAACTATAGGTATCTCTATAAAAGATATGGTTGAAATAATAAAATCCATTGAAAATATTGCGGAACAAACAAATCTACTAGCCTTAAATGCTGCAATTGAGGCAGCAAGAGCAGGAGAAGCTGGAAAGGGATTTGCCATTGTAGCTGCAGAAGTAAGAGGTTTATCTTTAAAAACATCAGATACCTTAAGTGATATTTATGACATGATAAATGAAAACTTAAATAGTCTTACAGAAGGTGAAAAAATGGTTGAGCTTACGTCTTCAGCTTTAAGTAACATCGGTAATGTAAGTAAACAAACATTTGAAACTTCAAAGCAAGTTTTACGAAATGCTACTAGGCAAAAGGCAGCATTAAACCAAATTATTTTAAGAGCAGAAGAACTTGAAAACCAAATTTCTAAAAATACTGCAATTTCTCAAGAAAATCTCTCTGTAAGCCAAGAATTAACATCTCAATCAGAAATGCTAAAATCTCAAATAGAAACATTTATAGTATAAAGGGGAACAGACAGTAAATTGTGCTGCGACTGAACTCTCAAAACTGCGGAGGAACTATCAACCTTAACAATAGATCAGTCCAAATTAATTTTCATATTTAAACAAGATACAATTATTGTAACGAAGGATATAATAAGTATTATAGAAGATATTGATAATAGCTACAAAGTTACTGATGATATGGCCGAGAAAGCTTTGGCTAGTAAATCTACTAGAAAAGAATTAGTAGAAGCTATAAAATTAATAAGTGTCTCTAGAAAAGAAATGGTTAATGTAATTAATTCTATTGAAATTATTGCAGAGCAAACTAATTTACAGTTGGAGAAATTCATTATATAGTACTTATGTAGGAATTTAAATAAAATAGGAGCCCATCTAACGTTAAAATTAAAACAAAGAAGACTTTTAACAAATGTAGCTATTATATACAAACTAAAATAATAGCTATATTTGATATATAAATATGATTATGTCATAATATTTGATATGGATGTTTCATATTAAATATTAAAAATACATTATATTTTATAGCATAACATATAACCTATTTACATAGAATGATTTTAAGTTTATCAATTTTGTTTATTTCAATAAAATTTAAATTCCATATTATGATAAAGGAGGTAATTCTATTGAAACAACGGCAATCTAATAAAATAATAGTAAAAGATAATATCAAACGCAAGACATTAAAACAACAAATAAAGAAAACTTTTACAATTGTAGTAGTTGCATTATTAGTAACTAGCACTATAACTCATTTATACACGATAATAAGTTTGCAGTACAATCTATCTAAAATCACAATGATTAACAATGCAGAGATTTCACTGAGTAATTTAAGTAGTTGGATAAATGATAAAACTACCTATTTAGAAACTTTGTCAGCGGGGTTAAATAATAGTTACACATATACAAATACTAGAGTTTTAAAAGAATATTTATTAATACAACATGAAACTAAACCTGAAGTAAATATGGTTTATTTTGCAGACACAAATCGGCAAATAACTAGCAGTACTGATTGGGTTCCTGAAGAAGGATTTGATCCAACTTTAAGGGATTGGTTCATTGGTGCAGTATCATCATCAGATTGTTATATCACAGATCCATACTTAGATATAAATACAAATGAACTGGTAGTAACGATTTCTCACAAGGTAACAAATGCAGGGAATATAACAGGTGTTGTAGCAGTAGACATTTCTATTGATGGCTTTCAAGATATAATGGAAAATCTTGTTAAGGAAGATGGAATATATACTTTTGTTGTAAATAGAGAAGATGAAATAATACTTCACCCAGATGAGAAGTTTGATATTACTAAAAATGATAAGGTATCTTTGTTAAGTATTCAGCCAGAATATAAGACGTTATTTCAGCAAGAGGAAGATAAGATAATAAAGATTTATGATATGTATGAAGAAGACGCATTTAGTGTTTATAGAAATATTCCTGAGTCTTCATGGAAAGTTATCTCGCATTATCATGTTCACTATATGACTGATTTAATACTAATAGAATGCCTTATTAGCTCATTAATAATTATAATGGGGATAGGTGTAATAATTATAGTAATAAGAGTTGTACTAGTAAAATATATTGCCCCAATTGATGTAGTAATAGAGAATTTAGAAAAGATTAAGCAAGGACATCTTGCTATCGATATTGATATTAATACTGCACCCAATGAAGAAACTTATAGATTAATGGCTTCACTAGATACTGTATCTAATACAATTTCATCTTATATATATGAAATTTCTAATATCTTAGGTTCTTTTTCAAATGGTAATTTCACTGTAAGCCCATCAAAAAATTATATTGGAGATTATAAAGAAATAGAATTTTCTCTATTAAAAATATCAACCTCATTAAAAGAATTAATATTAAATGTAAAATCTTCAACTTCAGAAATAGATCTTCATGCAAATGACATAGCTAAGTCAGCTGAAGAATTGGCAGATATGACTGTACAAAGAGTTGATATTGTAAGTAAATTTAGAGAAGAAATAACAATAGCTACTCAAAATATAATGCGGATTATTGAAGACATTGATGATAGCTATCAAATGATTGAAAACACAGCATATAAGGCTAAAGAAAACAAATCTATAGAGGATGATTTAACTACAGCCATAAAAGCTATAAGTAAAACTACACATGAATTAATAGAAATAATAAAGTCTACTGAAAATATTGCTTCCCAAACAAATTTGTTGGCTTTAAACGCAGCTATTGAGGCTGCAAGAGCAGGAGAAAAAGGTAAAGGGTTTGGAATTGTAGCCAAAGAAATTAGAGATTTATCAATAAAAACATCTGATATTTTGAAAGAAACGTATAAAATAATAGAGAAAAATCTGGATACCTTGCAAAAAGGCGAGGAAATGGTTGCATTAACAGTGGAAACTCTGGATGATATATCTAATGCAAGTTTGGAAACACGTGATAGAACAGAACAAGTATTAACAAAAGCTAATAATCAGAAAGCAAGATTAAATCAAATTGTTAATGAAGCGGAAAACTTGGAACAAGATATATCTAAAAATGCTACTATATCAGAAGAAAATCTATCAATAAGTGAATCTTTAATAGACCAAACCAAAGAATTAAAAGATCAATTAGAAAAGTTTATAGTTTAATCGAAATCCAAAAAACATCTTTTAAATTTTCCAGTTTTGGTATATAATAATTATTAGGCTCTGGCATATTTTTGTTCTCCTTATCTATAAACAGTTATAGATTTAGGATACATATGGTTAGAGCTTTTTATATATATTTTTACTACTGCAACGGGAAATTTAGAATGGAGATAAAATGATGACTATTAAAGAAATATATGAAGCATTTGACAAAATTGGAAGCTGTACTTTTGCAACAATAGATGGTGATTATCCAGAAACAAGAATTGCACATTTTTTAGCATATGATGAAGAAGGAATTTATTTTTCTACTATGTTTGTAAAACCTTTTTATAAGCAACTAGTAAAAACAAAAAAAGTAGCAGTTTGTGGACTTTATGCAGATACTAAAGTTACGGAAGTAGATGCAGAAAATATTTATTTTGAACCAGGATATTTTGCTAGAATTAGTGGAGATGTACGAGAAGTTAGTATAGATGAACTTAAATCGAAAAACAACCCTGCGTTCCAATTTTTTATAGCAGACCAGGAAAGATATCCTGCTATGGTAGCTTTTGTTTTGTATAGAGCAAAAGGTGAGATATTTGACTATGACTTTGAGATGGAACATAGAGAAAATAAAGTAGAAAGAGCTCGCTTTTCATATGGAGGTTTTCCAGTTGAACCTGCAGGGTTAAGGATTACTGATAAATGCATAAATTGTGGTAAATGTATTAAAGTATGTTCATTTAAAGCGATTTACAAAGATGATACAAAATTTTCAATAAATGGAACACGTTGTGATGAATGTGGGGATTGTTACTTAGCTTGCCCAGTAAAAGCTATTATTCAAAAAGGAGTATGAGATGTTTTTTAAAAAGAAACCAAAAATAGATAGTATAGATAATATAGATAAAATTAGATACTTAATAAATACTGCAGATAAAATTGTAATTGGAGCAGGAGCAGGACTTTCTACAGCAGCGGGACTAGAGTTTGGTGGAGAAAGATTTGATAGATATTTTTCCGATTTTAAAGAAAAATATAATATTAATGATATGTATTATGGTAGTTTTTGCAATTTTGAAAGCGAAGAAGAATTTTGGGGATTTTGGAGCAGAAAAATTTATTATAATAGATTTTGTGAAATTCCAACCGATTTATACACAAAGCTATTTGACCTAGTTAAAGAAAAAGATTATTTTGTAATTACAACTAATGCTGATGGATGTTTTTTACGTTCAGGATTTGATAAAGATAAACTTTTCTATGTACAAGGAGATTATGGGTTATTTCAGTGTTCTGTTCCTTGCTCACAAAAGACATATAAGAATGAAAATATGATAGAAAAAATGATGGAAGAACAAGTTGGTATGGCTATTCCATCAAGACTTTTGCCTCGTTGTCCAGAATGCTATGCTTTTATGACTCCGAATTTAAGAGTTGACGATAAATTTGTTGAGCCATGGGGATGGGAAAGAGCTAAAGCTAGATACGAAAGATTCATTAGAACTACATTGGATAAAAAGACATTGCTGTTAGAACTTGGTGTTGGCCAAAACACTCCTGCAATAATAAAATACCCTTTTTGGAGTTTGACTAGTCAAAACCAGTACGCAACATATGTATGCATCACAAAAGGAGATGCACAGGCTCCAAAGGAAATTGCTTCTAAAGTACTTTCTGTTGATGATGACATAAAAAAAATTATAGATTTGATATAACAATGGTCAAAGACATTTAGCCATTTGATGTGATCTAATCTAATATAATTTTACATACTATACTAAGTGTAGTAATCACTCATTTGGTTAAATTTTAAACTAATAGTAGTAAATCATTTACCAAAAAAATACATAACAAAATCTATTGTATAACTTGATTTTAATATTAAAATAACTTATGATATAAATTAGTTAGTCCACATACTAACAAATTTTATTTTTTTATGAAAGGGATACACTATGGATTGGAATGATAAAATTTTAGAATTTGCTACAAAAATTAGAAAAACGGCATTAAAAACTGTAATCGATTTAAAAGCAGGATATCTTGGTCAAGTTTGTGGATCAGCTGAAATATTAGCAACAATAATCAATGTAGCTAATATAGGACCTTCATTAGGTCCAATGGTTCCTCCACTATTAGATAAAGAAAATGATATTAATGGAGGAATATATTTTGGTGAGAAAAAACCAGAATATGATAGAATCATATTCTCAGCTTCTCATTATGCAATAGGAATTTACAGCATGCTTATTGTAGACGGTAGATTAAGTCCAGACGCAATGAAACAATTTAATAACTCTGGGACAATTATGGAACAAGTAGGTGATGACCATTCTCCTGGTTATGAAATTGTTTCAGGCTCATTTGGCCAAGCTTTAGGCCAAGCAGGTGGAATTTCTATGGCTCGTAAACGTGCTAAAGATAGCGGGCGAAACTTTGTGTTTATAGCAGATGGTGAGCTTGAAGAAGGAAGCACTTGGGAATCAATTCAAGCTATGGCCCACTTTAAACTTGACAATATGATAGTTTTTGTGGACGTTAACGGAATGCAGGCTGATGGTTTGACTAAGGATGTAATGAATATTGAGCCAATTGCAACAAAATTAACTGGCTTTGGCTGTGATGTATTTACCGTAAATGGAAATTCTCCAGAAGCTATAAAAAATGCAATAGACCAACATCAATATAATGGAAGACCTACCTTTATCTTATGTTATACGGACATGACTACAGGCATGCCAACATTAAAGTCTGTATCAAAAGATGTATTACACTTTGTATCTATTAAACCAGAAGATTTACAGGATTATATAGATATTTATGAAAAAATGTAGAAAAGGGAGGTAGTCGAAAATGGAAACTGTAACTAAAGTGCATGAAAAATTCTTTGTAGAATGGGCAAAAGACAAAGAAGATATAATAGTTTTATCTGGTGACTTAACAAAATTTTGTGAATTAAAAGCTTTTGAAAAAAATATACCTGAACGTTTTATAAATATGGGTATGGCTGAACAAAATATGATGAGCTGGGCTGGAGGCTTGGCACGTGAAGGATATATACCAATGGTATATACATTTGCAACCTTTGCATCAAGAAGGCCACTGGACCATGTACAAATGTCAATAGCATATCCTAACTTACCAGTCAAAATTTTTGGATTTTTACCTGGAATTACTACTAATGGAGGACCAACTCACCAAGCAATTGATGATATATCTATAATGCGTGCTATTCCTTCAATGACTGTAATAGAAGTTGGTGATGTAACTGATATTGAAACTGTTTTAGATGTTATTTACAAAATTGATGGTCCTGTATATATTCGTTCTCTAAGAAGTATTGTTCCTCGTCTTTTCCCAAAAGATGAAAAGTTTGAGCTTAATAAAGCACGTGTTGTGTCTGAGGGAGATGATGTTACAGTATTGACTTCTGGAATGATGACAGAAGAAGCTATAAGGTTAATAGATGTGCTTAAAACAAAAGGCTTAAAAGTGGAACATCTGCACATCAGTACACTAAAACCATTTAGTGATATGCGTGTAGTAGAAGCCTGCAAAAAAACTAAATCAAAAGTTATTACTTATGAAAACCATTTAACAACTGGTGGACTTGGTAGTGCTGTTGCTGATTTAATGGCTGAACACGGTATTGGAAAACCTCTTGTTAAAATAGGTTTAGCTGACACATATGCAGAAGGAAGCCATACTAGATATATTTTGGAAAAATATAAAATGGACTGGCAAGCACTTCTAGAAAAAATAGAAGAAGCTGTTGGTCAAAAATTTAATATCAAAGAAGAAGATCTTAAACCTTCAAGTGTAAAACGAATAGATTCTGTTTAATTATAAATTTTAATTGTAGATAGGAGAAAAATGATGGAAACAATTGGACTTATTGGCGTAGGAACTATGGGTAGATTAATGACAGAATGTATGAAAAAAGCAGGATATACTGTTGTAGCAATGGACACTAGTGAAGCTTCTAAAAAATTCTGTGCAGATAATAATGTTGAAGTTGTTGAAACTAAGGCTGAACTAGCTAAAAAAACTAAAAAAATTATTTGTTCTTTACCATCCCCTAAAATTTCTAAAATTATAGCAAAAGAGTTAGCTGAAGTAATTACTGCAGAACATATTGTTACTGACACTAGTACTATGGCACCTACTGATGTAGAAGAAATCGCTGCTATTTATGCAAATTCTCCTGGGACTTTTGTTGAAGGTGGAATTTTAGGAAGACCTTCTATGGTTGGACATTGGACACTAGTTATGGGTGGAGATAAAGCAGCAGTTGAAGCATTAAAACCAGCTTTATTAACATTTTGTGCAAAAGTAGTCCATGCTGGAAAAGTTACTTCGGGCAGTACAATTAAAGTATTAAATAATGCCTTATTTGGAATTATTAATGCTGGTGTATGTGAAGTTTTTGTGGCAGTTGAAAACGCTGGTATTGACCAAAAAGTATTTTATGATATTGTTTCAACTAGTCAATCAGCAACAAACTGTGGAGTATTTAAAGAAATTGGTAACCGTATTGTAACAAATAAATATGATGAACCAAATGCAACCATTGATATTGCTGTAAAAGACACTTTGTGCGGTCAACAAATCGCTCAAAATGCTGGCATGTCTCCAACTTTAATATCTACAACTTTACAAGCATTTGAAAACACAGCATATCTTGGACTTGGTAAAGAAGATACGTCTGCTTTATATAAATATTTAAGACAAGTTTATCCAAATCCAAATAAATAAATAAACTAAAAAGACCATAGACTTATGGATGGTCTTTTCTTAGTAATAAGTTTTTATTATTGTATTGGTATTCCTGGAAGTTGTGAGAAATATGGCCAGTATTCCATAAGTAAGTATCCAATTACAGTAGTTGCAGCTAAAAATACAACATATACTACACTACCACGTTTTAATATATCCCCTACTTGCAATCCATATCCCATTGCTATAGCACGAATTCCTGCTGGTACTAAGAATGAACCACTAAATGCCATACATGTTATAAATATATATGGTGTTGGTAACAATCCAAATGCTGCAGTTACACTAAGTACTAGTGGAATACAAAGTGTTGAAGCTGTGGTTTGAGCTGTAAACTCTGCAAGATTATAAGATATAAATGTAAATATAAATATAGTCATCATTCCACCTGTTAAGGACATTCCTTTTACTAGCTCAGCTACTACTGCTACTGCTCCAGTTGCTGTTAGCATGTTTGCCATTACAGCTCCCCCAGCAATTAAGAAAAGTAATCCCCACATAGCATTGTGTGAAGCATATTCCCAAGTCATAATAGGTTTGTCATTTTCATCTTTTATAAAGAATGTAATAAACCCTAGGAATAATAATGATAACCCTGTTGTAAAGTTAGGTAATATCGCTGCATAATATGATCTTGTAAACATAAGCACTAGAGCAGTAATAAAAAGAATTAAACAAATTCCTTCTCCACGCTTAATTGTTCCTAGTTCGTTGTATTGTGATTTAAAGTATTCTTTAGTTCCTTCAATTTTTTTGATTTTTAGTGGCATTGCTATCATTGCAATTATTACAAATATACTTACTAGAACTACATATGGTACCATTCTAAAAATCCATTCAGTATACATAAATTCTTGACCTGTATAATCTTGAATTATAGCTATTGCCATTGGGTTCATACCCCCACCTAATGGAGTCATACCTCCACCCAACACACTACCATAACAAATTGCTAATAATATTGGTGGTGCAAGATCACTTTTAGCAATATTTTCATGTCCTAGAAATACTAACATTGCTATTGCTACAGGCATAAACATTGTTGCAACTGCCGTGTTTGGAAGCAATGCACTAAATATTCCTGTTACCACAAACCAAACTACCATTTGCTGCCTAACAGAAGGTCCAACAATACGTAATGCCCCAAGTGCTAAACGATTACCAAGTCCTGTTGGTCCCCATGCTAAAGTTAATAAATTTGCTCCAAATAACATAACTATTGTTTCGCTTGAAAATTGACTTAATGCTGATGACATTGGTATTATCGGAATAAACGCATTAATAACAACTGGAACCATACTTGTAACCGCTATAGATGCTGCTGCTGTGGTCCACCATACTATCATCCAAATTGCTATCCCTATTGCTGCGGCACCATCTTTGCCAAATATTCCTGCTAAGCCAACAAATGATATCGCAAAAAGTACTGGGCCTAAGAGTAGATTAAAAGATTGCATATTTACTTTTTTATTCATATAATGCTCCCCCCCAAAAAAAATAATTAAAAATACTAACAATATAAAATACTAAATATTTTTTACTAGTATAAATTTTAGTACATACATCATTATAACATTGTCCAAAAATTAACTCAACTATATTTATGTATAAAATTAATTTTTCTATATAAATATTATGTAAAAACACTATATAATTTTTCTAAAAAACTTTAGCTCTAATTAAATATACGTCTTGTGCTAGTTAATTGCATTTTTTATATTACTATTAAAGGCGATTTTCTTATTTTTATTATAAATAATATTCATAGTCGATGATTCCAG
>LJDB01000090.1 GCA_001983455.1 Candidatus Epulonipiscium fishelsonii
AAAACGGTCATTGTAAATGTTATAGTATTTGTTATTGAGTGTTGCAAAACACAAACATTTTTGGTGATTATACGACTATGGGAAACACCCGTTTCCATATCGAACACGATGGTTAAGCCATAGTCGGCTGATGGTACTAGTTTGGAGACGAGCTGGGAGAGTAAGTGGTTGCCAAATTAATGCGGGTGTAGTTCAATGGTAGAACACCAGCCTTCCAAGCTGGTTACGTGGGTTCGATTCCCATCACCCGCTTAAAAGCTATCCACCAACTGGATAGCTTTTTTGTGCGTTCGCAATATACATAGAATAGTGAATCTGTTAGACTGCCAAGTCTGGAAAAGATAAACACTGAAGGCATCTAAGCTTGAAATAGACCTTAAGATGAGATTTCCCAGTAAAGTATGAAAATATTATATAAACAAAAAATAAATACTAGGTAGTTTAACTCTGAACAATTGAGCTAGTGGAACAGGCAATAATGACAACAATGTACTGTATAAGATGGTAAATATAAATGATGTGGAAAATAATTTTTTGTTTGTTTCTTATACAATATTATTTAATGCATATGTGGACAGAAATTGGTATTGATTTAAACTTTATGATATAATTTATAAATTATTTTATGTAAGGAGATAAATTTATGAAGCTTTTAAGAGTACCAGCAACTAGTGCAAATGTAGGCCCTGGATTTGATACGTTAGCGTTGGCGTTTGAATGGTTTTTAGAATGTTATTTTACTAAATTGCCTGAAAACGGAATGCTAGAAATGAAAATTGAAGGGTTTGGAAAAAAAGATATTCCAGCAACTAAAGAGAATATTATTTATAAGGCGTATGCTAGAGTATTTGAATATAAAGATATTGAGCCATATGGACTAAAAATTAATATTAATAACAATGTTCCAATAGCTAGAGGTATGGGAAGTAGTTCATCCGCAATTGTAATGGGGATATTGGTAGCTAATTCATTGCTAAATAACATTTTAACTCAAGATGAATTATTGCAACTATCCTATGAATTGGAGGGGCATACTGATAATATTACTGCTGCCTTATTAGGAGGCTTTATTACTAGTGGAGTTATTAATGGTCAGGTAAAAGCTGTTAAATTTAATATTCCAGATAACTTAATTTGTAATTTAATTGTGCCAGAGTATGAGCTTCCAACAGTTGAGGCACGCAAAGTTCTACCTAGTGAGATTTCTTTTAAAGATGCTGTTCAAAATAATATTAATACTGCTATGATTGTGTCTAGTCTGAGCAAGGGGGATTTGAAGTTATTTGCACAATTTTTAACGGATTATCTTTCACAACCCTATAGAGCTCCACTAGTAAAAGGTATTACTAAAATTCAAGAAATAGCTAAAGAACATGGATTTTTGGGGGCATGTATTTCAGGAGCGGGTCCTACAATCATTTTATTTGCTGAAAAAAGTAAGCCAACAGATTTAGAACCTATTAAAAAAATATTAAAAGATGAAAAGATTAATTTTACGATTTATAAAGATATAAATTTTATTAATTACGGTGGTTTAGATTTGCTAAGTAAAGTGAGGCTTAATAACTGTTGAAATAAATTTATAAAACTATATAAATAGGTATTGACTTTATGAGTAATATTAAGTATTGTTTTTAATAGGAGGCAGGACCATGAAATATTATTCGGTAAAGCCAATTATCAAACTTATTAGGAAGTACTTCTCAAACATTAAGAAATTGGGATAAAAACGGAAAATTAAAACCTCATCATGTAACAGAGAGTGGATAGAGATATTACTCAGAAGAACAGGTAAATAGACTTTTGGGAATTAAAGATATTACAAGAAAAGTAATTGGATATTGTAGAGTAAGTTCTCCAAAACAAAAAGATGATTTAGATAGACAAGTGGAAAATGTACGTTCATACTTGACGACCATTCGAGATAATAACAGATATAGGAAGTGGGATTAATTATAAAAACAAATGATTAAGGAGTTAATGGAAGATGATAAGAGGTAAAAAGGTAAGATTATATCCAACTCCAGAACAGGAAAATTTATTTTGGCAATTTGCAGGAACAGCAAGACATATATATAATTTTACATTAAATAGACAAATAGAAAATAGAAAAGCTGGAGGAAAATTTATATCCGATGGAGAAATAAGAAAAGAAATTACGCAGTTAAAAAAAACAGATAAATATAAATGGTTAAAAGAAATTTCAAATAATGTGCCAAAACAAGCAGTTAAAGATTGCTGTAATGCATATAAAAGATTTTTTAATAAACAAGCAAAAATTCCAAAATTTAAAAGTCGAAAGAAAAGTAAACCAAGCTTTTATAATGACTCATCAAAGCTAAAAGTTGAAAAAAATAAAGTATGGCTTGAAAAAATAGGGTGGATAAAAATAGCTGAAAATATAATACCAATATCGCCTTATAAATATACAAATCCTAGAATAATATTTGACGGAAAATATTGGTATATTTCAATTGGATTAAAAAAAGACTTTGAAAAGATAGAGTTAAGTCAAGAGGTAATAGGAATAGATTTAGGAATAAAAATGTTAGCAGTCTGTAGTAATGGAATGAAAAGTAAAAATATAAATAAAACAAAAATAGTAAAAAAGTTAGAAAAAAGATTACGTAGGTTGCAACGTAAAATCTCAAATAAATATGAGATGAATAAAAATGGAAAGGAGTATGCCAAAACTAGCAACATTATAAAACTAGAAAAACAAATAAGATTATTGTTTAGAAAACTTGCAAATATAAGACTAAATCATATTCATCAAGAAACAACAAAGATAGTGAAAATCAAGCCATCTAAAATTGTTATGGAAACCTTAAACATAAAGGGAATGATGAAAAATAAATATCTAGCAAAAGCTGTGCAAAATCAATGTTTATATGAATTTAAGAGGCAAATAAAATATAAGTGTGAAAATTATAGAATAGAATTTGTAGAAGCAAATAGATGGTTTGCATCATCAAAAATATGTAGTAAGTGCAAAAATAAAAAACCAATACTTTCATTATCAGAAAGAATATATAAATGTGAAGAATGTGGGTTAGAGATAGATAGAGATTTAAATGCAAGTATAAACCTTTCGAACTATAAAGTAAGTTAGGATAATTTATAATAAATCACAAGCACGAGTTATTATAAAAAGTACCATTCGTTGTATGGGAAGTTAAGCCTTGGGACTACCAACTCAAAGGATTGAACTTTTGAACTATGGGTATGATATTGAGTCAGTACAATAAAATATAAATTTTATTGAGGATATCGAAGTAGGGTAGAGTGAAAAAGGAATTAAACAATAATTTATAGAGTTTTATAATAGTATTGGCAACGGTAAAAAATGTACATTAATACACGTGAGAATGATGTTGAGCAAGCGGTATTTTCTTATGAAACTATTATAGATGGAATAGCCCCAACAGGTGGACTATTTGTTCCTGCTAAATTACCTAAGCTGAACTATCAAGACTGGATAAATAAAACTTACCAAGAGATAGCGGTAGAAATTTTTGATGCTATTTTAGCATTTGATAATAAAGAAGATGTAAAGGAAATAGTTAATGACTCATATAATACAAATTTTGCAAGCGAGGAAATTACTCCCATAAAAAAAGTTGGAAATGTTTATGTAATGGAGCTGTTTCATGGTCCAACGGGGGCGTTTAAAGATATAGCACTTCAAGCACTTCCACATCTAATGGTAAAGTCTAAATCACTAGGTAATAAAAAGGAAGATACTGCAATACTAGTGGCGACTTCTGGAGACACAGGAAAGGCGGCTCTGGAAGGATTTAAAAATGTAGATGGTATTAAAGTAATTTGTTTATATCCCCATGAAGGGGTAAGCAAGATGCAAGATTTGCAAATGCGTACAACTGATGGACATAATACACATGTTATAGCGGTTAAGGGAAATTTTGATGATTGTCAAGCTATGGTTAAAGAGATTTTTGGTGATGAAAACTTTAAATCTCAAATTTCAAATTATACACTTTCTTCGGCAAACTCTATTAATTGGGGAAGGTTGATGCCTCAAATAGTCTATTATTTTTATAGTTACATTCAACTAGTTAAACAAAACCAGATTAGAATGAACGATAAAATTAATATTTGTATTCCAACTGGTAATTTTGGGAATATTTTGGCGGGATATTATGCTAAGGAAATGGGTATTCCTATTGAAAAACTTATTTGTGCATCAAATAAAAATAACATTTTAACAGATTTCTTTAAGACTGGTCATTATGATAAAAACCGAGATTTTCATAAAACGAATACTCCATCGATGGATATTTTAGTTTCAAGTAATTTGGAGCGGTATTTATTTGAAAAAAGCAATAAAGATGATAAATTGATATTAAGTTTAATGAGAGATTTATCAAAGAATGGAAAATTTGAAATTGGTACTGAATTACTAGCCAAAATAAATAAAGAAGTATTTGCCGGATATGCAACAGAAATGGAAATTTTGGATACTATTAAAGATGTATATTCAACTTGTAATTATGTGTTAGACCCACATACAGCGGTTGGATACAAAGTATATCAGGATTATATAAGACAGACTGGCGATGATACTCCAACATTACTAGGTGCAACGGCCACTCCGTTTAAATTTAGCCATACTGTTATGAAAGCTATTACTGGGGAAAATATGGATGAAGAAAAAGCTATTAAACAACTAGAGGTTTTAATGAATGATTATCATGCAGGTGTAAAAGACCTAGAGAAAAAACCTATTTTGCATAATACTATATGTGAAATAAATGAAATTAAATTAGAAATTTTAAAAATCTTATCTTAAAATTTAATGTTGCTCACAAGCGTTCAATTCTCATATATAATTAAAAAGCTATCCAATTAATAGATAGCTTTTTTTGTTTTTCTGGGAACTCTAGTAACACGAGTAACCTATCCTTTTACATAGTTTTTTCATTTCTAAAATAGTCAAGTCTATTTGTAGTAATAGAATCAACCCCTAAATTTTTTAGGCTAGTTATATCATCTTTATCATCTACGGTCCAAACAAAAACTTTTTTGTTATTTTCATGCATAATTTCGAGAATTTCTTTAGTTAGAAATTTATAATCTATATTTATGCCTGCGTAGTTGTTTATCTGCTTTACGAGTTCGTTACAATAATTTATATCATCTAACCTAGTATGGTCTACAGGAGCATTAAAATACTCAATACCTATCGCAGCTAATTTTTCAATATCTACATCAAGCATAGGTTCACCAGTTGTCAACCCTCTACTAGTCATATTAGTTTTTGATATTACATCTACTAGGTTACTAATAAAAGTAGTTTCTTTCATATCGTAATTTACTTTTATATCATTATGCTTATATATAATTTCCAATGCTTGCTCAACTGTTACCAATTGCTTATCTTGTGTTATCTCGTTATGACTTAATACAGGGATACCTTCAGCATTAAATCTTACGTCAAGCTCTATTACATCAGCATTGTAATTTATTGCTTCTTGAATATATTCTAATCCATCTAGGGGAGTGTCTTGGCAACCTGCATGTGCTGTTAATAATATTTTCATTGTTGTGCCACCCATTCCTCAGTTTCTTTTTGGGCTTTATCCAATGTTTCTTGTATTGGTTCCCCTAGCATAATGTTCTGTGCTGCATCTGTTAGAATATATCTTGGTTGGGAGGCTCTATAGATATATCGAGGGGTCCATAATTGCTCCATGGATTCAATCATTGTAGTTATATTTTGGTTTCCGCTTATTCCCTCAAAATTAAGTCCTGCTTTCGTTACAGGCAGTGCTTGATGTCTTTGATTTTCCCATAAATATTGTTGCATAAAATCACTTGCTGCAAATTTAATATATTCCCATCCTAAATCTTTATTTTCACTATTTACAGCAATGGCTAGTGGACTTCCTGTAAACATTCCTCCCATTCCCTCTTGCTCATTTATGAATGATTTGCTCACTCCATATTTATCTGAAAGGCCTAACTCTTGTGCTGCAAATATTGTTAAAGGAACATCGTGAAAATTTATAGCTATATTATTGTTTGGCATTCCATAAAGCTCGCTACCTTGATCAGATAAAGCTGTTTCTGGAGCATACTGCAATAAATCTAGTAAAATATTTGAGGCCTCAACCATTGTATCTGAGTTAAAGGCTGTAACTATTTCTCTCATTTTTATTCCACTTCCCCAAACTCCACCTAAAGCCTCATTAATATTCATCAGTGCATCTGCAACGTATGCCCCTCTAAAAGTAAACCCATAGTTATGTATTCCTGTTACGGGGTTAATGCCTGTCATTTTAGATGCTTTTTCTAATATTTCTTCAACAGTTGGATTTTCTGATAAGTACTCAACTCCCCATTGGTCAAAGATTTCTTTGTCATAGCTTATTACTCTAGTATCACCCAAGAATGGTAACGAATATATTTGTACTTCTGTATCATTAGGGCCTGCTACTTTCCAACCTTCTACTTGACCGTCCAAATAAATTGATAAGTCATAGTTATCTCTTTGTATGTAGCTGTCTAAAGGCACTAGCAATTCTTGGTCTACAAGTCCAGATATACCTGGAACTTGGTAAACATCTGCATCATTAGACATAATCATAGTTTGCGTCTTTTTAACATAATCATCCCATCCTATTAAAACAAATTGTAAGTCTACTTCTGGATACAGTCTTTCAAACTCTTCTTCTATAACATATAAACCTTTTCTTTTTGCACCAGTAATTGGATCTGTGGAATCTCCTTGTTTAAAATCTCCAATCCATTGTACTTTCAACACTGTTTTGTCTGCAGTTTGGCTTTGTTCTGAAGTATCTCCAGAGCAACCTGTTACTAAACCTATAAGAGATAATACTGATATTATTTTTAAAAATTTTTTCATTCTAATTCTCCTTAAATATGTTTTTGTTTTTCTAAATTTCAATTAATTTTATTCTTTTAATCCTGTAGTTGCGATACTTTGTATTACAAATCGTTGCAACAATAAATATATTACTACTACTGGAATAATTCCTAAAAATGCTGCTGCCATTGTAGAGCCTGCTAATCTTGAACCATTTTCATAAGAAAAAGATGATATAAACATTGGTACAGTTTGTTTTTTCTCATCACTTAAAATTATTAGTGGCCATAATAAAGAATTCCAACTAGACATAAATTTTAAAATAACTAGTGTTGCAGAAATTGAGCCTGTAAAAGGTAAAAATATTCTAAAAAATGATTGAAATTTGTTACATCCATCAATTTGAGATGCTTCCATTAGACTATCAGGTATCATATCAAAAAAATTTTTTACTAGCAATATACCAAAGCCGTCCACTACACTGGGCAATATTAAAGCTAAAAAGCTATTTTTAAGCCCAAAATCATTAAACATTAAGTACATAGGTATCATTCTTGTTTCAAATGGTATCATCATGGTTGCTAATATTAATACTAAAATTAAGTTTTTACCTTTAAACTTTCCTTTTGAAAATGCAAATCCAGCTAATAATACACTAAATAAGTTAACTATTACACTTCCTACAGCTATAATAAATGAATTTATGTAAGACTGTACCAGTCCTCCGTTTTCTAAGATAAGGTTGAAGTTAAAAAAAGATGGTTCCTTTACATTAAAAGTTATAGGAAAAGGTGGCTGAACATTTGCGTATCTTTCCAAAGCAATTACTATCATTATTATAAATGGAACTATCATTATTATGCCAATCACCAATAATATAGAAAATACTACTATATTAAAAGGTATTTCCTTCTTTGCAATTTTTTCTTTCATACTTAGGACTCCTTTTTAGTTTTGCCTAAAAACATATTGACTGCTGTAAAAATAGCAATCATAGTAAAAAGAACATATGCTGCAGCTGATGCTACTCCAAATTCAAAGCTACCAAATCCTCTTTCGTATATAAATCCTACAATTGTATGTAAGGCTCTTGCTGGAGAACCTTGTGGGCCACCTATTACATAAACATCAGAAAACCTTTGTAGTCCTGAAATCCAACCCATTACGATTAAAAATATAAAAGTATTTTTCATAAGAGGTGTAGTAATATGCCACCATATTTGAAATTTATTTGCTCCATCTACTTGCCCTGCTTTTGCATATTCCTCTGAAATAGTTTGTAAATTCGCTAAAAAAATTATTATATAAAATCCCATAGCTTGCCAAGAGCTAAATATTATAGTACCCCATTGAGCAGAGATAGGGTTTAACAACCAATTGACTGGATCAAAGCCTAACAATACCAAAAAATTATTTAATATTCCATCGGGGTGTAAAACAAATAAAAATACTGTTGCTGAAGCTACTACAGGAGTAACATATGGAATAAAAAATAATGATTTTAATATATTTTTTCCTATTTTTATTTCATTGATTAAGCATGCTATTACATAAGCTATGGGTAAAGAGATTATTAACTGGAAAAAGGTAATATAAAATGTGTTCCAAGTAGCCTTCCAAAACAATTCATTGCTAAATATATAATTATAGTTTTTTAGGCCAACAAATTCTTCAGTTATTCCATTAGATTTAAAAAAACTTAGTCTAAATGATTCTATAATGGGATATATTGTAAAAAATATTAGTCCTAGCAATACAGGTATAAGAAATATATACCATGTATTATCGTTATCAGATAACTTTCTATATTTTTTAACTTTTTTAGGGTCTTTATTTATTGCTGTTTTCATACTATTCTCCTCTACTGATATATATTGGGTTAGTAAATGCAACTATGTCATCATTTTGCTTCAATATTGCAATTACCCAATTTATATTTTCTATAGATAAATCACTAGATATATAAGACTCTGCTGCAGCTGAAAAAATCACTCCCTTATTTGATAGTAAAGTTAATTGCATATCAGAAGTTATAGATGTGTTTTCTATACTACATTTAAATGTTGTCATAATTTTATTTGTAACCCAACGTTGCCCAATATCTATATTGTTTACATCTATTAGATTAAACTTTATCAAGGGACCAATACTTACTACAACTTTTCCAGACCTTAAAGCAGATAAAGTAGATGTTTTATAACAGCTATCATTTACAAGTATATAGTTTTTGCCAGTCACTTTGCCTTTCATATCTTCTACTCTATGCCAATCACGGCCATATATGGCAGTTATAAATTCTCCTTCGTCAAGCTTGCTAATCCAAAATTCAAATGCTCTTTTGCTTGCTGCACTTGTATGAGGGTTTAAATAGGACCAAACTTCTATATAATCAATGTTGGACCAATTTTGTATATCATATTCCCAATGGCAACCAGTCGCAAGTGGTCCGCCTACCCTAAAGGGATGGGCTATACCTAAAACAACATCTTGTTTTTTCATTTTAGATAACCTTTGGTCAATTTGATTTGGAGACATTGTTCTCCAATCAAGGTACTTATTCATTCCTAATATAACTAAATGTCCATAAAATGTGGTCCATTCCATACCAGATATAATATCAATGTTATATTGTTGCTCAAGTTTTTCAATATCATCTATAGAATGAAATACATTATGATCTGTTATTGCTAATAAATCTATATTCTCCATTTTGGCTTGTTGCAATAAGGAGCTAAAAGTAAAGCTCCCGTCACTAGCAATTGTATGTGTATGTAGTTCTCCTGTTATCCATTTATTCATCGCAACTCTCCGTCCATACTTCTAATTTATACACACAAGATTCCGTTACTATAGCATGTGTACTTATGGTTATCTTCCAATAACCATCTACTATTTTCCCTTTCACAAAACCCTCTGTTGCTTTTTGCTCCTCTATACAAATAACATTATTACTTGGTTGTCTATGAGCTGCTCCTCTAAACATATAGGGGTCATCCACTGATATTGTTAATAAGTTTTTGATAGGCAAATATTGTTCCCAACTATCTTCTATTTCCTCTTGAGATATTTCTGTATATTTATTTAAGCATTTTGTAATAATTGCTTTAGCTTCTTGTTCATTATTTAACTGTTTTGGATTATAGTCAAAACTAAATCTCAAGTTA
This sequence comes from Candidatus Epulonipiscium fishelsonii, assembly GCA_001983455.1. Taxonomy (GTDB): domain Bacteria; phylum Bacillota; class Clostridia; order Lachnospirales; family Cellulosilyticaceae; genus Epulopiscium_A. The sequence continues at coordinate 10,012 of LJDB01000090.1, forward strand.
GTTATATCTTTTATGTAAAAACTGTAGCTTATGTGCATTTGTTCATTACTTGGTGATAAAATTCCTGTAACATTAAAAATATTTATTTTCATTATTATACCTCCATAACTAATTTTAAACTATTATTATAAAATCTGTGTTATAAATTTGTAAAATTTAGGTAAAAAATATTAGCTTTTTATAGTTACATTCAACTGGTTAAACAAAACCAAATTAAAATGAACGATAAAATTAATATTAAGTTTAATGAGAGATTTATCAAAAGATGGAAAATTTGAAATTGGCACTGAATTACTAGCCAAAATAAATAAAGAAGTATTTGCTGGATTTGCAACAGAAATGGAGAATAGGGATGAAGAAAAAGCCATTAAACAACTAGAGATTTTAATGAATGATTATCATACAGGCATAAAAGACCTAGAGAAAAAATCTATTTTGCATAATAGTATATGTGAAATAAAATTTTGTATAGGTTGTATTTCTATTATGATGTATAGTTCACATGAAAATTTTGATGATAATATTGCTGTAATTGTAAAAGTTGTAGATGTTAACTAATATTAAATAATAAAATTTTAGTACTGAAATCTAAACACCCCTATGAAATTGTTAAAATATGGTATAAAATGAAATGAGTACTACCATTATAATAGAAGGGGGAATTACAATTCTTAAGCAATATATATTTAAATACAAATGGTTTTACGTTATTGGCATACTTATGCTGTGGATGACAAACGTCGCACAAATGTACATACCAAAAGCTACTGCAGCAGTGACAGATGGAATTACAATAGGAAATCTTGACATTGATGGGGTAGTTGAAATATTAAAGATGCTTGTTTTGTCTATATTGATGATTGTAATTGGAAGAATGGGCTGGAGGTTTACGCTAGTAGGAAGCGGAAGAAAGATTGAAAAAGAAATTAGAGAGGCACTATTTACAAAATGGTTAAAACTAGACATAACATATTTTAATGAAAATAAAACAGGGAACTTGATGGCATATGCTACAAATGATTTAAATGCAATTAGGATGATGACAGGGATGGGTGTTATAGTAATATTTGATGCAGTTATTATGAGTTTAATGGTAATTTACACCATGGCAACCTTTGTTAATCTTAAGTTAACCTTAGTGGCTGTCATACCCATGCCTATTATAGCTATTTCAGGAATATATATGAAAAACCATATACATGACAGGTTTTTGGCAAAACAAAGAGCTTTTGCTAATCTATCCGACCAAGTTCAAGAGTCATTTGCTGGTATAAAAGTTATAAAAGCGTTTGTTCAAGAAAAACAAACGTTGGATGAATTTGAAAAAATATGCCAAGATAACTATATCAAAAATATATCACTAGCCAAAATATCGGCTTTTATGAACCCCGCAATGCAATTTCTAGTTGGAGTTAGTTTATTGATTAGTATTGGGTACGGAGGCTATATGACTATTAATAATGAAATTACAGCAGGTAGCTTTATAGCATTCAACCAGTATATCTTGATGCTAACATGGCCTATGTCAGCTATTACACATGCAATAAATGTTTATGCACAGGGGCTTGCTGCAGCAAAAAGAATTGAAGAAGTTCTGAACGCAGAAGAAGTAATTTTAGACAACGAAAACTCTATATCTAAAGATAGCCTGGAAGGAAGCATTTCTATAAAAAACTTTAACTTTGACTTTCCTGATAATAACCAACCTGCTTTAAGAGATATAAATTTGGAGGTAAAAAGTGGGCAAACACTAGCGATATTGGGAAGAACAGGTAGTGGAAAATCAACCTTAGTCAACATATTATTGAGATTTTATAATATTGAGGAAAATAAATTATTTCTTGGTGGACATGATATAATGAAGCTGTGCATCAAAACAGTGCGAGGAAACATTGCCTATGTACCACAAGACAATTTTCTGTTTAGTGATACTGTTAAAAATAATATTGGTTTTGGACTTTGGGATTATGATGATGATTTGGTTCAAGAAGCTGCAAAAAAGGCAAATGTTCATCAAAACATTATTAATTTTTCAGATAAATATGAAACTGTTGTTGGAGAAAAAGGTACTATGCTTTCTGGTGGACAGAAACAACGTATCTCCATTGCTAGAGCATTAATTCTTGCGGCACCAATTTTAATTTTGGATGACTCGCTTTCTGCAGTTGATACTAAAACAGAAGAAACTATACTTAACAATTTGAAAAAAGTAAGAAATGGAAAAACTAACATAATAATTGCTCACCGAATTTCTACAGTTAGAAACGCTGATAAAATAATTGTAATGGAAGAAGGAAAAATAGCAGAGCAAGGCACACATGACAGCCTGATAGAGCTTGGAGGAATATATGCAAAAATGCATAAACAACAACAGCTAAAAAAAGGCGGTGATACATATGAAGGATAAAAGATTGTTAAAAAGACTTTTGTTCTATGCAAAACCATATACGTTGCAGTTTATACTAGTAATTGTACTGATGCTTATAACGACAGGAGCAGATTTATCAAAACCTATTATAATTGGAAAAGTAGTAGACTTGTTTGGAGATAATGCTAAAGATATAGAAGAGACTATTAGTTTGCTTATGATGTATGGAGCGTTATTTCTAACAGTATTAACAACTAGCTTTGTGCTTGTATATTCACAAACTATAATATTACAGAAGATAGGACAAAAAATAATTAAAAGGATAAGACTAGACATATATAATAAAATGCTGAGTTTACCCTCAAGGTATTATCATCAAAACCCAGTTGGAGCACTAGTAACACGAGTAACTAACGATACAGAAAGCTTAAATGAGATGTACACTAGTGTTATTACTAATTTGCTTAAACATGGTATGTTTTTAACTGGAATACTCATAATGATGTTTACTGTAAATGTCAAAATTTCACTTTATGTAGTCTGCTCTATACCAATAACAATTGTAATGACGGTAATATTTAAATATTATTCAAGGAAAGCGTATCGTGCAACTAGAAATTATTTAACATCAATGAATATTTTCTTGTCTGAACATTTAATGGGTATGAAGCTAATACAAATTTTTAGTCGTGAAGAAAAAACTTTGAACAAGATGACGGATATAAACGAAAATCTATTTAGGTCAGGGATGAAAGAACTATATGCTTTTTTGGTGTATAGACCGAGTCTATTTGCAGTATCCAACTTGACAATTGCACTAGTATTATATATCGGTTCAAAAGAAGTTTTAGCAGGAGCAATTACGATTGGAACAATAGTAATTTTTACCTCATATGTAAAAGACTTTTTTGGCCCCATTGAACAACTAGCGGAAGTATTCAACATTTTGCAATCGGCCTTTTCTGCTGCTGAAAAAATATTTACGGTGTTAGATGAAGAGAATGAAATTGAAAATGGAAATATAGAAATAAATTCAGACAATTTTAAAGGTGAGATTGAATTTAAAAATGTTTGGTTTGCATATAAAGGTGAAGAGTGGATTTTAAAAGATGTATCATTTAAAATTAATGTTGGGCAAAAGGTAGCTTTTGTTGGAGCAACTGGAGCTGGAAAAACATCAATCTTAAGCCTGATATCAAGGTATTATGATATTCAAAAAGGACAAATATTAATTGATGGTATAGATATCAAGGAATTTACTATTGAAAGTCTAAGAACCCAAATAGGTCAAGTGCTACAAGATGTTTTTATGTTTACAGGTGATATTGAAAAAAATATTAGACTAGGGAAAGAAGAAATTTCTGAAAATGATATTAAAGAAGCGGCTAAAATGGTATATGCAAATACTTTTATTGAAAAAATGCCACATAAATATAAACAAGAGGTGATTGAAGGCGGAGCAACTCTTTCTACTGGAGAAAGACAACTTTTATCTTTTGCTCGTGCAATAGCTTATTCACCAAAAATATTTATTCTGGATGAAGCAACTGCAAATATTGATACGGAAACAGAAGCTATCATTCAGCAAGCAATTTATAAAGTAATGGAAGGTCGCACTACTATTATGGTAGCCCATAGACTTGCTACAATTCAACATGCAGATAACATTATTGTACTGGACAAAGGAAAATTAATGGAAATGGGCACACATCAAGAATTGCTTAATAAAAAAGGAATTTACTACAATCTATATGAGCTGAGTTTAAACCAATAAATATTTCAAAAATAAAAAATCAGTTAATCTTAACTGATTTTTTATTTATCTAACTATTGTTTCTACATTTTTTAGGAATTTTCAACAGATGCTTTAAGCAGTGCACTCCGTTCTAAATTGCCTCCCATTCGTGATTTTCCGAAGGTATCATAACCTCCAAGCCCTTTATGTTTAGTTATTGTGTATTTTAAAGCCTCTTCAATGGGCAACACCTTGTAGAAAGGGCAATATGCTATTCTCTCAACGATAAAAGGGGGGTCCAATGCGTGAATAAGTACGCGACTTGGAGATGATGCATAGTCAGCTCCTGCTGATAAAATTCCTTCAAAATGTGATTGGCAAGCTCCAGCATAAATTATTAGCTGTTCAGTTGTTGGTTTTATAATTCGAGCTTGCTTTACTGCTTCAATAAAATATTTTGAGTTTCTATATTCCAATATATCTTCAGTTGATGTATAGGTTTTGTTTAAGGAATCATGTCCTGTTAAAACCAGTATATCTGGGTTATGTATAGATATTAATTCTTTTACTTTTATAGGTTGCTGTGACTCCAACACATTTTCTCCAACAGCCGATACACCTAATAGTTCATAATATCTTAAACATACATTCAAATAGAATGGGTCACCATCTATATGTAGTACTTTTACAACTTTTTGTAGCTTATTTGCGTCTAAACCTTTGTGTTCTCTTAATATTGTTCTCACATTAGATTCTATAATCTCCATTGTTGAGCTTTCATCACTGGTAAAACGCATTCCTCCAGCTAGTTCCAAGTCTACAATTGGTGCATCTGCTATTATACGATATGATATGCCTTTCAACTTAGCAACATCGTTTTTATTATCTATCTCAATAACCCTGAATAATAGGTCTTTTTTATAAGACAATCTTACTACGAAATCTCCTACTACCAATTTCCTTCCCCCTTATATTTTTTTATACCTAATGTTTATTAAATATATGGGTTATCCTATAACTTTTTAGTTATAATCAAAGAGATTTCAACAATATGTAATTATCGTCATTAGCATTCTATTAATAGCATCCAAGTTCTCTTTAGGTTCTCATTGTATTTGTATTATTAACTGTGCTATTAATAATAATTGCTAAATCTGTTATTTATTATATGTATTTTTCTACTCCTTTCTTTATATATTTTTCTGTGTATTTCTATTTTTAAAGTTATGTGTATTTTACTTGTCCTTTCTTTGATTTAGTAATATCCGTGCCGTATGCTCCTTTCTTTAATATAGTAATAACCGTGTCGTATGCTCCTTTCTTTAGTATGGTAATAACCGTGTCGTATGCTCCTTTCTTTAGTATAGTAATACCCGTATCGTATGCTCCTTTCTTTATGTAGTAATACTCGTGCCGTATGCTCCTTTCTCTAATATAGTAATACCCGTGTCATCTGCTCCTTTCTTTAATATAGTAATACCCGTGTCATCTGCTCCTTTCTTTAATATAGTAATACCCGTGTCATCTGCTCCTTTCTCTAATATAGTAATATCCGTATCGTATGCTCCTTTCTTTAATATAGTAATATCCGCATAAATTAACTGTATTATATTCATGTTATTGAAGGCCCTCTTATAGATGCTAACGGGTGAAATGCTAAAGACCCTTTGACCTTCATTTTAGTAGCAGGAGTAAATCTTAATTCATAAATTTTGGTATTATGTTCAGTGTATTTTTTTATGCTATTGGTTCTTTCTTTTATTTTTACACATCTATTAATTGAGTCTAATTTATGTGGAAACTCTTGAGCTTCATTATAGAAATTGTTTGCTTTATCCCTAGTTGCATCCGTAAAAATTTCACCTATTTTTAATTCCATTTTTGCTAATTTAAATTTCATTTTGATATATCCTCTCTATTATGTAGTATGTTTAACAGTTTAATATGTAATATAAGTATCTCTTATTAAAATTAATTAACATTGATTGAGGGCGCTCTTATTCTCGTCTCTGTCCGAATAAATATGGGAGAGTGTATCTTCCGTTTTTCAGCCTCATTTATATTAAGAGTTCGTCGTTTTCCACTAGCTGTATGGTGGTAAAATATTGCATTAACTAAATTGCTACTTTCTTTACTAGTTGTCTTATAAAATAATTTATCTACATTACTATTTAAATCTATTTTATGTACATTCCTTAAATTCTCTTGGATTTCAGTGTAATGTGTATCTATCGTTTCTTTATATGTATATAATTTCATTTTAATATATCCTCTCTATTATGTATGTGTAGTATGTAATGTATGTATATTATGTAAGTATCTTGTTAAAATTAATTGATATTGATTGAAGGCTCTCTTATTCTAGTTTCAGTCCGAATGAATATAGGAGAGTGTATCTTCCGCTTTTCAGCCTCATTTATAACAAGAGTTCGTCGTTTTCCACTAGCTGTATGGTGGTAAAATATTGCATCAACTAAATTGCTACTTTCTTTACTAGCTATTTCATAAAACAATTTATCTGCATTCTTTATCATCACTGTATTACTAGTTAAATCTATTTTATGTAAATTTCTTAAATTCTCTTGGATTTCAGTGCAATGTGTATCTATCGTTTCTTTATATGTATATAATTTCATTTTAATATATCCTCTCTATTATGTATGTTTGTTATGTAATATATTTCTCTATTATGTATGTTTGTTATGTAATATATCTCTCTATTATGTATGTTTGTTATGTAATATATGTATATTATGTAAGTATCTTGTTAAAGTTAATTGACATTGATTGAAGGCTCTCTTATTCTAGTTTCAGTCCGAATGAATATGGGAGATTTTAGCTTCCGTTTTTTAGCCTCATTTGTAATAAGAGTTCGTCGTTTTCCACTAGATGTATTATGGTAAAATATTACATTAACTAAATTGCTACTTTCTTTACTAGTTGTTTCATAAAATAATTTATCTGCATTACTAGTTAAATCTATTTTATGTACATTTCTTGAATTATCTTGGAGCTCATCATAATGTCTATCTAGCATTTCTTTGATTTTATATGTATCTAGTTTCATTTCTTCTAATTTCATTTTAAGCATCCTCTCTTTTCTGATAAAGTTATTTTTATGTATAAGTTGGAAATCTTCTTTAATTATATCCGTATCTGACTCTAGTAATTTCATTTTAAGCATCCTCTCTTTGTCTGTAAAGTTATTTTTATGTATAAGTTGGAAATCTTCTTTAATTATATCCGTATCTGACTCTAGTAGTTTCATTTTAAGCATCCTCTCTTTTTCGATAAAGTTATTTTTATGTATAAGTTGGAAATCTTCTTTAATTATATCTGTGTCTAATTTCATATCTAGTAATTTCATTTCAAACATTCTCTCTTTGTCTGTAAAGTTATTTTTATGTATAATTTGTAAATCTTCTTTAGTTGTAGCCGTATCCAATTTCATATCTAGTAGTTTCATTTCAAACATCCTCTCTTTTTCTGTAAAGTTATTTTTATGTATAAGTTGTAAATCTTCTTTAATTGTAGTTGTATGTGACTCTAGTAATTTCATTTCAAACATCCTCTCTTTGTCTGTAAAGTTATTATGTATAAGTTGTAAATCTTCTTTAGTTGTAGCCGTATCTAATTTCATATCTAGTAATTTCATTTCAAACATCCTCTCTTTGCCTGTAAAATTATTTTTATGTATAATTTGAAAATCTTCTTTAATTCTTGCTGTATCTAATTTCATTTCTAATAGTTTCATTTTAAACATCCTCTCTTTTTCTACAAGGTTAGTAGTCAAATCTATTTTATGTATAAGTTGTAAATCTTCTTTAATTCTAGTTATATCTAATTTTATCTTCAATAACTTCATTTTAAGAATCTTATCTTTTTTGATACACTCATTAGGTCGTTTTCTTTTATGTATGAGTTGTAAATTTTTCTTAATTGCTCTAGAAATTTTATCATCTATTTTCTTAATTGTAACTGCATCTAAGTTCATTTCTAGTAACTGCATTCTAAACGTTTTTTCGTTTGGTTTATTGGTTATGATTTGTAAATCATCTTGTTGGATATCATCATCCTGGATATCATCATTCTGGATATCATCATCCTGGATATCATCATTCTGAATATCATTATCTTGGATATCATCATTCTGAATATCATCATTCTGGATATCATCATCTTGGATATCATCATCTTGGATATCATCATAATAGTTACCTAACATTTTTTCAATTTCATCTGCATCTATTTTCATTGGCTCTAATTTAAAGTTCATTTTAATACATCCTCTCTTTGTATGTAATTTTATTTTTTGTATGTAATATGTTATTTTATTAAAATTATAGGCTTAATTAATATTTTAAAAATTAGTTAATAGTGATTGAAGGTTCTCTTATCCTTGCTTTGACCCGAACAGATAATGGAAATTGTAACTTCCGTCTTTCCTTCTCACTTATAATAGCCTGTTGTCGCTTGGCCATATTAGTATAGTGCAATACTTTCCTAGACAAATTTGCCTCCTCGTTACTCTTTATTATGTAGCATAATTTGTTTTGCTTTGTAATATCAACTAACTTCTCAGTATTTTTTATAGTATTTTTTTCCTCTCCATTAGTCAAATTCATTTTATGTATATTTCTTAAACTCTCTTGAGTATCTTTATAAAACTCGTCTACCATTTCCTTAATGGCATTTATAAAAATTTCACTTGTTTCTATTTTCATTTCCGACAATTTCATTTTAAACATCCTCTCTCAATTTTTAATTTAATAAATAATGAATACATTTGTATTTTTGTTATGTAGCTTCTATTCTAATTATTAATTTTTCATAGCACCTGCTTTCTTTTTTCTGTGCTTCTTACGCTGATATTTTTTCTGCTGTCCAATTTGAAGGACCTCTTATTTTAATGTGGTTGTCTTCGCAAGCCAACATTTCTTTGTTTTTCAGTGAAACGTTATTTGAAGTATAACTTTGTTGTTTAAAGCTGTGTTTTTTACTATATAATAATTCTCCGACTAAATTATCATTATGTACAGTTTTCATAGGGGAAAGTGAATTATCTTGTTGTGTCAACTCACTTAATGTATGTTTTACTTCTTTAATATGATTTGTTTCGTCTTCAAGCAAATCTTTATTATTAACTGAACTTGTTTCTGTTTCAATGTAAAAGTTGTTTACTAGTCCTATAATTGCACTTGAAAATAGTAAGCTTGTTAATAATGTAAATGTCATACCTGCTAATTCTAGCATCATTGTAGCTCCATCCTTTCTATATTATTTTTTGGTGAAATATAGTTTTGCAATTATAATAAAGTAATTTAAGTTTTTGTTCGACACGCTGATGTTACTTTATTAACTTGTTAAATAATTGATTTTTCTATTATAATGTCTAATCTCACAAGCCACAATTATTTAAGAATGTATGCGTTACTATATTTAATATGTAAGCATAGCTCGTATCACCCTCTGTTACGAACCATGCTTTGTAATTCTAGGAATAAGGTCCTAGTGTAAAAATGGGGAAAGCAACCATCGCTGGCTACAAAATAAGATTACCACATATTTTTTGGCTTGAAAATACTAAAGTAAAAAATAACATGACCTTAAAGTACTCTAGCTTATATGCCCCATAGTAAAATTTTTTATAGTTAAAATTTACTTTAAGCGAGGTTAAAGTTTACTTTAACTATTTTAGAACTAAAATCGAATGAGTAAAGTTCAATTTTAGTTTTAGTTTTATGATAAATGAGTTTTTAATTTAGGGTATTTTTTCCTCATTCATAATAAAATATGACAGTTCTTTCCTTATTTATAAACATTTTAACTTATACATATGTTATTAATCTATAAATATTTATTATCCAAAAGTGTTCAGAGCGTTTTTATGGTATAATAGAAAAAAGGATGGTGAAATCATGATAAATTTTCAAGCACACATAACAATAGAAAGTTTACAAAACACAAAAAAATACATTGAACTTTGTAAAGACTACAATGTAAAACCAATATTGCTTAATTGGGCACAGGGAAATTTCTATATCCAATCAATTTATAAACATAATTTTGATGCTGAGAACTTTGAAAGTGCATTTCAAATAGTAAACAACTTAAAAACTGTTTTTGCTGAAAACGGATTTTATGTAATAAGAACAAAAATTGAAATAGATGTTGATAATATGATTAATTTTTTTGGACTAGATATTCCAAAGCTTGGTTGGGTAAATAATGTATCACTATATAAACCTAGTGAGTATGATAATATTTTTGGTATTGATATTACTAAATTACACTGGAAAGGTGATAAGTTTAGCTCAATACATTATTACAAAAATGAAGTAATGCAGGAAATGAAAGACTCTTATATTGAACATAAGATAAAGGTTAAGTCAAAAGATTTTAATCTTCTGAAAAAGATTGCAATTAAGCATGGGTTTTCTCTTTCAAAAAATGAGCTGGAACCAGATATTAATTTTTTTATTATGCAAGAAAAAAACCTTGGAGATAGTTATAACTATTTAGAGCTTTATTTTAATTCAAAACTTTATGAAGGAAAAGATTATATTGATGCAGATGATCGAAGACTTGAATTTAGCAGGCAATTTAATTGTTCAATAGCTTTTAGAACTATACAATTAATTGAAGAATTATACAAATACAATATTGAAATTATGAAGGATATGAAAACATGTTGTATTTATGATGATAATCCACAATTTGATGACAATAGAAAATTTGATATAGATTATGCGAAAATCAATCTTGAAATTAAAGAAGAGATTATGCTTTATATTGTAAACAATTTACCATTTGCACTTGATGGAAATTTTGATGTAAAAAGATATCCAGAAAATGTGCTGCGAACATTTGAAAATTATGATGAAATCAATTTAGTATACTTGAAAAATTTTAATTTTATTAAACCTAAAATTAAAATGAACATAGGAGTTTGGAATGAAGAAGAAGATTTAATATATAATAACTTTTTACATGAAATTGAAAATGTTTTAAAAATTGATATTCAAATGATATGTCGTCGATTAGAAAAAATAATAGTGCAAAAACTAGATCCTTTAGATCATCCTCGATTTACATCGAATATTTCTTTTGAGTTAAATAGATATAAAATGTATGAAACTGATACTAAGTTTATAATTGATTGTAGATATGTAATGGATAATTATATAAATTGCTTAAGTTTCAAAATTATTATCAATATTGATAGAAAATTAGATGTTCCACTTATTTCAAGTAAATATATAACCCTTAATAAAGAAGAAATTGAGCTTAAAAAAATTGTGCCACCAGAGTATCAGTTAGCTTGGTACATATATCATTTTATCGATGCTCTTCGTATGGGATATGTAGGAAACACACGTAAAGATAACGTTGTAAACTTGCTTTATTATATCGATCTTAAAGATGAGAGAAATCTTATCCGATTTTTAAATATAATTATAGATATTTGCCTAAAAACTGATGAAGGGACTAGTATTAAACTTTTAAATACTTTTACTATGCTGTTTTATAAAGATGATGATAATCTTTATGATATTTTTAGTAAATATATGGACTGTGCAAAAGCCTTACGATATATGACTGACCAAATAAAAAAAGAAACAGACTTTGAATTTACAGTATACGCTATAAATAAAACCACTGAACGAATTTATAATTTTAAGTGTAAAAATTTAGCAAAAGCTTTACGAGAAGTAGATAAGTTAAGATTAAGAAGTTGTATAAGAACAAAAATTGCAATATCCATTGATGATATAGTCAATTTCTTTAAGATAGAGTTTTCTACAGGCATTGTAAGTTGTATTAAAAATAATTCTCATCTTATGGAGGCCATCGAAGAATCTTACATTGAATATAATTTAAGACTTGCCTATAACGAAATAGAAGATTTAAAAGAATTTAGTGAAGCTTTTGGTTTTGAAATGCAAAAAAAACCAAAAGCAAACACTACCAACTTAATCTTAAGAATAAAATTACATGATATTTTTTATGATAGAATTTTTTCTCGATTTTATGACTACTATTCTACTCCCAAGAATAATAGTACATGGTTTGCACTAAATTGTCATAGAGGAGTTGTTACTATGGATTATATTCAGCATAAAATACTTAAGGCTCCTTTAAAGACAATTTTAGAAAATTTTAATTTGATGCTCCTAGAGGATGACTGTAAATGTTATATATATGATACTGATTTTGAAAGTGTTAAGTATTTTGAAGAGTATAAAAAATATCGTGATATTATAATTAGATAACCAGATTTTGATTGAAAATAATTATTTTCGTTATTGATTAAGGAAACTAAATACACTATAATTAATTATGAGACGACTTAGGTCGTCTATTTTTTATAAATACCACTTTAGAAAGGAAGTTAATATGTCAGGACATTCAAAGTTTGCAAATATAAAACATAAAAAAGCTAGAAATGATGCTCAAAAAGGTAAAATCTTTACAAAGATGGGAAGAGAAATTGCAGTTGCTGTTAAAGAAGGAGGTCCAGATCCGCTTTTAAATAATAAATTGGCTGATATAATTAGAAAAGCTAAATCAAATAATATGCCAAATGATACTATTCAGCGAAGCATCAAAAAAGCTTCTGGAGATGCAAATAGTGTTAACTATGAATATATCACTTATGAAGGGTATGGGCCAAATGGTATTGCTGTTATTGTAGAAACTCTTACAGATAACAAAAACCGCACAGCAGCAAATGTCAGAGCTGCCTTTGCAAAAGGAAATGGCAACATGGGCACAACTGGATGTGTATCTTTTATGTTTGACAAAAAAGGTCAGATTTTTATTGATCAAGATGCTACGGATATGGATGAAGATGAGTTTATGATGTTTGTAATTGATGCTGGAGCAGATGACTTTGAGGCTGAAGACGAAATGTATATAATTACAACATCTCCAGAAACTTTTAGTGAGGTATGCTCTAAAATAGAAACAAAAGGAATTGAAATGGTTGATGCTAAAATAACTATGATACCACAAACCGTAGCAACTCTTGAAGAAGTTAATTTTAAAGCTTGGGATAAAATGATGGCACTGCTTGAAGAAGATGATGATGTTCAAGAGGTATATCACAATTGTGAAAACGCCACTATATAGTAAACTTATTGAATATTCAAGACAAAATATATCATTTCATATGCCTGGACATAAGTTTGACAAAACAGATATTTTTAAAGATATTAATCTGTTTAATTTGGATGCAACTGAGATAACAGGTTTAGATAATTTGTATGAAGCAGAGGCAGTTATAAAAGATGCTATGGATTTAATGGCATCTTTTTATGGTGCAAAAGAAACAGTTTTTTTAACTAATGGATCAACTGCTGGCATCTTAGCAAGTTTAATGACTGTATGTAACCCAAATGATAAAATATTAGTTGCAAGAAATTGTCATTATAGTGTATGGAATGCACTAGTTTTAATAGGAGCAATTCCTATTTATATTACTCCAAATTATTATAATGAATATTTAATAGGTGAAATAGACACTAGAAGTGTAGCAACAGCTTTAGAAAAACATCCTGATGTTGTTGGCTTAATTATGGTCAGTCCCACCTATGAAGGGATTGTTTCTGATATCACTCAAATTTCAAAACTTATGGAAAATAAAATATTTATTGTGGATGAAGCTCACGGAGCTCATTTTAATATTCATCCAATTTTTCCAACAAGTAGTATAGCTTTAGGAGCTGATATAGTTATACACAGCATGCACAAGACCTTACCAGTACTAACACAAGGTGCATTACTCCACATTTGTAGCAATAAAATTAATTCCTCTAACTTAATAAAAAATTTAAGATTAATCCAAACCAGCAGTCCCTCATATCTTCTTATGGCTAATATGGATTATATAAGAAACTATATTCAACAAAATAAAACTCAAATTGAAAATTCCTATATATTGCCACTAAAACAACTTATGTTTAAGCTTAAATCATTAAAGAATTTATCTATTTTAGACGAAAATATAAGTAAGCATGATATTTCAAAGATAATAATTTTTACTAATACTACTAATCTTACTGGATATGAACTAGGTAAAATCTTAGAAATTAAATATAAAATTGGAATAGAAATGGCAACACAAAGCTATATTTTATTAATAAGTACAATATCCGATACTAAAGAAAGTTTAGACATACTAGAAAAAATTCTATTTGAAATAGACATCCATTGTGAGAGCACATTATATTCGCCAGTAACTTTTAAATACAAAAGTGAATTGTATTTGCCCGCAAGTTCTCCTAGACAAATATATTATAGTGATAAATATTGGCAAGATATTGATTTAGCCGAAGATAATATTTGTGCTCAAAATATAATGTTATATCCTCCAGGTATACCATTAGTATGTCTTGGAGAAATAATAGATAAACAAATAATTGAATTTATTAAAGCACATAGAGAATATTTAAAAGGGATTAAATTTGAAAATGAAAAAATTAAAATTTTAGTGGTTTATAAATTTTAGTGGTTTATAAAAAAGAAATGAGGGAAAACTTATGAGTAATATTAATATTAGCAATGTCCAAATGCCTCAATTGAAAGAAATTAGTGGAAATAAAAATGAAAAAGTTGATACAGGATTTAGATTTACTTTATTAAGTAATTTGGGTGAGGATAATTTACAAGCAAAATTAACCCAAATGATTGAAAAAATTACCGAACAAGGTAATAAAATTGCAGAACATATGGATATAAGAGATTTGAGAGCATATAGAGAGATGATAACAGAGTTTATGGGAGAGATAACTGCAAGGAGTCACAAATTTTCCCGTGAAAGCTTTCTTGACAAGAGGGGTAGACACAGGGTGTATGGTATCGTTAGGTTGGTAAATGAAAAACTAGATGGGCTGGCGAGAGAGCTTATGAGAACAGAAAAAGATCATATTGATATACTTGATCGAATTGGAGAAATACAAGGACTGATTTTAGATGTCGCAACCTAATATATATAAGTGAAAAAGGTATTTATACAAGGAGGATAAAGCTCTAGACAAATTATCCACTAAATCTTGAATTGATATTAATACTATAAATTTTGAGGAACTAATGCAAAATAAGTTGAGTAGGTAGTATATTGAATTACAGAAGAGATATGTGAGAGATATAGTAAATGAATTATTAAATTGTAAAAACAAGTACTAGTTACTTTTAAAAATACAAGGGGGATAAAAACATGCAATTAAAATTAGAAGATCTAGACAAAGCAT
>LJDB01000091.1 GCA_001983455.1 Candidatus Epulonipiscium fishelsonii
ATACAGTTGTCAGACCATTCAGTGTGTCTTAAGACACAGTTAGTAACAAGCCCTTAAAGGGCAAGTACAAACCACCCGTTAGACGGGTGGTTTTGATTATATCGATTTATATAAAAATAACAATTATAGCAGTAACAATCCCTGAAACACATAAAGAAATTGAGCTCATGGCCCCTTGGATTTCTCCCATAGTGATGGCTCTTGATGTTCCCAATGCATGACTAGTAGCTCCAATTGCCAATCCTTGAGCGACAGGCTCTTTTATGCCAAACACTTTCACTAGTAATGGGGATAATATTGCTCCAATTAATCCTGCTACCATTACAGAAGCCACAGTAATTCCGACAATTCCCCCTCTATTTTCTGAAATAGATATGGCTATTGCGGTAGTTACATTTTTTGATATAAGCGATTGTATTATAACGTTATTTGCCATCATCATATATCCTATCGCTAAAGTGGACGCTACACTTACAAGACATCCCACTGTACAAGAAACCACAACAACAACGAAGTTTTCTTTTAAGACTTGTTGCTGCTTATAAATATTAAATGCCAAAATGGTTGTTAAAGGTCCCACCATATTGCTAATTGATGTTGTGCTTTGGGTATAAACATCAAGCGGAATTTTAAATATTACTATTAAAAATGTAAGAAGGATGCTTCCAACAAGCAAAGGATTTAACAACACATGATTTTTTTTACTGCAAATCCAAACGGCTGTGGCCCAACAGGCAAAAGTTATGCTAAGGCCAAAAAAATATGAATTTTGTATAATATGTAGCACGGTCTATCCTCTCTTTTCTCTAAATCGTATTATTAGTTGTGCGGTCCACCCAGTTGCAAAAAATGCCAATAAGCTAGACACTATAGATATCACAATAAAAGAAACAAATGATGATTTTATAAGGTCACTATAATTTATAACTCCTGCAATGGGTGGCAAAAAGATAATTCCCATATTTATTAGAACAAAATTAACTGCTTCATTTAACTGATGTACTTTTATCAGTTTTGTTGACAATAAACCATACATTAAAATAAGACTAATTATACTTGCTGGAAAAGTAAATGGTAATATAGAAGCAATACATTCTCCTGCAATATATACAGCAAAAATCAAACTAAATTGTGCGAATATGTTCATTGTAGCCTCCTTTCAAAGAAAATTGATTGACGACATAGATTGTTATGCTTATGTGTAAATTATACCTGAATATAAAATAAGTTTCAACATTAAGATAAGAATATTCCGTATCTTGTCCATATTATTAGTCTTGATATTTTAGTAAAGATGTAATATAATTATATTGTAACACATAAAAACATAAATTATAAATATATAGTGAAGACAATGAATGCATTGTCTTTTAAACTAGTACTATTGGAGGAGATAAAATGAAACTAGGGAATTTAGCAAAGATGTTGGCATTTTCGTTGTTGGTTAATAACATTGCCCCACCAATATCCGTTTTAGCCGCTGATGATGACGTATTTGCTCACAGAGGACAATACATAACAGATGTTGATAGAATTTATAATGCAGAAGATAACACTGTATCATTAAAAGTTGTGGTTGATGAGAATATTAAAGGACCTTTTGAATACAGGTTTGGTGAGGACGGAGATTGGATTGAAGATGAGGAACAAATACTTGTCGAAAATGATACTTTTGACATTGCAGTTAGAGAAAAAGGTGACGAAGAGGGTTTACTTGAAATTGTTCGTATAAGTGTTGAAAACATATTGGACCTTTCGGATGCAGAATTAAGCATTAGTGCAGTAGGATTTTCAGAGGACGAGGATGTATTTGTAGGTTTAGGAGAATATTTGCAATTAGTACCACATTTGACATTTAATGGAGCTACCATTACACCTGCTCCTAAATACAACTGGAGAGCAGATCTTATGGATGTATCAGTGGATGAAAATGGAGTGGTGATTGGAGAAAGAATAAGTAAAGACAACAAAGTAACTTTAGAGGCGTATATTGGAGATACATTGTTAGCCACTGCAACAATAAACATGGAGGTAATTAGTGTTAACGACACTGTAAGTCCCAAAATATTTCATACTGAAAGAGAATATGATGATCTCTACGATTCTGCAAAATTAACTGTTTTAGCAAGTGATGATAAAACACAAACTAAGAATTTACAATATTCATTTGATGACAAAGAATATGCAAATAATAATACATATACTGTAAGAGAAAACAAGCCTGTGAAAATCCAAGTAAGAGATGAAGCTGGTAATGTATCAACTGATAATTCAATAAAGATTACAGATATTACTGAATTAGAAGATATAGAATTTATATACGAGGTTATAGATTGGCCTGAAAATAAAGACTTTACTTTAATAGATAATTTACCCAAAAAATTTCATAGATTTGTTGCGAACGGAGATGCTGAATTTAGGGATAAAGCGGGTAATGTAATAAATACAATTCAAGGAACAGCAACAGATGGAGATGGAAATGGAAGAACAAAAATAGGACTATATATAGGTAATACAGTTAAAGAAATGATAATAGATTTTGAAGAAAATTTTAAGGAAGAAACTTTTGATGATAATTATCCTTACATACACTATCATACTATAGAATATGATGAGGATAATCATTGTCTTGATATAGGAATTATTGCAACAGATGACCATACTATTCAAAAAGACCTAGAATTTTCTTATTTAATGCCAAATTCAACTACCTGGAGCGAATATAAAGCCGATAATCATCTTATAGCAGAAGAGCCTGGTAACTATGAAGTTAGAGTTAGAGACTTATCTAAAAAAGATAATGTAACAGTGTATAAAATTGAAATTACTCCATCACAAATTGCCCCTATAGAAAGTATTTCCATACTAGACCATAGTGGTTCTGAGATTGATAATTATCAATCTGAGCCATATAGTGCTTTTCAACTATATTATGCAGTTAATTACGAATCTAATCAAACTGGATTAAAAAATTATCCTATGGAAGATTTTATTTGGACTAGTGATAATCGTAAAATAGCTGAGGTTGAACAAGATGGTTCTGTAGTAGTTGAAGATCCTGGAGTAGCTAATATTAAAGTTAAAATTAAAGACATAGAGGGCAACACTTTTGAGAATACAATAGAGCTTACAGTAGATGACAATGCAAATGTTAAACCGACTACTTCTTCATCTGGAGCTATATTAGAAAAGTATGAAATTGACTATTCTGAAGACTATAGGAATGCCACATTAACAGCATACTCAGATGATGCAGAAGAATATAGAGTTATAGGTACAGGAACAACTCCACATTGGTATACAATTGGTAAAACAGGCCCAGAAATAAGTGAAAATAGAGAGGTAGCGATAGAATTAAAAGATAAAGATGGCATCATAACTACACATTCTCCGATTTACATATTAGACATACTAAATTTGGAAGGTGTACAAATTGTTAATGAGGATGAGCACGATGAAACAGTCGACAAGCCTATTATTGTTGAAATAAAAACTACGACTGGTCAAACATTAAATTTGGGTGCTTATTTAGATTATGAAAACCATGACCCTATTCCTTTGTCAAGAACATATGGTGCAGACAGAGCAGCTGATACTTTTACTTGGGAATCTGACAAACCTGATCATGCAAGTGTAGTGACAACTGATGGGTTAGTAACTATTCTTGTTAATAATGAAAAGATATTTAAAACAGTAGATGTAAATATAAAGGTTACTCATAACGCTACGGACTCAACTACAGTAGCGGTGTTAAGCCTTCGTGACCCAGAAGATTATGAAGGGGCAGAAATAGATATAGGTAAAGCAACTATAGAATACAACGACTTATATACAGAAGCGATAATAACAATTCCTGTAAAGGATAATAAAGACGTAAACGATGATTTAAAATATGAACTAATTGCTTTTGAAGATAAGTATACAGATACCGTAAAAAAAATGATAGGTCCTGTTAAAAGTTCAACTTCCGTAGTATATAGAACAACGTTGGACGCTATATTTCAATTGCAAGTTACAGATACAGACGATAATGTAACAATTTCAGAGTCATTGGATGCAGAAGGTATAGAAGAAGGTATAGATACTTCAGAATTGCAACGATTAGAAGGACTAATAATCACTGAAATTCATGATGATGACGGACCAGTTGATGTAACTGTACTAGACTGGATCAGAAGTCGTACTGCAATAGTGGAAACTGAATACGATATAAATATGGACGTTATGACTATAGCGGAGGAGCCTTTGCCAAAGGATCTTGAGTATGGATATATTGAGTGGTCAACTGATCCAGAAAATATTGTTAAGCTTGATGTCCTTCCAGAAGAAGCGGTAGATCTAAAAAATCCATATAGAACAGAAGGAAGTAAACTGTTAATTTCAACAATACAAAACAGTGATGGTATAACAACTTTAACTGGTATAGTAATGACACCTGAGGGTGACCCATTTTTAGACCATCGAGGAAATGAAGTTACAACTACACTTAATATTGTTGTTGGTGACTTTGATCCACCAGAAGCTGAATTTGATGACTTAGATTATAATGAATTCCGTACATCAGCTACTGCTTTTATAACTCTTAAAGATAACAGAACTTCACTAAGTATGTTTGACTATACATTTGATGGTGGAGACACTTGGTTTAGTGCTGACCAAATAATTTCAGGTGATCCTGGCTATATTAAATTTAGCGATGATACAGATCCTGCTGAAACTAAAGGTATGATTGAATATACATCAGATAGAAATATCTTGTTAAATTTCCAAATGAAAGATGCGTATACTTCTTCTGATCCTTTTGAGATTACAATTGACAAAATTCAAACATTACTTGACATTAAGCTACCAGAAGTAATTGAGGTAGATGTTGATGCAGGAAAAACAGTGGAACTAGATTATGGTATTGAAATTTTGCCAATATCTTCTGAAGTTATGTATCCAGTAGAGTGGTCCATTGAAAATACAGAAATTGCTTCTATAGTTTCAGACGGTGAATCTCATGACAACATAATTTTTATTAACGGACATGAATTTGGTGGTGAAACAACACTAACAGCAACTGTAAAGGGTGAAGAGGGCGTATATGCAGAATATACAACTTCTTCTAGGATTATTGTTGGAGATTACAAAGCACCATATATTGATTTGGATAAATCTACATTTGAGTATAACTCAAGAAGTAATGAAGTAGATGTAACTCTAGTAACAGATGATGACGAAAATGTAAAATTCCACTGGGACGAAGGCAATCCTTTTATCTCAGAATCAGATGCTAACTTATCCAACTATGAGCCCAATGTAAATAATTATGCTATTTGGACTGAGGATAATGTATCTCAAATTACGGAAAACGGATTTTATAAGATATGGACAAAAGATCAAAATGGAAACATGACCTCCATTATTGTAGAGATTGTAGAATGGGCAGAAAAGTTTGAACTAGCAAAAGGTGAGGTAGAGCTTGCTACTGGAGATAAAGGCGATATTGCACGTATATTAACAGACCGTTTTGGTGAACTTGAAGATGGCTATGCAATTGAAATAAAAGGATATAGCGAAATAAATTGGGAAAGTAACAGTTCGAAACTAGAAATTGATGATGACAATGATACGTTATACGCAAAAAGTCCAACCGAAGGTTTTCCTATAACTTTAACAGGAAAAACAGAACGTCCAACAGCTGGCAAAGGTGGTAAACGTCTTGAGCAAAACATTAAAGTTACAATTAAAGGGCCATCAATAGAGGATCCAGATCCAGACCCAGATCCAGACCCAGATCCAGAGCCAGACCCAGATCCAGATCCAGAAGCACCAACAATTGATAGAGAGAGAATAGAATATCTGGAATATTCTAATTCGGTTGAAATAACAATTTTAGCTTCAGATAATGAGACAGGTCGAGATCATTTGATGTATTATATAGGAGAAAAGTTTGACGAAAATAAAGATACCTGGACGGATATGAATACTTTCATAGTGAAAGAAAACGGATACCACTATATATGGGCAATTGATGAAGCTGGAAACGCCACTCGTGCAAGAATCAAAGTTGAAGAGTTTGCTGAGTCCCTTGATATAACAGAGAAAAAAATGACTATAGAAGCAAGAGACTATGCTGATATTGACTATGTAATCGAAGGGCATAAAGGCTTGGTTTGGGAAACTAACTCTCCAAATCTAGATGTTGATGAAAATGGGCAAATTGACTCGGGCCGTGAAGAGGAAGAAGATATTATTGTAAGAGCAACTACAATTCGTCCAACAGCTGATAAAGTTGACAGTGAAGGTAAAGTTATTGAAGAGGGAGAAGTTTTAACTGATACAATTGAAGTCACAATATTTATTGAGAAAAAAGACAATGAAGATGGAGGAAATAGTAACGACGAAAGTCCTTTTCAACCAAAAGAACCTGCACCAGAAAACCCTCTAAGTGATTATCACAAAGAGCTTACTATGAAATCAATAATTGATACGCTTCCATTTACTTTGCCAGCAGGATATTTTAACTTGAATAGTCTTGAAGGAGTTGATAATACTCAACTACAAATACTAGATTTTACAGTTTTTACTGGTCCACAGCAAATTGGAGCAAGTTATAAAGGCTACAGAGATACGGCATATTTTAGAGGAATTGGTCTAAATGATTTAAGCTTTGGAAAAAACATTCCAACAAACCACTGGGGATATGAAGACTTAAAATATTGCCTAGAAAATGGATTGCTTTATGGTTACACAAATCCAGACCACACTATAAGTATTGTAAATGCACTGACATCTTTGGATAACTTAATGTTATCACAAAACAATTTCTCTGTTAAATTTGGGCGACAAGAGACTATTGATTTAGTAGGAAATACCTTAAATTCATTTAATGCATATTATTATAGTACTCTTTCTTTGCTAATGAGATTGGATGCTGATACAAGAAATGATATAGCTTTAGAACTTAAAATTGGTTCTCAACATAAAGCGTTAACTAGACTAGAACTAGCCACAATTATTCACTCTTTATACGGAGGAAATACAAGATATAGTCCAATTGATTATTGCATTAAGCAAGGACTTATGGAATATGAAAATTATGGATATTTTGGAGAACATTCTCCTGTTACTCAAGCTGAATTTGCATCTGTACTTTGTAAATTAATTGATATGTAATAAGTTTTTAGAATGAGGAGGATAGTCTCCTCATTCTCCTATTCTTTTAAAAGGTTCGCTAGTAACTCTGGGTCATCTGTTATAACTCGGTGAACTTCATACTCTATCATTTTTTTCATGTCATGCTTTCTGTTAACAGTATATACATTTATTTCATAGTCTAAATCTCTTAATGTTCCCATAATGTCTGGAGAAAGTATATCATAATTTAGGGTCAACATCTGTACACCAATTTCTTTGGCTTTATTAAATATATTTAGCTTAAATTGATCATGACTAGATAACCCTAGCCGTATGTTTGGGTCTATTTCTTTGCACCTTTTTATAGTGTCCCAATTAAAACTGATAACTGCACTATCTTCCACATAATCATTTTGCTTTATAAGGTTAATAACAGCTTCTTCAATCCCTTCATATTGAATCATATCTGTTTTAAGCTCAATTAATATAGGCAATTTATATGGCTTAATAATGTTAAAAACTTCTTGCAGAGTTGGTATAGAGCAATCTTCATCTTCTCTTTCATCTCTATTTTTAAACTCTTTTAGTTCTTCCAATGTATAGTCCTTGATAAGGCCAATTCCTTCAAAAGTACGGTTTACATCTTCATCATGAATTACAACCACTTCACCATCTTTACTAAGATGTACATCAACTTCAATTCCATCTGCACCGCTTACAATTGCTTTTCTAATTGCCAATAATGTATTCTCTGGATATTCTTTTTTATACCCTCTATGTGCATAGTTCATAAAAAAATCCTCCTTAATTGAATAAGATTCTTGATACAAGCAATTATATCATATTAATAATGCATAATGTAGGGGCAAAAGAGAAAAGAGACGAACATATAGTCCGCCTCGTTTATAACTGTTATTTATAGTCCACTTTGACTTATCCATGCACCCATAAATGCTGTAGCAGCTTCATCCATTGACATAATAACTGAACCTTCTTCAGGAGCCATTTCGCTTAATTCCGTTTTTTTAGTAGTTGAATTTAAATTAACTTTCATTTGAGCTTCTGCATCACTTAATTCAAGGATTACGTCTGTCATATATTGCTCTGGCTCAAAATTTACTGTATAATCAATCATCATATCATTTATAGTTTCTTCAAATGTAGTTCTTATAGTCGTTTCATCTTTCAAAACTTCATACATTTTTGGAGCTTCTTCAGGAGCGTATGTTACTTCCAATGTATTTAGGAAATTTTCAAACTCTTCTTGAGTTTCAAATGTTTGACCGAATTTTACAATTAGGTCTGTAATTTTCGCTTTATCTAAAGTAACTTTAAATGTTTTGCCTTCATTTGAGCTTATAATGTCAACTCCAAGATCTTCTTGCAATGCATTATATTTTTCTTTATCTTCTTCTGAAACAGTCACACCTGCAAGTGTAGAAAGTTGAATTCCTGTTTCATCCGAATCAATTGATACGTAGTCAAAAGGAATTATTTCAGCATCAACTGGTATTCCAAGAAGAACAGTTGCAGCTACAGAATATAAATCTTTAGGAATTAATACACTATTTGGAGTTATGTACATATTTAAATTAATAGCTTCAGGTAATTCTATGTGTGATAAACTTGGATTTTGTGCAAGTGATATTCTAAATTCTTCTGGGAAACCTAAATTTAAATCTATTTTCCCTGTCATAGTTTCTTTATCTATTTGAATATCACCATCCATAAGGAGACTAAGATCTTTTATATTCAATTCAGATGTTTCGCCATCTACATCTGTAGTTTTATGTAAATCTGCTGTTGCATTTATTTTCATATCTATGTCTTGCCAACTTGAAACTTCGGTTAAATTATCCCAATATGTAATTTCTTCTTTTTCTATTGTTGTTTCTGTTTGTCCTCCACATCCTGCTAATAATACTCCTACGCATAGTGGTAATAAAAGTTTTTTCTTCATTTAATTTCCCTCACTTTTTATATGTAAAATACAAATTGATATCTAGTAATGTAATATTTACGAATAACAGATTTACTCAAGTTGTTCCTAAATCAGCTATCACAACTAAGCTATATTTATTATATCACAAAAACTCTAGTATGTAAAACATATTAGCTATTTAAATTACTGGTAACTTTTCACTATAATGTATCATTCCACCATAAATATAACAATACTAACTCAGAGAAGTTTTTTAACCCAATATAATCCTAGTATAAATTAAAGTTTATGTAGGCAAGATAATGAAGTAGTGTATAAATAAATCTAATACTGAAGATAGACCATTAGCCTATTTTCATTATCTTACCTATTATAGATAGTGAAGCTAGACTTTCAGTTTATCTTCACTCAATGTCTTAGGAGGTGTTACAATGGAAGAGTCTAGGCATAAAATATTATTTCATTTAAATGGAGCAAGAAAGCTGGATTTTAGAAGCCAGTACTATGTACGGAAAATGTTGCCTTTATCAATATTTGTATTAAATTTTGTTGGTGAAGCGTTAATGTATGGCTTACTTTCGGCAGTTTATAGGTTTAGAAGTATCCAAGATTTATTTGAGCCAAATGTATTTTATGAAGGCATAAGAATTTTTTCATTAATTGTTTTTATATTAATGTCAATTCACTTGATGAAAGACTACTTAAAAGAATGCTTAGGTAATGTTAAATCAATACCCAATATTATAATTTGGGTTGTTGGAGGATATATTGTTATTGCTTTATTGCAATTTATAATAGAGCCATCAGTATCATATGTATTTGACATCGCTAATAGAAAGCAGAGTATTTTAAGCCAACCTCTAAGTCAATTATTTTGGCTAAATTTTATATTAGCTACTTTTTTAGTTCCAATATCAGAAGAATTTATTTTTCGATACGGTATTATAGGAACAAATAATAAACATGTTTTGATTAAGATTGGTATAAGTAGTTTATTTTTTGGTTTAATGCACATATCTGGTGGACATCCTGCTTATGTAATTTACTATATATGTATGGGCTTGTTACTAGCATTTGTTTATTACAAAAAAAATAATAATATTTTGTATCCTATTTCAATTCATATGCTTACTAATTTTATATACTGCATTATGCAAATTTAACTTAAATAAACTTTACCCATAAAGTTGGATAAAAAAAATCCCTTAACAAAGATATGTTATACGGGATTTTTTTGCAACAATCAAAAGATGTTGGCTTATTATTAATTATTAAAAGTAGTACCAAGTAATCCAGCACCTATAATGCCTGCGTCATTTCCTAAAATAGCACATTTAATTTCTGTTTTTAAATCTTGCCCATGAGATAATAATGAACTAATGTGATTTTTGATTGGTTCAATTAACTTTTCTTTCTGAGCGCTCATTCCACCACCTATTAAAATCACTTCAGGTTGTAAAACATTAATTAAGTTAGTTAAGCCTAAAGCTACAAAGTATAAATAGTTATCTAAGATGTCTTTTGCAACTAAATCACCTTTATTTGCTGCTTCAAAAATTGTTTTCGCTGTAATATTATCTTCAGAAAGTTCTAGTAAAGTACTAGTAGTGTTAAGAATTGCTTCTTTTGCGTCTCTAATGAGAGCAGTTGCTGAAGCATATTGTTCCCAGCAACCTGTTTTGCCACATCCACACAAATGCCCATTATCAAACTTTATAACTTGATGCCCAACTTCTCCTGCTCCCCAAAAAGAACCTCTATAAATTTTGCCATCTATAATTATTCCACCACCAACACCTGTTCCTAGTGTAATCACTATAGTATTAGTTGTTCCCTGAGCAGCACCAGCTATTACTTCAGCCAAAGCTGCCAAATTCGCATCATTTTCTACATATACATCCAAATTTAAATGCTTCTGGATTTCTGTTTTCATATCTACATTTGAAAAAGATATATTAGGGCAAGAAATCACAAAGCCTTCTTTTGGAATAGTTATTCCTGGGCAGCCTATTCCTATAGAATGAACATCTTGCTCAGTGATGTTTTCCTTATACATCAATTCTCTAGACAAATTAATAATATCTGATAAAATTTCATCTTGAGTTTTTAACATTCCACTCACACTAGTAGCTCTTTGAACTATTTCATAATTTGAGTTTAATAATCCAGCTTTTGTTGTAGTACCACCTAAATCTATTCCTATATAATACATATCAATAAATATCTCCTAACCTAATATATTTTAATGGCAGATTATTTAATTGAACCTTCAACCATTCCACTAATGATGTATTTTTGAGCAATTATAAACAGTATGATAACTGGTAACATTGCTAAAAATGCTGCGGAAAGAATTAAGTCCCATTGTTTTACATATGAACCAACAAAGCTTGTTACCGCAATTGGTAGTGTTTTTATTTTGCCGTTCATTCCAAGCATTAAAGAAGGTAGAAGGAAGTCGTTCCATATCCACATACCATTTAATATAAGAATTGTTACACGCACAGGTCTCAACATTGGGAATATAATTGCAAAGAACATTCTTTCTTTTGTACATCCATCAATCATAGCAGACTCTTCAAGTTCAAGAGGAATACCTTTTACAAATCCATGGATTATAAATATTGCCATCGAACCACCAAAACCTAAATAAGCAAAGATTACTCCAAAATAGCTATTTAAGAAAGGAAGACCAACAATATCTGAAATGTCTCTAAAAGTTGAAATCATTGGAAGCATAACAACTTGGAACGGAATTACCATAGCTGCAACAAACAGCATAAATATAAAGTTCGACCACCTAGTTTTATTTCTTGCTAAAATCCAAGCTGCCATACTTGAAGAATACATATTAAGAATTAAAGTTACAACCGTAATAAAAATAGAGCTAAAGAATGAATTATAGTAATTAAACTGTGGATTATTTATAACAGCCTTTAAGTTTGTAATTATCAGGGTCCAATCTTCAGGCATTCCAATAGGATTTCTTGTTATACTTCCACTATCTTTTGCTGAGTTAATAATGATTAAAAGAAATGGACATAAAACCAAAATCATTATTAATATGGCAACAAATTCCAATAAATTTCGTTTTGTTCTGTTCATTATGCCTCAATCTCCTTCCTTTTGTTAATAGAAACTTGAAGTAAAGATACACTTGCAATAATTATAAAGAATATAACAGCTTTTGCTTGAGCAGCGGAGTAATTGTTTTCTGTTATAGCTGTTTTATAAATATTTAAAGCTAAAAACTCAGTTGAATACATAGCGGCCTTATCCACAATTCTAATTGGCCCACCATTTGTAATTGCAAAGTTTAGGTCAAATTGTTTGAATGAGTTTACAATTGTCAAAAATAAACATACAGTAAATGAGTTTGCAATCATAGGCATTGTAATAAATCTTAGTGTTTGTGGATATGTTGCTCCATCAATTGAAGAAGCTTCCAGAACAGACTTTGGCACGCTTTGAAGGCCAGTAACATAAAGCATCATTATATATCCGCCATACTGCCAAGTTGAAACAATGATAATTGCAGCAAGTGCAAGGTTTGGATTAGTTAGCATTGAAGCAACTTCTCCTCCAAGAAGCTGAGGAATTACTCTGTTAAATACGAATTGCCAAACGTAACCAAGAACGATACCACCGATAAGGTTGGGTACAAAATATGCAGCTTTATAGAAATTTGCTCCACGAAGATTGCTAGTTACCATAAGAGCTAGTGCAAATGCAACAGCATTTACAATAACAACATTAAGTAGTGTAAATATAAAAGTTATAAAGAATGAATATCTGAATTTGGCATCACCAAATATATCTAGATAATTGGCCAATCCCACAAATTCTTCAAATTTAAGTCCATTCCAATCAGTAAAAGAATAAAATATACCAATCCCAAAAGGCAAAAGTACAGTTATAAAAAATGTCATAAGAACTGGTAATAAAAATACTGTATTAACTATGGAGTTATGCTTATGTGAAGGCATTTTCATTGCTCCAAGTATTATTAAGACAATACCACTAACAAGTATAATTCCACGATAATTAAAGAGGATGTTTCCACCTGATTTTTCTAAAGCATCTACTTGGCTTAAAATTGAGACATCATATACTAATATTCCAATAGTTAAAATAATCCCTATTAAACCTACAATAGACCAAGTTTTGTTTTCTTTAACTTCCATTAAATCAACCCTTTCTTAATTAAATTTTTAACAATTTATTTTAATTGCTAGGGCGAACACCGTCCGCCCTTACTTTACTTTTGTGCATTTTCTGCTACAGCTGATTCAACCATATCAGCAAACAAAGTTGCATCAATTGCATCGGTTGCTAAAAGTTCATAAAGTGGCCCAATAGTATTCATACCAAATCCATCAGGCATACTTGACCAGTGCCATGGATAAGTTTTTCCTGCTACAACCCATTCTTGAACATTTTTTGCAAGAGGTGCAGTTGGCAATACAGTAGTAGATTTAAATGGTGAAATCATTCCTGCGTCAAGTACAAGAGCAGTTTCACCTTCTTCAGTTAGTGCAAGAGAATTTAAGAAATCTTTTGTTTCTTGCAAATGATCGGAGTCTTTATAAACTCCCCACCAAGATGGAGCTCCAGCAAGAATACCGTCTGTTTCTTTTTCTAAAAATGCACTTGGAGCAATTCCTACTTCAAAAGTTAATCCTTCGTTGATTAAGTTTGGATCAATCCAGTTTCCTTGGTGAATAAATACTGCTTTTTGGTCAATCCATAAAGCTAGTTGATCATCATATGAACCTGAAATTAGTACATATTCATCTGAATAATCAAATAGTAATTTTACGAATTTAGCATATTGATCAAGTCTTGCTCTGTCAGGTGTTACACCATTATGAATACCATCTATTATAGAAGTATCATATGGATCAAGTCCTGTAGCAAGATATGTTCCAAAGTTATGATTTCCTGTTGACCAAGTCATCCCTCCAGCAACACTAGCTGCCATTGAAACCACTGCGTCAATTCCCAGCTCTTCTTTCATTCCATTAAGCTTTGCAAATGCATCTGCATAAGCATTATAACTAGTTAAAGTAGCTGGGTCAATTCCTGCTTTATCTAGTAAATCTTTATTATAAGTTAAACCATATCCTTCAATTGCATATGGGAACCCAACAACTTTTCCATCTGGCGTAACATATGCTACATCAGTATCAGTTACCCAAGCTTGATCACTCAAATCTGCAAATTGGTCTTTCCATGTTTCATATCCACTTCCGTCAAACACAAACATATCAGGCATATTATCAGCTGCTAAATATCCTTTCAATGTTCCGTTAACATCTGCTCCCCCACCAATCGACTCAATTATAACATTTACTCCCGTTTGTTCAGTATATAATTGAGCGTAAGCTTTTAAAGCTGCATCAATTTCTATTTTGCCATTATATAACCGTATGGTATTTCCATCTGAATTAATTGGAGATGAGTTTTTAGCTGGTACTTCAGCAACTTCTTCTCCTCCACCACATCCAACAAATATGCTAGATGTCATGGTAAGTAATAAAAATAATTTTGGCATTAATTTACTCATTATAATCCTCCTTACAAATTTGAAATAGGTTCTTTGTACAAAACATCATTTTTAAACTATGGTTATAGTAGCAAAATTAAATCAGATAGTCAAGGCATAAATCCAATTAAATTTTTTATTGTGCGACTTTGTTAATAGTATATTTAATTGGATTAGCAAATATACTAAATATCTATTGCTTTTGCTAACAGTAATTAACTAATGTTATTATGTATTCTAGCTAAATCCCTCTGGCATATTTTCCTAGTTCTATCGTAAATTTTTTTTTAATGCAATTAAAAATTTTGTCGTTTAGCATGAATAATGAGAGAACAAAGTACTCTCTCATTATACTCTCAAAATTTTTAATTTACAGCGATAGTAGCTTCGATCATGTCAGCGAACATAACAGCATCAATGGCATCTGTTGCTAACAATTCAAATATTGGACCTAATTTATTTTGATCATACCCGTCAGGCATGTTTGACCAGTGCCATGGATAAGTCTTTCCTGCAGCCACCCATTTTTGTAAATCTTTTGCCAGAGGAGTTGTTGGCAATACAGTAGTAGATTTAAATGGTGAAATCATGCCCGCATCTGTTACAAGACATTTTGCTCCTTCTGGAGTTGTTGCTAGTGCTGTTAAGAAGTCTTTTGCTTCTTGAAGAAGTTCTGAATCTTTGTAAACTCCCCACCAAGATGGTGCACCAGCAAGAATGCCGTCTGTTTCTTCTTCTAAGAATGCACTAGGTGCAATTCCTACTTCAAAAGTTATTCCTTCTCTAACTAGGTTTGGATCGATCCAATTTCCTTGATGAATAAATACAGCTTCTTGATCCGCCCATAATGCTATTTGATCGTCATAAAACCCTGAAATTAAAACATATTCATCTGAATAATCAAATAGCAGGTCTACAAATTTAGCGTATTGATCAAGTCTTGCTCTATCTGGAGTTATTCCTGCATTAAGCCCATCAATTATTGAAGTGTCAGATGGATCAAGTCCAGTAGCTAAATATGAACCAAAGTTATGTCCTCCAGTTGACCAAGTAATCCCTGAGCTAACACTAGCTGCCATTGAAAGCACTGCACTAATCCCTAGTTCTTCTTTCATTCCATCAAGTTTTGCAAAAGCCTCTTCGTATGCTGAGTAGCTTGTAAGTGTAGCAGGATCAATTCCCGCTTTGTCTAGTAAATCTTTATTATAAGATAAACCATAACCCTCTATAGCATATGGAAATCCAACAACTTCTCCATCATTGCCAAAAAATTCTACATCTGTATCATTAACCCAAGGTTCATTGCTTAAATCTGCAAATTGATCTTCTAAAGAAGAATAATCTCCTGTACCATTAAAAACAAATATGTCTGGCATATTATCAGCTGCCACATATCCTTTTAATGTTCCCATAACATCGGCTCCGCCACCAATCGATTCAACCACAACTTCTATGCCTGTTTGTTCTTTATAAACTTCAGCATAAGCTTTTAAAGCAGCATCAATTTCTATTTTACCATTGTATAAATGAATGCTTTTTGCACTAGAAATAGACGATGCTCCTTCAACATTGTTTACTTTTGAAGTTTGAACACTTTCTTCTGTAGAACTACTACAACCCACTAACATAGTTGATATAATTCCCGTTGCTAAAAGTACTTTTGTAATTAACTTTTTCATTGTAAGTTCCTCCATGTATATGTACATTATTTAATTTTCTAGTATCATTGTGCAATTTCATTAATAGTAGCTTCGATCATATCTGCAAACATAGTGCTATCGATTGCTTCTGTTGCTAACAATTCATATAATGGGCCCAAATTATTTTGGTCAAATCCATCAGGCATATTTGCCCAGTGCCATGGATAAGTTTTTCCTGCAGCTACCCATTTTTGTAAGTCTTTTGCTAGTGGAGCTGTTGGCAAAACAGTAGTTGATTTAAATGGAGAAATCATACCAGCGTCTGTCACAAGACATTTTGCTCCTTCTTCTGTTGTTGCTAGTGCTGTTAAGAAGTCTTTTGCTTCTTGCAAATTATCTGATTCATTATAAACTGCCCACCAAGATGGAGCTCCAGCAAGCACTCCGTCTGTTTCTTGTTCCAAAAATGCACTAGGGGCAATTCCTGCTTGGAATGTAATTCCTTCTTTAATTAAATTAGGATCAATCCAATTTCCTTGATGAATAAATACAGCTTTTTGATCTACCCAAAATGCTAATTGGTCATCATATGAACCTGAAATTAGAACATATTCGTCTGAATAATTAAACAATAAATCTACAAACTTAGCATATTGATTAAGTCTTGGTCTGTCAACAACAGTTCCCGAATTTAATCCATCAATTAATGAAGTATCAGCAGGATCAAGTCCAGTAGCTAAATATGTTCCAAAGTTATGTGCACCTGTTGACCAAGTCATTCCTCCAGCAACACTAGCTGCCATTGAAATCACTGCGTCAATCCCTAGTTCTTCTTTCATTCCATCAAGCTTTGCAAATGCTTCTTCATATGCTGAGTAGCTTGTAAGTGTAGCAGGATCAATTCCCGCTTTGTCTAGTAAATCTTTATTATATGTTAAACCGTATCCTTCAATTGCATATGGAAATCCAACGACCTCTCCTTCTCGGCCGATAAATTCAACATCAGTATCATTAACCCAAGGTTCATTTGCTAAATCAGCAAAATGGTCCTTCCAAGAATCATAATCTCCAATACCATTAAAAACAAAGATGTCTGGCATATTATCTGCTGCTAGGTATCCTTTTAATGTTCCCATAACGTCTGCTCCGCCACCAATTGATTCAATCACAACTTCTATGCCTGTTTGTTCTTTGTAAACTTCTGCATATGCTTTTAAAGCCGCATCAATTTCTATTTTACCATTATATAAATGAATATTTTTTGCACTAGAAATAGACGATGCTTCTTCAACATTGTCTACTTTTGAAGTTTGAACATTTTCTTCTGTAGAACTACTGCAACCTACTAACATAGTTGATATAATTCCCGTTGCTAAAAATACTTTTGTAATTAGTTTTTTCATTTTAAATCCCTCCAATATATTGCCTTTATAGCCGTTAAACAAAGGCGAACAATGTCCGCCTTTAATTATATTTTTGATATTAAAATATTATTTTCCGTTTTCAGCAATGGTGGCTTCAATCATGTCAGCAAATGTAGTGGCATCGATAGTACCATTTCCTAGTAATTCATATAGTGGTCCCAACACGTTTGTACCATAGCCTTCAGGCATATTTGCCCAGTGCCATGGATAAGTTTTTCCTTCATTAACCCATTGTTTCAAGTTTTGTGCAAGAGGAGCAGTTGGTTCAAGAGTTGCAGATTTATATGGTGAAATCATACCAGCATCACTTACAAGACATTTTTCTCCTTCAGGAGTTGTTGCTAGTGAAGTCAAGAAATCTTTGGCTAATTGCACGTTTGGTGACTCACTATAAACTCCCCACCAAGATGGTGAGTCAGCTAATATACCATCTGTTTCTTCTTCTAAGAATGCGTAAGGTGCAATTCCAACGTTAAAAGTTATTCCATCAGCAACTAAATTAGGATCAATCCAATTTCCTTGATGAATAAATACAGCTTTTTGATCTTCCCATAAAGCTAATTGGTCATCATATGAACCTGAAATTAAAACATATTCATCTGAATAATTAAATATCATATCTACAAATTTAACATATTGATCAAGTCTTGCTCTATCTGGAGTAATTCCTGCATGAAGCCCATCAATTATTGAGGTATCATCAGGATCAAGTCCAGTTGCTAAATAAGAACCAAAACTATGTTGGCCTGTTGACCAGGTCATTCCTCCACCAACACTTGCTGCTGTGGATAATACTGCGTCAATTCCCAGTTCTTCTTTCATTCCATCCAGTTTTGCAAATGCTTTTTCATATGCTGAGTAACTTGTAAGAGTTAGTGGGTCAATTCCTGCTTTGTCAAGCAAATCTTTGTTGTAAGCAAGGCCATATCCTTCTATTGCATATGGAAATCCAAGAACTCTTCCATCAGGAGCAATAAATTCAACATCTGTGTCTTCTGTCCATACTTCTCCTGCCAAGTCTGCAAGATTGTCTTTCCAAGTGTCATATCCCAAAGCTTCAAATGTAAAGATGTCTGGCATATTATCTGCTGCCAAATATCCTTTTAATACTGCAATAGAATCAGCTCCTCCTCCCATTGATTCAATTATAACA
The DNA here is from genome assembly GCA_001983455.1 of Candidatus Epulonipiscium fishelsonii. Taxonomy (GTDB): domain Bacteria; phylum Bacillota; class Clostridia; order Lachnospirales; family Cellulosilyticaceae; genus Epulopiscium_A. The sequence continues at coordinate 18,827 of LJDB01000091.1, forward strand.
TTAATACCTGTTTTTTCTGTGTAAAGTTCAGCATAAGCTTTTAAAGCAGCATCGATTTCTATTTTTTGATTAAACACTCTAATGCTTTCTCCACCTGAATTTGATGCACCTTGATTTCCAGCAGATGCATTAGTTACATTACTAGATGCTTCTTCTGTTGAACCACCGCACCCTACAAGCATTGTTGAAGCAATTCCCATTGTTAAAAATAATTTTAGTACCAGTTTCTTCATTATAAAATCCCCCTGTTATATAATTAATTATAAATTTATTGTAACTCACTAACTGCTACTTCAACCATATCAGCAAACATAGTTGCATCAATAGAACCTGTCGCTAAAAGTTCATAAATTGGCCCAAGTTCATTTGACCCAAATCCTTCTGGAAGTCTAGTGTAATGCCATGGATAGATCTTTTCAGCTAATACCCATTTTTGTAAGTCTTTTGCTAGTGGTGCCGTTGGTGATATAGTAACAGATTTAAATGGCGAAATCATTCCTGCATCTAATACTAAAGCTTTAGCTCCTTCTTCTGTTGTTGCAATTGCTGTTAAAAAGTCTTTTGCTTGTTGTATTTTATTAGAGCCATTATAAATTCCCCACCAAGATGGTGCGTCTGCTAAAATTCCATCTGTTTCTTCTTCTAAGAATGCACTTGGTGCAATTCCAACATTAAAAGTTATTCCATCAGAAATCAAATTAGGATCAATCCAGTTTCCTTGATGTATAAACACTGCTTTCTGATCTTCCCAAAGTGCTAATTGATCATCATATGAACCAGAAATTAATACATATTCATCTGAATAATCAAATAGCAGGTCTACAAATTTAGCGTATTGATCAAGTCTTGCTCTATCTGGTACAACACCTGCGTTAAGTGCATCAATTATTGAAGTATCACCTTGCTTTACTCCTGTTGATACAAAAGAGCCAAAGTTATGTCCTCCTGTTGACCAAGTCATCCCTCCAGCAATACTCGCTGCCATTGAAACCACTGCGTCAATTCCTAGTTCTTCTTTCATTCCATCAAGCTTTGCAAATGCTTCCTCATATGCTGAGTAGCTTGTAAGACTAGCTGGGTCGATTCCCGCTTTATCTAGTAAATCTTTATTATATGTAATGCCATATCCTTCTATTGCATATGGAAATCCTACTACTTTGCTATCATCTCCAATAAATTCAACATCTGTGTCCTCTGTCCATGCTTCGGTGCTTAAGTCTGTCATTTGATCTTTCCAAGTGTTATAATCTCCAGCTCCTCCAAAAGCAAATATATCAGGCATGTTATCAGCGGCTAAATATCCTTTTAAAACTGAATTCATGTCAGTGCCTCCGCCAATTGATTCAATTTCTACTTTGATGCCTGTTTGTTCCTCATAAACTTTAGCATAAGATTTTAAAGCAGCATCAATTTCTACTTTCATATTTACTAGGCGTAAAGTTTCGTCTGATGTTTCATTTTCAACCATGCTATCTGCCTTTTTGTTAGATACCTCAGTGATTGCTTGTTGTGCAGTATCTTCAGATGAACCACATCCAACAAATGCTGTTGATGTAACTGTAAGCATGCACAACAATTTAAATATTATTTTTTTCAATATGTAACCTCCTTAAATTTTAAATTGTTACTCTAAAAATATTAACATATTTATTTTAAAACGTCAATATTACTTTATATATTTTTGATCTATATTTTTAAGTAATGATAAAACTCTAATATATTTTCACTAAATACACCAGTTGCACTAGTCAATGATAGTGTACCTAAAAAATGGTAAACTATCCCTGTGAAATTTTTACTACATTCAAGTTTTAATATTTAAATTTTAACTAGCACAATAGGTTTATTATGTGTTATAATAAACCTGAACTTCCTTCTTGGAGGTTGACTAATATATTAATTGGAGGGTTTTTATGAGTTTTGTAACGGTAGAAAAGAAAAAAAATGTTGGTATTTTAACAATTGACAGACCAGCAGCACTTAATGCACTTAATACAGAAGTTTTAAACGATTTAAATAATGCAATTGATAATATTGAGCAAGATGATGATATCTATGTAGTAGTAGTTACAGGAGCAGGACGTTCATTTGTAGCTGGAGCAGATATTGCTCAAATGAAAGACCTTTCCTCTATTGAAGGCAAAAAATTTGGTGCATTTGGAAACACTGTTTTTCTTAAATTAGAAAATATGTCAAAACCAGTTATTGCAGCCATTAATGGTTTTTGCTTGGGCGGTGGCTCAGAGTTAGCTCTTTCTTGTGACATTAGATTAGCAAGTCAAAAAGCTAAATTTGGTCAACCAGAAGTTGGACTTGGTATTACACCAGGATTTGGTGGAACACAACGTTTGCCACGTGTTATAGGAATGTCAAAAGCTATGGAGCTTATATTAACAGGTAAAGTAATAGGAGCAGATGAAGCAAAAGCAATTGGCTTGGTAAGTGAAGTATACCCTCCAGAAGAATTATTAGACAAAGCAATAGCTTTAGCAGAAGAAATTAGTGCTAATGCTCAAATAGCGGTATGTCAATCTAAACGTGCAATGCGTATGGGTATTCAAACTGATATAAATACAGGGCTTGCTTTAGAAGCAGAAGCTTTTGGAGTATGTTTTGGTACAGAAGATCAAAAAGAAGGAATGTGTGCATTCCTAGAAAAACGTGAAAAAAACTTTAAAAATAAATAATAATATTATTAAAGGTTATTGGACTAAAAACAGTGCAATAGCCTTTTTGCCATGACTAGAATTATAAAAAAGTATTATTACTATTGAAGAAAGAAGGAAAATTTTATGCTAGTAAAAACTCTTGTTTTAGGAATGTTCCAAACCAATTGTTATATAGTCGGAAAAGAAGGAACATGTGTTGTTATAGACCCCGCAGATAATGGCAACAAAATAAATAAAACTATTGAAGAATTAGAAATGAAGCCCGTAGCTATATTCCTTACGCACAGTCATTTTGACCATATTTTAGCTGTACCAGAAATAAGAAGTAAATGGGGAGATATACCAGTTTATTGTAATGAGAGAGACTGGTCAGATGAAAAAACAGAAGTATTTATGGGTGGATCTTATCCAACTGTTACATCTTTTGGTAATGTTATAAATTATGATGAAGGTGATATTATAGATGTAGGAGAATTTAAAGTAAAAGTAATGCATACGCCAGGCCATACAGAAGGCTCAGTTATTTTAGAAATTGAAGATATGTTATTTACTGGGGATACTTTGTTTAGAGGATCAATTGGAAGAGTTGATTTTAAAGGAGGCGATAGCAAAAAGATGAATGCTTCTCTTAAACGACTAGTTGCTCTGCCTAAAGACTATCGTATAATGCCAGGACATGACGCAGCCTCTACCTTATATACAGAGAAAAAAACTAATCCATATTTAGTTTAACACCCCATATTAGAAATGATATATTTCATTAGATATTGGGAAGCTAAACGTTGCCTCTTACATTTACGCCTTATAACAATTTTAAACTTGTTATAGGGAAAAAGAGAAAATCCTACTAGAATTTTCTCTTTTTCCACTTTATATATGTTGTTGACTAATTATGCATTCATCACTATTAACTATATCTCCAATAGTTAATCTTAATTTAGTTATTCTATTGTTATCACTTTCTTCTATTGCAAAAATAAGATTATCAGTAGTAACCATTTCTCCATTCACTGGAAATCTATCTAACAACCCAATAATATATCCTCCAATTGAATCAAATTCATTAGAAATAATTTTTAGATTAAGTTTGCTATTTACATCTGATATTCTATATGTACCATCTATTAAATATTCATATTCATTAACTTGTATAAAGTCTTCATTAGGGATATCATATTCATCATTAATATCGCCCACAATTTCCTCTATTAAGTCTTCCATTGTAATTAACCCAGAAATACCTCCATATTCATCTATTACAAATGCCATTCCTATTTTCTTTAATCTGAGTTCTTTGAATAATTTATCTATCCTATTATATTCATGTACAAAATATGCTTCTCTAAGAATAGAAGATACTACGAATGTATCTGGATCAACTTTGTTCATAAGTAAATCTTTAATATATACCATGCCAACTATATTATCACGATAATTTTCATATACTGGCATACGTGAAAATTGGTGTTCTTTAAATATACTTATAATATCTCCGTAAGAAGCTTTTATATTAACAGCTATCATATCAGTTCTTGGAATCATGATATCTTTTGCATACAATTCTCCAAAATCAACAACGTTATAAATCATATCTTTTTCTTCTTTTTCTAATATACCTTCTTCATGGCTGACTGTAACAATCGTTTTTAATTTATCATCAGTAATAAATGTTTCATTATTATCTGTTTCTCTACTTAAAAGTTTATTAAGAGCATTAGTTACAATCATAAGAATTTTTACTATCGGTGAAACAATAATGACAACTAAAAAAATTGGTTTGGAAACCAAAAGAGCAATCTTTTGCGAATTTTTACTAGCAAGAGATTTTGGTGTTATTTCACCAAATATAAGTATGAATAATGTCATACATCCAGTAGCAATACCTACACCAGCACTTCCAAACAAATTTGTTGCTAATACTGTAGCAATAGAAGATGCACCAATGTTTACTAAGTTATTTCCTATCAAAATAGAACCTAGTAACTTAGACGGATCGTCTATTAATTTTTCCAGCAATTTAGCTCCTGCAACATTTTGTGAAATCATATGTCTTACGTCTATTTTTGTTATAGACATAAGTGCTGTTTCTGACATAGAAAAAAATGCGGAACCTCCAATCATTAATATTAAAATAAATATTTGAATTCCTAACTCCGAACCCATATTAAAAATCACTCTCCTAAAATTAATCTCTAAATTATAATTATAGTTATATAATATCTCTTTAATAACCTAATTTATTATCTATTTTAGAAATAGTAAATACTTCATTACTATAAATAAAAGAGTTACATAAATTATTTTCTTGTCCATTCTGTTGAAAATCTAGTATCTGTATATTTAGTATAAGCTGTTGAATAATTTATTTGTATTTAATACCATTAAGCAATGAAGTCGATTTATTTATAGTATGAAAATGATACGGAGTTCGAGGCTTCTCCATACTTTAAAATTTATGTACTTTTTTAGTTATTCAGCAACTTATAGCATAACTTAACAAAATTGTACTTCAATGTTTGTAGAAGTTAAATTTATGCTTTTATCAAAAAGCATCCTACATATAATCATATTTTCTTTTGAATTTAAGTAAGTATGATAATAATCAGGAATGTACTTAGATTTTAATATATAACAAAGAAAGTTTTTTTGTGGAACAATCATAGTGTTTGTTTTATAGTCTTTGTCATAAATTTGAAAATAAACATGTGGTTGCATTATAGAATTTTTGTTTATAAAACAAAATCCTTGATTAACACCAACGGAGATATTTTGCTTTAAAAGCGTATCTTTTATTTCTTTAATACTGTTTAAATAATTAGATAAATTAAAGTACTCATATTCAAATGGCTCCAAATATAAATATCGTTCTTTAATCTCTCTTTTGTATTGCCCTTCAAAAAGAGAAATTTGTTCAGTTTCATTTAAATGTTCAGCTATTTTTTCGATATTAAATAAATTTTTATTGAGCTTATGTACTTTTTCTTTGGTTTTGGTTTTAATAACTGATTTTATAGTTAAAATATCCAATGTACCATCATCTTGTATATATTTTATAAAGGTTTTAATTGGAATATCGAGATCTATGCCTGCAATAATCATATCTAATAAAAATAGTTGACTCAAAGCATAATATCTGACTAATGTCGTTGGGTTTATGTAAGCGGGTTTAAATATTCCAATCCGTTCATAATATTGTAATAAGCTTCTTTCAATATTTTTTAATCTAATTACTTCATCAATTGATAAAAATTTTTCCAAAAAATATTCCTCCAATTTATTGATTATATCATTACTATATAGTATATATTTCTATTATATAGTATAAATAAACTAAGTTCAACATTAAAAGAATAAGATTTGTTGTCTTCTTCTTTTAATTAAACAATATTTTAGTACTTCAATATAAATGGCAATGCAATATTGCAGGCAACCATTAGAATTAATCGTATATATAAAATGCATATCCATGAATAATTATACATTTCGGAGTAATACCTATTATATGGGATGTAATTCACTAGTGAGAAGAAATATACTAGGGTATTTTGCCAATTGTATTTTGTTCGATATAGGTATATACTTTAACAGTTAACCCATGTGAAAA
>LJDB01000092.1 GCA_001983455.1 Candidatus Epulonipiscium fishelsonii
AGGCTTGGGTAAAGTATTTTTTAATATTGCATTTAAAAATGCTTTTAATTCTCGTTCCTTGCCTTTTTCTCCAAATATCTTTTTGAATACGAAATCATTCAACGGATTTATTCTTCGGTATTTTGTTGCCATCTGTTTTTCCTCCTATATTGTGTATGTATCCATTATATCATTACCCACCGTACACAAAAAAGCCCCCAATCCATTCAATTGGAGGCCATATTGCTAAATCATCTCTTTTATGTCTTCTAGTTTCATTTGAGTTAAAAATTGTCTATAAAGTACATTTCTGATCATGTCTCGAGAACTTCTATTTACATCTAAAATACTAGGTATTTTCTTTCTAAGTTTTAACGCTATATTTATAGTTATATCACCGCCTATAGAATCGTGAGTATTCTTGCTATTGTTAGATAAAATTCGGAATAAATAACTTAACATACGCAGAAGTTATCTCTTCATCTAATGAGCTTAAACTAACATCAATCATACAAGTGTAATTAACATTGTCAATATCTAAGGTAGTCTTAATTACTGACATTATAATTCCTCCAAATTACATCGTTATAATATAAAATATGCATGCAAGTCTATTTTTTACACTACTAAAAACATAGATATGTTTTATATTTAACTCTTTTTTTTAGCTTACATATAATGTTTAATATAGCAAATTTTGAGAGGTGTTTTATATGTCCATGTCATATATAGCTTATTTAAACTTATATAGTAAACCTGTTAGCGTAATAATTGATGAAAAAATAATCGTTCATAAATTGCTTCCTAATGAATTTTTATCATATAAAAAAATTGATGAAGGCTATCACTTTATAAATGTTCATCAAGAAGATACTAGTGATTTATTATACACTAAAAAAGTCAATATTAAGCCTAATTCCAGTTTTACATTTATAATTTATGATAATCAGGATGTAAAGTGTAGGTTGATTGCGGAAGGCGGATTGCCACTTGAACGAGAAAAGTGTTTTATAAAAATTGGAAATTTTGCAACTAACTTTAACAATATCAGTTTAGTTTGTAAAGATAATGTAGACGAACCAATTTATAGCCACAAGTTAGAGTATGAAACAATGTCGTCATATATCACATCATCCCCAGACAAATTTCAATTAATTATACAAGATGAAGCTAATCAAGAACATATAATTAATTTGCCTAAGTTTAAACCATACAGATATTACTCATTTTATATAATAAATACCAATAATTCTAAAAAATATGATATAATAAAAAATATAGATATGGTATCTTATAAAAAGCTAGACCATATCAATTAAATATTTATAAAGGAATTTACTATGAAAGAAAAAACAGTACTTGAAGGAACAATAGAAAAAGTTTTATTCCCTAACAAAGGAATAATGAATATTGACAATAAAATTATACATGTGCGAGATACTTTGGTTGGACAACAGCTTAGAGTAGAGTTATCCAGACGAAAAAGAAAAGGAATGTGGGAAGGGAAAGTTTTAGAGGTACTTAACCCTGAGTATTTTAAATCTGCAGATTGCAAATATTACGGTCAATGTGGAGGATGTAATTTACAACAATTACCTTATGAACAGCAACTTACACATAAATATACACAAGTTAAAATGTTGCTAGAAGATTTGGGAGAATATGAAGACTTAGGGATAGTTTCTAGCCCATCCGAATTTGAATATAGAAATAAAATGGAGTTTTCATTTGGCAATGAATATAAGGATGGGCCAATTACACTGGGAATGCATAAAAAAAGAAGAATGTATGATATTATAACAATGGATGGTTGTAAAATAGTAAATGAAGATTTTAGTAAAATACTTAGATTTATATTGAGTAGCTTAGAGTGTCTTCCTTTTTATGATAAAAAAACTCATACTGGTTATTTAAGATATCTGCTTATAAGAAAATCTGAATATAGTGGAGATTTATTAGTAAACTTGGTAACATCATCTCAAGTTGAATATGACTTTACAAATTTATCGGAGCAACTTACTAAACTAGACATAGCAGGAAAAGTTATTGGTTTTTTGCATACTTTAAGTGATACTTTATCAGATGCAGTTAAGCCTGAGAGTATAAAAATAGTATATGGTCAAGATTATTTGGAAGAAAAGTTATTAGGACTGACCTTCAATATTTCCTCATTCTCATTTTTTCAAACCAATACTAAAGGAGCGGAAGTTTTATATACTACTGCTTTAGGCTTACTAGAAAATTTAAACGATAAAGTAGTCTTTGACTTATATTCCGGTACAGGAACAATTGCACAAATTGTAGCAACCCAAGCAAGAAAAGTTTATGGAATTGAAATAGTGGAAGAAGCAGTTAATAAAGCTAGAGAAAATGCAACTTTAAATAAAATAAACAATTGTACATTTTTGGTAGGAGATGTCTTAGAATTGGTGGAATATTTAGAGGAAAACCCTGATATAATAGTTTTAGATCCTCCCAGAGAAGGTATTCATCCAAAAGCTATTCAAAAAATTATAAACTTTAGGGCAAATGAAATTTTATATATTTCTTGTAAACCTACATCTTTGGCAAGAGATCTAGTAATATTTAAGGAAAATGGCTATAAAATCGAAAAAATATGTTGTGTTGATATGTTTCCACAAACCAATCATATTGAAACTATATGTCTATTATCCAATAATATTTGAGTAAATTTTATTCAATATGGGTATATCGCATACTTTTTATAGCAATTAACTTAACAAGAGGCCAACGCTAAAAAGGAGGAAATAATATGCCAGCAGTGAATTTAAGTGAATATCAAGATAGATTTTTTCAAAAAGGTTATATAGACAAATATGATGAAATAATAAGTAGCTTTAAGGTTACTTTTTTAAAAGATAATCGTCAAGATCAAACTAAAGAAATGATGTTATTTTTGTCAAAGAAAAAGATAATATTACCCAGTTCAGATCTAGAGCAATTAGAGTTTATGTTTGAATACAAAGATATTATAGCATTTAAACGATTTAAAATGTCTTTATTGTCTGTAGGAATTGGGATTGAATATAGGAATTGGGATATTGGAGAAATAAGTCTGGTAAAATTTGCAATATGGGGACGAGAAAAATTAATAAACTTTATTAATGAGTTCAGGCCACCTGCAAATATGCCTGCTCAAGTTGAACTTACAGAAGAAGAAAGATGGTATAATACAGCATGTGCACTTTTAATTTTAGCTAATAAAGGAAATTTAAATATATATGGTGGATTTCCAGTTATTGAAGAAGTTAAATTTGAGTATAGAAATTCTTTAAAAAAATGGTGGCATATAACAGATAGAGCCTCCGCTGAAAGCAAAATTTATTGGCTTGAGACACAAGGTCACAGAGCGGAATTTACCACTAAAATGGCTGAACTGTCTAAATGTATTTATGGTATAAATTCTTATGATAAAAAATTACAAATTACTTCAATTTGTAAACACTATAAAATAAGCGAATCACAAGCTTTAGATATGTTATCAGTACATGATAATTATGTTGAATTTGGAGATGCCGCAATTGATGGTTGGGACTATGTTCGCATTTTAAACTTACTAAGCCAATGTTACTTAGCTGGATATTTTACAAAAGAAGAAGCTCTAGAAAAATCTGAAGAAATTGCTACCATAATTAGAACAAAATTTAAGTCTTGGGATGCTTTAATTAATAGCTATTTATTTGGCTGTGAATTTAAAAATAAAGGCACCTCTATAGAGAGAAGAAAACAATTTTATGATATTAAATCTAAAGCAGATAATATATTTGATTCGATGTGGGAATAATAAAGCCTCAAAAAGACTATCCTCGTAAGAGGAAGTGTCACATCAGTGACGGAAGTATAGAGGTTTCATAATTATAGAAAGTTAGGGGATAAAATGAAAAAGTTATATGTGGTTTTAATGTCAATACTTCTAGTAGGATGTAATACATCTGAAAAAGAAGTTGTAACAGTAGTTGCATTAAAGGGTCCTACTGCTATGGGAATGGTTAATTTTATGGATAGAGTAGCAAAAGATGAGCAATTTGACAACAAATATGAGTTTAGCATAGTGACTTCACCAGATGAAGCAACAGCTATGCTTGTTAAAGGCGAAGCAGATATTGCAGCATTGCCAGCAAATCTTGGAGCGACTTTATATAATAATGGTGGAGAAATTAAAGCGACAGCAATAAACACTTTGGGAGTATTATATATATTAGAAAATGGCAATACAATTAATGATATTCAGGATTTAAAAGGTAAAACTATAATTTCTGCTGGAAAAGGTGCTACTCCAGAAATGTCTCTTAGATATATTTTAGCTGAAAACGGAATAGATCCAGATAAAGACATTACAATTGAGTGGAAAAGCGAGCAAGCTGAAGTACTTGCTTATTTAGTAGCAAATGAAGGTACAATTGCTATGATGCCAGAACCATTTGTCACAACTGCCTTACAAGAAGATGCAAATATTACAAGATCCCTTGATCTTACTAGAGAATGGGATAAACTTCAAACAGATAACTCTGAAAAGTCAGCATTAGTTACAGGAATACTAGTTGCACGAGATGATTTTATAGAGGATAATTCGCAAGCATTGAATGAATTTCTGGTTAACTATGAAGAGTCTGTAAATTTTGTTAATGCGGATACAGCAGCTTCTGCTCAGCTTGTAAGTGATTATAATATTGTTCCTTTTGAAACAGCTATTGATGCAATTCCAAATTGTAATATTACTTTTATAGAAGGAAATGCGCTAGAAAATAATCTTTCTGGATATCTTGAGGTGTTGTTTAATCAAAATCCAAATTCTATAGGCGGAGTTTTACCGGATGAAGCATTTTATTACCGTTAAATTATCTAAAGATAATCAAAGAAAATATACGGTAGCTTCATTTATAGTATGGATTTTAATATGGGAAATAAGTGCAAAAAAAATAGGTGAGCCTATTTTTTTGCCATCACCTATTTTAGTATTTAATAGTCTATTAGAACTAAGTACAACTAAAGAATTTTATCAATCTATTATATTTTCCTTTTGTAATATTTCATTTGGGTGTATAATAGGTATATTGTTTGGGATATTACTAGCAATACTTGCTCACAAAAATGTAATAATTGAATATATGTTTAGACCTTTGATGATTATAATAAAGTCTATTCCTGTTGTTTCATTTATCATATTAATATTGTTGTGGGTTTCATCAAATAGTTTATCTGTATTAATTAGTTTCTTGATGGTAGTTCCAATTATATATACAAACGTACTAATAGGAATAAAGAGTACCAATGTAAAACTTATAGAAATGACAAAGGTATTTAATGTTAGTAAATTACATGTAATTAAATATATCTATATATTTGAAGTATATCCATTTTTTAAATCAGCAGTTTCTGTTGCATTAGGACTGAGTTTCAAATCTGGCATAGCTGCTGAATTAATAGGATTACCAAAAAATTCTATAGGTGAAAATTTGTATAACGCAAAAATATATTTAGAAACAGCTAATTTATTTGCTTGGAGCATAGTTATAATATTGCTTTGTATAATGTTTGAAAAAGTATTTTTAATTATAATAAACAAGTTAATAAAGGGTTTGAAAAGATGACAGATATAATTTTAAAAGATGTATGTAAGGCGTATCAACAAACAATAGTCTTAGAAAATTTTAATCATATATTTAAGAGTGGGGAAAGATATTATTTGAAAGGAAGTTCTGGGGCTGGAAAAACTACTTTGCTCAGAATTTTGATGGATTTAGAAACAATTGATAGCGGAAAGATATTAAATCTTTCGAGCTATAAAACTAGTGCTGTTTTTCAAGAGTACCGATTGGTAGAAGAGTTAAGCAGCCTTCGTAATATTTCTTTTGTAACTGGAAAAAGTGATGATTTAATTATAAGTTACTTAAATAAATTTGGATTAAATGGTTTTGAATTTGCTCCTGTTAAACAACTTTCTGGGGGAATGAAACAACGAGTATCAATTATTAGAGCAATTTTAATACCATCCGATTTATTATTACTAGATGAACCTTTTAAAGGACTAGATGAAACTATAAAAAACATTATTATAGATGAAATGCTTGTTCTATTAAAAGATAAAACTGTTATTTTAACTACTCATCTAGCAGAAGAAGTTACAAAATTAAATATTCAAAATGTAATAGAGTTAGATGTTGATAAAATATAAAACGTAAATCTAGGAGGAAAATTGAATGTTAGATAAAAGGGTGGATATTGCCCCAGACAATGTCGCTATAGAATTTCATAAAGGTCTTTGTAAAAACTGTAGTATATGCAAAAGAACATGTGCTAATTTTTCAGGAGTTGATGGAACGTATAATAGTACACCTGTATGCACTTATTGTGGGCAGTGTGTAGTAGTATGTCCATTTAAATCTTTGACAGGGCGTGACGAATACCAAGAAGTAAAAAAACATATTAATGACCCTGACAAAATAGTTATTTTTAATACTGCACCAGCAGTAAGAGTAGCATTAGGTGAAGAATTTGATATGCCTTTTGGTTCATTTGTAGAAGGTAAGATGGTATCTCTATTGAGAACACTTGGAGCAAAATATGTATTAGATGTTAACTTTGGGGCAGATGTTACTATTATGGAAGAAGCAAGTGAATTTATTGAAAGGCTTCAAGAAAATAAACATTTACCACAATTTACTAGTTGTTGTTCAGCTTGGGTGCGATATGTAGAGACTTATTATCCAGAGCTGATTGATCATCTTTCTACTACTAAAAGTCCAATAGCAATTCAAGGGGCAACTTTAAAAACATATTTTGCTAAAAAAATGAATATTGATCCAAAGAAAATAATAAATGTTACAGTTACACCTTGTACTTCAAAAAAAGCAGAAATTCGACGTGAAGAATTTTGCGACTCAGGAAAATATTGGGGCATTGATGACATGCGTGATACGGACTATATTATTACTACCGTAGAACTTGCTAAGTGGGCTAAAGAAGAAGGAATAGATTTTGAAAGCTTAGAGGATTCAAAGTTTGATAAACTTATGGGTGAATACTCTGGCGGTGGACTACTTTTTGGTAATACTGGAGGTGTTATGGAGGCTGCCTTAAGAACAGCATATAAGCTTGTTAATAACAAAAAAGCCCCAGATATAATATATGAATTAAGTCCACTAATGGGATATGAAGAAGTTAGAGATGCTACATTAAAGATTGGTGATTTTACTATTAAAATTGCTATTATATATGGAACCAAAAATGCTTCTAAGTTACTTGACTTTATTAAGGAAAATAAATCAGCATATCACTTTATAGAAGTTATGGCTTGCCCAGGTGGATGTATTGGTGGTGGAGGCCAACCAAAACTTAAGCCAAACAAGCTAAAAGAAGCTAGAACAAACCGTATGGAAGGACTATACAATAAAGACAAAGAAATGGACACACGTACAAGTTATGAAAATTCTGAACTACAAAAAATGTATGAAGAATTTTATGGAGAACCATTGTCAGAACTTTCTGAAGAGTTGCTTCATACTGATTTTGTTGATAGAAGTAGCGATCTTCTTTAAGTCATCATAACTGGGGGGAATTTTTTGGATTATATAGAAATATCCTTAGTTGCAGTGGGGCTTTCTATGGATGCTTTAGCAGTAGCAACTTGTCAAGGTGTGAAAATGCAATTTTTACACCTCAAAGTGATATTAAGTACGGTTATAACTTTTGGATTATTTCAAGCTATAATGCCTTTTCTAGGTTGGCTAATTGGAATACAATTTGAAAGTTTAATTCAATCGTTCGATCATTGGATAGCTTTTGGACTACTAGAGTTTATAGGTTTAAAAATGTATAAAGAGGCATCCAATGATGATATAGATACTAAATCTACACTGGATTTTAAAAAGTTGCTAATAATGGGAGTTGCTACAAGTATAGACGCACTTGCCGTTGGAATAAGCTTTGCTATTTTACCCAATATAAATATTATTCCTACTTGTATAATCATTGGGATTATAACAATTTGTTTATGCTTAGTAGGAATAATTGTTGGATACAAAATTGGAAAAAAATACAATGTGATAGCTGAAAAACTGGGTGGCATTGTTTTGATGTTATTAGGTCTTAAAATATTAATAGAGGAATTGTTTTTATAATTTTTTGCATATAATTATATAATATATGATTAATCTAAGGAGGCTTTTAATGTTAGCATATGGTACTTCGGCAATTATAATGTTTATACTTGCCTATTTTTATTTACCCGTTTTTAATTTAAGCTTTTTTTCATTATATTTATTTATATCTCTTTTCCTAGTTATTTCTGGATTGGTATTAATAGGACCCTCTAGGAAAACTATTAGTATTCCTAATATAGCTAAAACACAGTTTAGTATAGTAGGATTTATTATTTTGCTTACTATCATAATAGGATTTGCTTTTGGGTCACCAATTTTTCGAGCTAGTGCTTATCACAACCTAATTGGAGATGTAGCAGAAAGTGAATTTTCAGCAGATATAAGCCCAGTAAGCACTAAAGATGTTCGTCTTGTTGATAGAGGAACAGCAATTCGACTTGGAGAGAAAAAAATAGGGGAAGTCCCTGGGCTGGGTAGCATTGCAAAACTTGGAATATTTAACATACAAAATGTTGATGGCCAATTATATTGGGTAGCTCCTCTTGTACATCAAAGTTTTATTAAATGGATAACAAATTTAGATGGTTGCACAGGATATATTATGGTTTCTGCAACAAATCCTCAAGATGTGCGATTTGTGCAAACAATTAATAATGAACCTATAAATATCATATATCAGCCAGAAGCATACTTAGAGCAAGATTTAGCACGTCATATATATTTAAATGGTAACTTTACTCAAGGCCTTACTGACTTTACTTTTGAAATTAATGATAGCGGAGAACCTTATTGGGTTGTAACTTTATATACAAATAAAATTGGATTTAATGGAGCTAATGCAACAGGTGTAGTTACTGTTCATGCTCAAAGTGGAGAGGTAAACAAATATACTATAGAAGATGCTCCTGCTTGGATAGATCGTATTCAACCAGATAATTTTATATTTGACCAATTATATAATTGGGGAATATATGTTGATGGATTTTTTAACGCAGTATTTGGACAACAAAACGTGTTGGTTCCGACAGCAGGAATATCACTAGTATATGGTAGTGATGGTAATTCTTATTGGTATACAGGAATGACATCCGCTGGTGCAGATGAGGCAACCGTTGGATTTGTATTAACTAATACAAGAACAAAAGAAACTAAGTTTTATAAACAACCTGGAGCAACTGAAATTGCCGCACAACGCTCCGCCGAAGGTAAAGTACAAGAAAAAGGCTATATAGCAACCGAACCAATTATGTATAATGTCTCTGGTATTCCAACATATGTTATGTCCCTTCTTGACAAAGCAGGCTTAATAAAAATGGTTGCTTTTGTGTCTGTTGAAGATTATAGCATATTAGGGGTTGGAGAAACAACTGAAGAAGCACTACGAAATTATAAATCTGCTTTAGCTTCAACAGGAAATGATATTACCATTGGAAGTAGTGTTAATTCTGTTACATTGTATGGAGTAATTACAAGATTAAATATGGACGTACAAAATGGAGATACCTACTATTATTTAATGCTAGATTCAGCTCCAGATAAGATATTTATATCTACATCAAATATTTCTTCAGAATTGCCACTTTCAAGAGAAGGAGATGATGTTTCTTTATCTTTTGATGATTATGGAGAAAGTCTTAATAACTTAACAACATTTGATAATTTAGACTTATCAATTTCTTTGTTAAACCAATAACGAATACTAAATATAAGCGAGCATAGTGCAACCAAGCCTATGCTCCTTTTTTAAAAAATAATATGTATACGTCTTGTGCTAGTTCATTGCATTTTTTATATTACTATTAAAGGCGATTTTCTTATTTTTATTATAAATAATATTCATAGTCGATGATTCCAGTGAG
>LJDB01000093.1 GCA_001983455.1 Candidatus Epulonipiscium fishelsonii
TTCAATTTTCGGGGGGAAAATAAGAAAAAGGATAGTAATAGATAGCACTAGCGTGTAATCCAGAATTTTTAATATGTGATGAACCAACAACAGCACTAGACGTAACTATACAATCTCAAATTCTAGATTTAATAAAAGAAATGCAACAAAAAAATAATTTATCATTATAGTTTTTATAACTCATGATTTAGGAGTAGTAGCAAGTTGTGGATAGAGTTTGTGTTATATGTATGCGAAAAATAGTAGAAGTGGGGACTGTAGAAGATATATTCTATACAATCCTCAATCCATACTCATGGAGCTTATATTGTTCAATGCCAACACTTGATTTTCAACAAATAATGAAAAACTAATGGCAATCTGGGACTCCTCCAATAATGCTTTATATCCTCCAAAGGGAGACATTTGCAATAAGAATTCTCGTTATGCCATGAAAATTGTTTGAACGTGAGGCTTTAATGTTTTTAAAGTTTCAGATACACATTATGCTGCAACATGGAGACTTCATCCATGCACCAAAAAGTGAATTGCCACAAGAGAATTAAAACACAGAATAAGCACAGCTTATGGAGGTAAAAATGTATGCAAAATGACAGTCATATTTTTGAAGTGAAAAATCTTTGTAAACATTTTAGTACCAAAAATAAGGCTGTTATGAAAGCGGTTGATAATGTAAGCTTTTACATAAAAAAAGGTGTGAAACATTTGGCTTAGTTGGAGTCAGGTTGTGGAATAAAACAACTATAGGAAGAAATATAATAAGATTGTATTCACCAACTTCAGGAGAAGTTATATTTAATGAAAAGAATAGATGGGGTAAATTAAATAAATGAAATAAAAGAGAAGTAACAAGCAAGGCAAATGATATATTTAGATCCAGTAGCAAGTTTGAATCCCAGTTAATGACTAGAGGAAATAATTTCAGAAGGAGCTAAAATAAATAATATATTTAGTTCAAAATCAGAACTTAGAGAAAATATAAATTTATAATGCTTGAAAAAGTGGGATTAACAAAAGAACATGCCACAAGATATTCTCACGAATTTTCAGGTGGTCAAAGACCGAATTTGTATTGCACGTGCGCTTTAATTACAAAGCCTGTTTATAATAGCAGATATGAACCAATCAGCACTTGATGTATCAATACAAGAGCACAAGTTAAATTTACTAAATTTTTTTTACGAGAAGAATTTGCTTACAATTTTATTTATTGCTCATGTGATTTATCGGTAGTAATATTTTTCTGACAGATTTGAGCAGTAATGAATAAAGGTAGAATAGTTGAAATCGCAGATTCGGAAAATATATAAAGAACCTGCTCATCCATATACCAAAAGTTTTTATTATCTGCAATACCAACCAAATCCATTACTAGAAAAACAGTGAGAACGTATAGACTATAATTATAATATCCATAACTATTATTAAAATAATATGCCAAAATATTTTTTGAAGTGCGAAGGACATATCGTATTGTTTTCACAAGAAGAATATGACTCATATATGCAGGATAAAAATAAATGTAAAATAGAAACTTTAAAATCTTTAGCGAAAATTAGTTTTACATCTTTTTTATATTAGTAATATATTTTTATATAATATAAACACAAATAATCATATCTTGCCTTGTTTTTTTATCGGGAGTATTATACATGTGTATAGCACTATTTTTTAGTGAGATATATTGTGGAGGATTTGACATCAGTATATATTCTTTAGAGAAAATATGATAGAGAAATGTGGATAAAATGCAAGCTGCATGAGAATATACAAATCAAAATCCTTAATAAGTCGTATAATGAACTTTTAATATAATAAGTATAATATATAGTTGTTTGACACATACTCTCTCTCTTGTAAAAGCAGTAAATTTTTAGATGAAATAGGTTCTGCATCATATATTATTTTGGAGGAATCTATCAAGATAATAAAGAAAGGAATATATATAGTTGCTTAAATAGATAAATTTAGGGTATATTTTTTACCGTTTCTTTGCGTGTATATAAAAATATTCTTATTGAAATATTAATAAGAGAAGAAAAATATTAAAAATAAATTTTCTTACCTTGTAATATGTGATATAATTTATTTTATTATGTTGTGTTTAGAAACAACTATAAGATAAGGGGGAATCTTTATGAGATGATTTTTATTTGGACCAATTTATAGGGTGGGCACAACTTGCAGATTTAATGATGCTCTCAATATATTGGCTTTTATTGGGTGTATTCCAATTATTACTATTGCAAATTCAACTTCAGTTTTATTTTATGTATATGGAAAAAAATTAAGAGGAGAAGATCCATATATAACACAAGAATTTATAAAAAGTTATAGGCAAAATTTTAAGCAGTATTTTAGTTATATTAATTTTATCTCCGTTGTGGATTAGTGGAAGTTTTTATTTTATGATGTTATTTAGTAGCTCTTCAATATAATAATTTCTGGAATAGCAATGTTTTATTATGGAGGTAAGCTTAATAACTATTTATAGTATAGCTATACTTTCAAGATATTATGTTAGTACACAAAAAATATTTTTATATCACTTTGTGTTATAGCACACAAACACATATTAAGTAGTGGACTAATTTTAGGGTTATCTATTATAGTAAGCTATAAAATGTTAAATATACCTATATTAATAATAGGATCCTGCTATAATAGCAGCTATACACTCGCGTACTTTATACAAGATATTTGCAAAGAGAAAAAAACTTATAGCACCTTAAATATGAAAGGGAAAAAAGAAGTGAATATAGTTGGAAGTAATTTTTGTCACATAATGCTATTATTTTTAGTAAGTTTTATAAGAGTTATACTTAATTAGAAAAACCATAAAGCTATAAATAAGAAATCCAAATTTTAAAGGAATAATGGTTGTTAATGGAGAAGTATATCTATTAATGAAAACGATAAAAAGGATTATATAAAAAGTTCAATATATGTAACAGAACTATGTTGTGAAAAGAATAGATATACAAGATGAGCATATCGAGTAGTAAAAGATAGTACCGAGTACTATTTGCTCGCGGGAATGCAGAGAAAAAAATTCTTAGAAGGAGAACAAGATGTTTAAATTTTAATAGCGCGAAAAAATTAAAGAAATAAATCGTTGTATAAAAATGTATGAGCATAAGAAAACGAAAGAACGAGTTATGTATATTGAAAGAGGATACGAGAATAAAACTTTTGGTATAGGCTATAAAACCCTCGTTTGATAGAGCACAGGGTTTCAGCATATTAGAACATTCTGTTTTATGTGGCTCAAGAAAGTTTCCACATTAAAAGAACCATTTGTAGATTGCCAAAGGTTCATTAAATACTTTTTTAAATGCCATGACATATCCTGATAAGACTTTATACCCTATATCAAGTCAAAACGATACAGATTTTAGAAATTTAATGGATGTATATCTAGACGCAGTATTCTTTCCGAATATTTATAAAACACCATATTTGTTAATGCAAGAAGGTTGGAGATTTGATCTAGAAGATATAGATGCTCCTCTGGAGTATAAAGGAGTAGTCTATAATGAAATGAAAGGTGCGTTTTTTCTGCCTGAACAATTGCTATTTACAAGAATAGATGAAGGATTATTTCCAAATTCACCTTATCAATATGAATCAGGAGGGATGCCTGAAGATATTATAGACTTAACTTATGAAATAATTATATTGCGTATCACAAAAAACTATTATCCATCAAAAATTTATATTTGTTTATATGGAAATATAGACATATTAAAGAAACATTACATTTTATAGATAAAGAATATTTATCATTTTTATTATATCAAGAAATCAACTCACAAATTCCTATGCAGCCTGCTTTTGATAAAGTAGTAAAAAGAGTGTATTTATTCTGTAAATGATAAAAAAGGTAATCAACTATATTTATCATACAATACTTTGTAAGGTGAAAGTACAGATAGAGACAATTAGATTAGCTTTGATATTTTGGATATTATATATTATTAACTACACCAGCTTCTCCTCTCAAAAAAGCCCTTATTAGATGGGATAGAGGAGAAGATGTATTTGGAGTATTCCAAACACACTTAAAACAACCTATTTTTAGCATAGTCAAAAAATGTTTCTGCAGATAAAGAACAACGGTTTTATATGAGCTGGGAAGAAAATCTAAATACGCGTTATGCAAAAAAGGAATACCAAAAGTTAATTGACGGAGCACAATGCAAGTTAAAGATTAACTTGCTCATGAAGGTGAATCTAAGGGATTCAAAAGGATTAATATATTTTATAGGAGGGTTATAAAAAGCAGGCTATATGGCAAATCCTACGGATCAATTTAAATATGAAAAAAAATATTAGAAAATCTTAAGCAAAGAAAAGATAATAAATATTTTAAAGGATTAATAAAAATATATTATTTAGATAACAAGCATTACACAGGTTAAATTATATCCTCTGAAAAAAATCTGGATGCAAAAATTGAAAAAGCTCGAAGATAAGCTTGCACAAAAATTAAAGCGTTTATCACAAAAGAGCAATTAGAAGGATATGTTGAGAACAAAAGATTTTATAAAATATTCCAAGACACCTGATAGTGAAAAAGATAAAATGACTATTCCTATTTTGAAGAAGGAAGAGTTAGAAATATTGAACCTATACCCAAATTATAAAGTTATAAAAAAAGAGATAATGGATTATATAGTAACACATACATTTACAAATCAAATTTGTTAAATTTAATGGTATATAAATCTGGATGATCTTGATGATGAACATTTAAGTTATATAGGAACACTAGTTGGAGTGCTAGGAAAATTAGATACTAAAAAAATTATAACTATGAAAATTTATCATCTTATATAGACCAACATCTTGGAGGCATTGACTTCTATATCAAAGGTATTGCAAATGTGAAACAAAAAGGTAAAAATGCGCGTAACTTATTAATCAAGACAAAGGCTTTAACTAAACATTTTAGTGAGCAACTAGCTATAACTAAAGAAATTTTAACTACTCAAGTTCGAGAATCTTGAACGGTTATTAGAGATTTTATAAGAAATTCGTTCATTTATTAATATATCATTAGCATCTGATGTGGACACAAAGTTGCTATAAGTAGAGTTATCTCATTTTACACTGCTATACAAATTTGAAGAAAAAGTTAAAGGTTTGGACTTTTATCATTTTATTTAAGATATAATCGATAATACTGAAACTAAAAAAGAAGTGTTTAGTTTAAAATTAACTTTGAAACATATAAATTTATGTAATGTTAATAGAATATAACAATTGGAATAACAATTGATAAAGCCGAAGTAGAGCACTATAGAAAAATAATAGCTGCCGATATAAAACTATTGCCAAAGAATGCAATTAAGTCGCATCAAAAACCGTTTAAAGAAGTTCCAATTCAAGAAGGCCTAGTATAAAACGGGACAGTTTTATGTTGCCCAAGTGTATAATTTCAAGAAACTAGGGTTTGTGAATATACTGGTAGTGCTTATATGCTAAACAATTTTGAGCATGGTGATTATTTATGGAATAACGATGGTTAAAAATGGAGCATATATGGATTTCTCTCAGATTTTAAAAAGTGGAAATTTGTTTTTTGTTTCTTATATCGTGACCCTAACGGCTAAAACACTGGGGATATATAAAAAAGTAGTGGATTTTATCTCAAAGACATTAATAACTGAACGACAACACTTGTAATATTTAATCGGAACAAAATTAGTACTCTAGATTTTCCATATACTCCAAGTACAGAAGGAGATATTGCACAACTATATTGCTTGTCAAACACTACAAAAGATGATTTGGCAAAAGTCCGTAGAATTGTTTGATACACAACATGAAATTTTAAGAAGTTTTGCACCTATATTACAAGCAATTTTGGATCAGAACCAATATTGTGTTTTTGGAAATAAAACTAGTATTGAACAGTGAATAAAGATATTTGAAAATATTATAAATATATAGCCTCTCCAGCAAAACCTCCCTTCCCAGGGAGGTATCACGTTAGTGACGGAGAGATAAAGGAGAGATAACAATGCAATATAGAGACTTTACTAAAGATGGGAAAAAAGTCTCTATTAGGTTTTTTGGTTGTATGCGATAAAAGCAAAAATGGGTGTCTGTTGAAAAAGAAGGCTTTTGAGCAAAAATAAATTATGCGTATGAAAATAGAGTAAATTATTGATACTGCTTATATATATCATGGTGGAAAAAGTGAAGTACTTTTGGGTGAATTTATAAAAAAATATGATATAAGAGATAAAGTATTTATTGCTGACAAGTTGCCTGG
Source organism: Candidatus Epulonipiscium fishelsonii (assembly GCA_001983455.1). Classification (GTDB taxonomy): domain Bacteria; phylum Bacillota; class Clostridia; order Lachnospirales; family Cellulosilyticaceae; genus Epulopiscium_A. Next base: position 6,281 of record LJDB01000093.1, read on the forward strand.
CTACTTAATAAATAAAGCTGAGCAAATTGAGGAATAATTTATAACACCACTTAAAAGATTGGACACTACTCGTATATAGATTACTATTTAATGCATATGGGATAGCTTGGAGGCTTTTGGAAAGTTAAAAAATCTTGGTATTTTAGAGAATTTATTGAAACAAAGAAAACACTTGGGAATTAAAAAAATTGGGTTTTCTTTTCTTGGTGTGTAGAGGAAGAATTTATTAAAATACTAGAAGATTATCCTGGATTTCTGTCAAATTCAATATATAATTACTTGGATGAACATAATCAAGCAGGAACAGTGGGGCTAAAACGAGCTTATGAATTAGGGATAGGCGTAGTTATTATGGAACCACTACGTGGAGGAAGCCTCAGCAAAAGCTCCTGATAAAGTAAATGAGATTTTTTTGAAAACTAGGAAAAGACGTTCTCCAGCTTTTTTTGGGGGCTTAGATGTTATGAGAACCATAAAGGTTAGTGTTGTTTTATGTGGATAATGAATGACTTATATCATATTAAAAAATATTTTAGCAGCAACTTTAATAACACCCCCAATAATATGAAGCCATGAATTAGAAAAATAATCGAACAAAAAAAACAAGTTTATAAGTCTTATGAAAGTTCCATGTACGGGAAATGTAAATATTGTATGCCATGTGTTTTTGGAGTCGCAATACCATATTTTTAGTGACTATAATATAATAAACTATTTCGGGAAATCTCTAGTAACACGCATTATGTGTATAGCAAGAGCTGTTGGATATTTGGTGTTGAAACCTTCTGGAGCAAATTTATGTAAATGGTGTGGCAAGTGTGTGCACCATTGTCCACAACATATATAAATATTCCTGTTAAGTTGGCTGAAGCACATAAAGAACATAGTAATCCTGTTATTATGAAAGCTTAAAATAGGTAAGAAATTTTTTATAAAAAATATTAAAAATACCTAGAAGTTGTGATACTCCCTCCTCTAAAAATTAGCAGAGGAGGGAATATCACAATATGGTATTCTATCTATAAAAATCGTATAAGTATAATCTGGTATTCCAATTAACAAACACCACTCAGTTTGATAAGGGATTTTACTTGCAGACATTGCATTATTCCCTTGGTTAGGAATTTCAGGGTTTACTACTGATTCATCTTGGTTAGATTTCAGGAGTTACCACTGCTTCATCTTGGTTAGGCATTTCAGGATTTACCACTGATTCATCTTGTTTAGGAATTTCAGGGTTTACCACTGAGTGTCGTCTGCTAGGAATTTCAGGTGGTTTACTACTGATATCTTTTGGTTAGGAATTTCAGGGTTCTACTGATTCATCTTTTTTATAGGAATCTCAGGAGTTACCACTGATTCGTCTTGATTAGGATTCAGGGGTTACTATACTGAATTTTAGTAAATCTTGACCTTTATATGTGATTTCTCCATGATCTATAACTGCGTTAGCAGGTAATATTCTA
>LJDB01000094.1 GCA_001983455.1 Candidatus Epulonipiscium fishelsonii
ATGTGTAAAGATGAACCACTATTCAAGTTGGGTATATCATGCAGATAGAATATTATATCCATTAAAAAGAGTGGGTGCAAAAGGTGAAGGCAAATTTGAACAAATTAGTTGGGATGAAGCTTTAGACACCATAGCTACAAAGACACAAGCAAATATAGACGCTTATGGGCCAGAAACAGTATTAAAATATAATATTTCTGGTACAGTGGGATTTCTTCATAACTATGGATTATCTCAGGCACTTTTTAATAAGATGGGAACATCCATACTTGTTGGTAGTGCATGTGCGGGCTCAGGTTCGGCTGCAATACCTTATACTTATGGAAAAAATGCTGGAGTTGACCCAGAGGAATTTGCTAATACAAAACTCTATGTATCTTGGGGAGCAAATGAAGCTGCTGTAAATGTTCATACTGTTAAATTTATCAAGCAATGTAAAGAAAATGGTGGGAAAATAGTAATTATAAATCCTGTTCGCCCTGGACTTTTGCATTACGCAGATATGTTTATACAAATTAAACCTGGTACAGACGCAGCTTTTGCTTTAGGCGTTGCTAACTACATAATAGAAAATAACCTTCAAGATCAAGCATATATAGATACGTATACAGTTGGATTTGAAGAACTTAAAACTACTGCTAGTGAATATACACTGGAAAAAACATCTGAAATTACAGGTGTGCCTATTGAACAAATTGTAGAATTTGCAAAAATGTATGGGGAAATTAAGCCATCCGTAATTAGAATTGGTTTTGGAATGCAAAGACATTCTAATGGTGGAAGCATGGTAAGAGCCATAACACTTTTACCTCCTTTAGTTGGGGCAATAGGTAAAGAGGCTAGTTCTGGATATGTTTATATAAACAGCGGGTATTGGATAAGTTATGCAGGAATTCAAGGAAATGATTTGCGTGAAAATCCTAATGCAAGAACAATAAACATGAATGAACTGGGTAAAGCATTAACAGGTGAACTGGAAGCCACAAAAGATTATCCAATTAGTACACTATTATTGTTTAACAGTAACCCTATGGCCATAATAGCAAATGGAAACCGAGTTCGTCGAGGATTATCAAGAGAAGATTTATTTACTGTTGTAGCAGATATCTTTAGAACAGATACGGCAGATTATGCCGATATAATCCTTCCTGCTTCTACATTCTTTGAATATGAAGAGTTGTGCCAAGATTATATGGGATGGTATCTAAGACATAACACACCAGCTATTGAACCACTTGGCGAAAGCAAAAGTAACTGTCAAATGTTTAGTGAATTAGCTAAAAGAATGGGCTATACCGACCCTATATTTGATATGACAACAGAAGAAGCAATAAAAGTATGTTTACAAGCGGAAAATGTTGTTAAACAAGGTATAACCTATGACAATTTAAAAGAAAAAGGTTGGGTTAAACTTGATTTAGGAGTTCCTTATGGAGATATGAAATTCCCAACTCCATCTGGAAAAATTGAATTTTACTCTGAAAAATTAAAAGAAGCAGGACATCACCCTGTAGCAGCCTATGTGCCAAGAGTAGAAAGTGAGGATGGCAGTCCAGACTTATTTAAAAAATACCCACTTACTTTAATTTCGGCACATACAAAGAACTTTATAAATAGTCATATGCACAATGTACCTCAAATTAATGAGCTAATTGAAGAGTCAGCTGTATTTATTCATACAGATGATGCAAATGATAGAGGAATTGCAGACGGAGATAGTATAACTGTTACAAATGATAGAGGAACTATATTGATGGTTGCAAAAGTAACTCCAACCAAAACACAAAAAGGAACTTTGCTTTCATATAGTTGTCACTGGCCAAAACTTGTTGAAGGTGGGAAATCTGCAAATGAACTTACACCGGATAGAGTTTCAGATATGGGAGGCGGACCAACTTTCCACACCAATTTAGTTGAAATTGCTAAAGCATAACTAATATATTAAAACCAGTTTAGACGAACTAAGTTCGTCTGTTACTAGTGCAACATAAAAATTTTACTGTTGTGCTATCAATCAATTATCAAAGATAAATTTATAATTTGAATAAGGAAAAAGAAAGGAAAATAAAATTATGGCTCAATTAGGATTTTTATTAGATCAAAGATATTGTATAGGATGTCAAGGGTGTGAAACTGCTTGTCAAGCAAGAAACGAGGCACCCGTTGGAATTTCACTTAGAACTGCAGATAGTTTTGAGTATAAAGAATCAGCACCATTTTTAACTGTAAGCTGTTCACATTGTGAAGAACCAGCATGTGTAGCTACATGCCCAGTCAAAGCAATAAGTAAAAACCCAGAAAACGGAATAGTAAAAACAGACTATGAAATATGCATTGGATGTAAAGCTTGCATAGCTGTTTGCCCATATGGTGCTCCAAAATATTCTGAAGATAAAAAAGTATCAATGAAATGCGATTTTTGTGCAGATAGACAAGCAGCTGGAGAAAATCCAGCTTGTGTAGATGGATGTCCTGTTAAAGTGTTAACTTTTGGAGAAGTAGAAAGTCTTGGTGGAGAAAAATCCACAGAAGGATTTGAATATTCAGAAAAAACAAAACCAGCTTTTAGATTTATTAAAAAATAATTTATTTATAATAAGGAAAAAGGCCACCGGTCTTTTTCTATTATTTTTTTATATAGTGATAAAGAAGTTGTGCAAAGTGTTCCTAATAATACTTAAAATAGGAGTGGTTTCAAATTGATTAAAGGCAATAAATTAGCAAACAAAAATTCTTTTTTAAACAGTAGTGATATATCTGAAATATCATTATTAGGTTTAACTGATTATAAAAGTGAGGAAAAAGAAAATTCTATAGGAGAAACTTATCATAAGACTATTACTCCCAGAGAAAAAGGTACAATATCCCGTCAAACATGCCCTCGAAACTGTCATGATACCTGCTCTATACTTTCTGAAGTTAAGGATGGCAGAATTACTCATATTACAGGTGACCCAACCAACCCAATTACAGCAGGCGGCCTATGCGTAAAAATGAACCACTACCTAAGTTGGGTCTATCATGCAGATAGAGTTTTATATCCAATGAAAAGAGTGGGTGCAAAAGGCGAAGGTAAGTTTGAGCAGATTACTTGGGAGGAAGCACTAGACACTATCGCTATCAAAACGAAAGAAAGTATAGACAAATATGGACCTGAAACAGTGCTAAAATATTATTTTTCTGGAACACTAGGATTTGTACACAATAAGGGATTGCCACATGCATTTTTTAATAAATTAGGTGCATCTGAATTGGATATAACTGTATGTTCTGCAACAGGAGCGGCTACTGTTCCACACACATATGGAGTAAATAAAGGTGTAGACCCAGAGGAATTTGCTAACACAAAATTATATATTTCTTGGGGAGTAAACGAAGCAACTACTAATGTTCATAGTGTTAAGTTTATTAAGCAATGCAAAGAAAATGGTGGTAAAGTAGTCGTTATAAATCCTATTCGTACAGGAGTAGCAACGTTTGCAGATATGTTTATACAGATAAAGCCAGGAACAGACGCAGCTTTGGCTTTGGGAATTATCAACTATATAATAGAGAATGACCTGCAAGACCAAGCTTATATAGATGCTTATACAATTGGATATAATGAGCTTAAAATTGCAGTTAAAGAATATACGTTAGAAAAAACTTCTGAAATTACAGGAATTACAATTGAACAAATTGAAACCTTTGCAAAAATGTATGGAACAATTAAGCCATCAATACTTAGGATGGGAAATGGAATGCAAAGAAATTCTAACGGTGGTAGCATTATCAGAGCGATAACTTTATTACCTCCACTAGTTGGAACATTGGGAGTTGCTTCAAATAGTGGATATTTTTATGGGAGCAGTGGTTATAGGGCACCAGACGCTGGACCACTTACAGGTAAAGAATTGCTTGAAAATCCTAATAGAAGAATAATAAATATGAATGAACTAGGAAAAGCACTTACAGGCGTACTAGACACAACCAAAGAACTTCCTATTACAACTTTGATGGTGTTTAACAGTAACCCAATGGCTATAACTCAACATGGAAAATTGGTGCGTGAAGGATTGGCAAGACAAGATTTGTTTACTGTTGTAGCGGAAATATTTAAAACAGATACAGCAGACTATGCAGATATACTACTTCCTGCTACCACATTTTTTGAATGCGAAGATGTACATCAAGATTATTTTGGGTGGTACGTAAGGCATAATACACCAGCGATAGAACCACTAGGTGAATGTAAAAGTAATAGTGAGATATTTAATGCAATAGCTAAAAAAATGGGATATACAGAACCAATATTTGATATGACGGACACTGAAGCCGTAAAAGTATGTTTGCAATCAGAAGCTATTTTAGCTCAAGGTATAACTTATGATATGCTTAAAGAAAAAGGCTGGATAAAGTTGAACATTGAGGCTTCTTTTAAAGATAAAAAGTTTTTAACGCCATCAGGTAAAGTTGAATTTTACTCTGAAAGTTTAAAGTCAGCAGGCTTACATCCAGTTGCAGAATATGTACCAACAGCAGAAAGTAATGACGGTTCACCAGAGTTATTTAAAAAGTATCCTCTTACACTAATGACTCCACATACTAAAAATCTTATAAATAGTCAAATGTACAATGTACCTCAAATTAAAAATTTAATGGGAGAACCAGTGGTATACATTCATACAGATGATGCACGTGAAAGAGGAATTGTGGATGGAGATAAAGTAAATGTATTAAACGATAGAGGGAATATTATATTGGTTGCAAAAGTGACTTCAACAATAACCAAAAAAGGTACATTGCTTTCTTTTAGTTGCCCATGGCCAAAACTTGTTGAAGGTGGCAAATCAGTAAATGAAATCACATCGGATAGAGTTTCAGATATGGGTGGAGGTTCAACTTATCACACTAATCTAGTTGAGGTTACTAAGTAGATCCGTCCATATATGGGAGCACACAATAATAAGGTGCTCCTAATAATATTAAAAAAGGAGAGATTTTAAAAATGATCCTAGATAAAATTAAAGATTTATTAACCACGAAATTAATAAGTAGACGTTCTTTTTTAAAAAGTAGTGCTGCATCAGGTATAGCATTATTAGGGCTAACTGGATGTGCCAGTGAAGAGGAAGAAATTAAGACTGTAGAAGTTATTACAGAAGAACCCGTTTTAAAAGAAGAGGCTCCTGCCCAAACTGTTGCCCCAAGAGAAAAAGGTACAATATCTCGTCAAACATGTCCCAGAAATTGTTATGATACTTGCTCTATACTTTCTGAAGTTAAAGATGGCAGAATTACTCATATTACAGGCGACCCAACTAACCCAATTACAGCTGGTGGCCTATGTGCAAAAATGAACCACTACCTAAGCTGGGTTTATCATGCAGATAGAGTTTTATATCCAATGAAAAGAGTTGGAGCAAAAGGTGAAGGTAAGTTTGAACAAATTACGTGGGATGAAGCCTTAGAAACTATCGCTACTAAAACGAAAGAAAGTGTAGATAAATATGGCCCTGAAACAGTGTTAAAATATTATTTTTCTGGAACACTAGGGTTTGTGCACAATTATGGAATGCCACATGCATTTTTTAATAAAGTAGGTGCGTCTGAACTTGCTACAACAGTATGTTCAGAAACAGGAGGTGCTACAGTACCATACACACATGGAAAAAACCTTGGAGTTGATCCCGAGGAAATTCCTAATACAAAGTTATATGTATCTTGGGGAGCAAGTGAAGCAACTACTAATGTTCATGGAGTTAAATTTATTAAGCAATGCAAAGAAAATGGTGGTAAAGTTGTAGTTATAAATCCCATTCGTACAGGAGTAGCAACCTTTGCAGATATGTTTATACAAATAAAACCAGGGACAGATGGGGCGTTAGCTTTAGGAGTTATAAATTATATAATAGAAAATAATCTTCAAGACCAAGATTATATAGATGCTTATACAATTGGGTATGATGAGCTTAAAACTGCAGTTAAAGAGTATACACTAGAAAAAGTTTCTGAAATTACAGGTGTTCCTATAGAACAAATTGAAACCTTTGCAAAAATGTATGGCGAAATTAAACCCTCAATACTTAGAACAGGTGATGGTTTACAACGAAATTCTAATGGTTCAAGTATGGTGAGAGCAATAACATTGTTGCCTCCACTGGTTGGAACATTAGGAGCTGGAGCTAATAGTGGTTATTATTACGGAACTGGTGGTTATTGGGCACCTGACGCTGGACCACTTACAGGTAAAGAATTACTAGAAAATCCTAATAGAAGAACAATAAATATGAATGAACTAGGAAAAGCTCTTACAGGAGGATTGGAAACAACAAAAGAACTTCCTATTTCAACTTTAATGGTTTTTAACAGTAATCCGATGGCTATAACTCAACATGGAAAATTGGTACGTGAAGGATTAGCAAGAGAAGATTTATTTACTGTGGTAGCTGAAATATTTAGAACAGATACCGCAGATTATGCAGATATATTACTTCCTGCTACCACGTTCTTTGAATGCGAAGATGTACACCAAGATTATTTTGGACTATATGTAAGACATAATTCACCAGCTATAGAACCACTTGGGGAATGTAAAAGCAACGGTGATATATTTAATGCAATAGCTAAGAAAATGGGATATACAGAACCTATATTTGATATGACTAACACTGAGGCTGTAAAAGCATGTTTGCAATCAGAAACTCTTGTATCACAAGGTATAACTTATGATAGACTTAAAGAAAACGGTTGGGCAAAAATTGCTATCGATGTTCCTTTTGGAGATAAAAAGTTTTTAACACCATCAGGTAAAGTTGAATTTTACTCTGAAAAACTAAAAGAAGTAGGATTTCACCCAGTAGCTGAATATGTGCCAACAGCAGAAAGTAAAGATGGTTCACCAGAGTTATTTGAAAAATATCCTCTTACTTTAATGACTCCACATACTAAAAATCTTATAAATAGTCAAATGTACAATATAGCTCAAATTAAAGATTTAATGGGAGAACCAGTAGTTTACATCCATACAGATGATGCCAGTAAAAGAGGAATTGTGGATGGAGATAAAGTAAATGTACTAAACGATAGAGGGAGTATTGTACTGATTGCAAAACTGACTTCAACAATAACTAAAAAAGGTACAGTACTTTCATTTAGCTGTCCCTGGCCAAAACTTGTTGAAGGTGGCAAATCGATAAACGAAATCACATCTGATAGACTTTCGGATATGGCAGGAGGCTCAACTTATCACACTAACCTAGTTCAAGTTACTAAGTAGAGTAGTGTCATATGTATCAATTAGCGGGAGCACCTAGGCTGTTTCCGCTAATATTAAGTGAAAGGAGAGATTTTAAAAATGATAATAGATAAAATTAAAGATTTATTAACCACGAAATTGATAAGTAGACGTTCTTTTTTAAAAAGTAGTGTAGTATCAGGTGTAGCACTGTTAGGCTTAACTGGATGTGCAAGTGAAGAGGAAGAAATTACGACTGTAGAAGTTATTACAGAAGAACCTGTTTTAAAAGAAGAAGCTCCTGCCCAAACTGTTACACCAAGAGAAAAAGGTGCAATATCTCGTCAAACCTGCCCAAGAAACTGTCCCGATACTTGCTCCATAATTTCCGAAGTTAAAGACGGAAGAATTACTTATATCACAGGAGATCCAACTAATCCACTTACAGCTGGTGGCCTATGTGCAAAAATGAACCACTACCTAAGCTGGGTTTATCATGCGGATAGAGTTTTATATCCAATGAAAAGAGTTGGTGCAAAAGGTGAAGGTAAGTTTGAACAAATTACTTGGGATGAAGCCCTAGAAACTATCGCTACTAAAACGAAAGAAAGTGTAGATAAATATGGTCCTGAAACCGTATTAAAATATTATTACTCTGGAACAATAGGTTTTGTTCAAAACTATGGCCTGCCACATGCCTTCTTTAATAAACTAGGAGCTTCAGATATTTTAGCTACTGTATGTGCAACAACGGGAGCTGCTGCAATTCCATACACATATGGAATAAATAGAAGTATTAACCCAGAAGAGTTTGCTACCACAAAGCTATATGTCTCTTGGGCAGTAAACGAAGCTACCACTAGTGCTCATTCAGTCAAATATATTAAACAATGTAAAGAAAACGGTGGCAAAGTTGTGGTTATAAATCCTATGCGTACAGGAATTGTACACTATGCTGATATGTTTATACAAATAAAACCTGGGACAGATGCAGCTTTAGCTCTAGGAGTTATAAATTATATAATAGAAAATAATCTTCAGGACCAAGATTATATAGATGCTTATACTTTTGGGTTTGAAGAACTTAAAGCCACAGCTAGTGAATACCCCTTGGAAAGAGTGGCAGAAATTACAGGTGTTCCAGCTGAACAAATTATAGAGTTTGCTAAAATGTATGCTGAGACTAAACCTTCGGTAATTAAAATAGGCACTGGAATGCAAAGGAATACTAATGGAGGGACTATTATAAGAGCAGTAACACTTTTACCAGCAGTAGTTGGAACAGTTGGAGCAGCACCTAATAGTGGTTTCTTTTATTCTAGTGGAGGATATTGGGCAGCAAACGAAAAGGCTATCAATGGTCATGAACTACTTGAAAACCCAAATCGAAGATTGATAAATATGAACCAGCTGGGAATGGCTCTTACAGGACAAATGGATACAACTAAAGAGTTGCCAATCACTACTTTAATGGTGTTTAATAGTAACCCCATGGCTGTAACTCAACATGTAAAATTGGTACGTGAAGGTTTGGCAAGAGAAGATTTATTTACTGTTGTATCAGATATTTTCAAAACAGATACCGCAGATTATGCTGATATATTGCTTCCTGCAACTACGTTTTTTGAATGTGAAGACATAACTCAAAATTACTTGGGACATTATTTAAGACATAATACTCCTGCTATTAAACCTCTTGGGGAATGTAAAAGTAATAGCGATACGTTTAATGCACTAGCTAAACGAATAGGCTATACCGAACCACTATTTGACATGACAGAAAGTGAAGCAGTAAAAATATGCTTAGCATCAGACACTTTTATGGCACAAGGAATAACATATGATGGCATTAAAGAAAAAGGTTGGGTAAAACTTGATATAAAAACTCCTTTTGCAGATAAAAAGTTTCCAACACCATCAGGAAAAATTGAGTTTTATTCTGAAAAACTAAAAAATGCAGGATTTCATCCAGTTGCTGAATATGTACCACCTGCAGAAAGTAAAGATGGCTCCCCAGAGTTGTATGCTAAGTATCCACTTTCACTAATTACTCCCCATGCTAAAAATTCTTTGAATAGCCAAATGCATAATGTTCCTCAAATTCAGGAATTAACAGAAGGGCCACTAGTGTATATTCATACAGATGATGCCGCTGAAAGAGGTATTTCTGATGGAGATAGCGTGAATTTAACAAATGATAGAGGAAGTATTAAACTTGTTGCTAAAGTAACTTCCACAATAACTAAAAAGGGGACTATAATTTCTTTAAGCTGTCCATGGCCAAAGCTTAGTGAAGATGGCAAGTCAATCAACGAAATTACATCAGATAAAGTAACCGATATGAGTCAAGGTTCAACCTATCACACCAACTTAGCCGAAGTTACTAAATAGAAGGATTAATCTGAATATAAAGAAAATAGGAGAGATTTTAAAATGATTATAGATAAAATTAAAGATTTATTGACTACGAAATTAATAAGTAGACGTTCTTTTTTAAAAAGTAGTGCAGCATCAGGTGTAGCATTGTTGGGCTTAACTGGTTGTGCAAATGAAGAGGAAGAAATCACCACTGTAGAAGTTATTACTGAAGAACCTATTTTAAAAGAAGAAACTCCTGCTGAAACTGTTACTCCAAGAGAAAAAGGTACAATATCTCGCCAAGCATGCCCCAGAAACTGTTATGATACGTGCTCTATACTTTCAGAAGTTAAGGATGGCAGAATTATAAATATTTCAGGAGATCACGGTAATCCAATTACAGCAGGTGGATTATGTGCAAAAATGAATCACTATTTAAGTTGGGTTTATCATGCAGATAGACTGTTATATCCAATGAAAAGAGTTGGAGCAAAAGGTGAAGGCAAGTTTGAACAAATTTCATGGGACGAAGCGTTGGATACTATAGTTGCAAAGACAAAAGAAAATATAGCAACTCATGGATCAGAAACTGTATTAAAATATTATTTCTCTGGAAATCTAGGTCTTATGCAAAACCAAGGAATGATGCATGCATTCTTTAATAAAATTGGTGCTAGTGAACTTAACAGAACTATATGTATGTCAACAGGAGCAGCTGCAATTCCATATACATATGGAACAGATAAAGGACTTGACCCAGAGGAGTTTGCTAACACAAAACTATATGTATCTTGGGGTATTAATGAAGCTACAACAAATGTTCATTCAGTTAAATTTATTAAGCAGTGCAAAGAAAATGGTGGTAAAGTAGTTGTTGTAAATCCTATTCGTACAGGAATTTCAACTTTTGCAGATATGTTTATACAGATAAAACCTGGAACAGATGCAGCCTTCGCACTAGGAGTCATTAATTATATAATAGAAAACAATTTGCAAGACCAATCATTTATAGATGCTTATACAATTGGATTTGAAGAACTTAAAGCTACTGCTAGTGAATATCCATTAGAAAGAGTATCTAAAATTACAGGTGTTCCTATAGAACAAATTGAAGAATTTGCGAAACTATATGGGGAAACTAAGCCGTCTATAATAAGAATTGGATTTGGAATGCAACGAAACTCTAACGGTGGAAGCATGGTAAGAGCAATAACCCTTTTACCAGCAGTGGTTGGAACTGTTGGAGCAGGAGCAAATAGTGGGTATGTTTATATAAATGGTGGACCAGCAAGTTCTACAGCACTTAAAGGAATTGAATTACTTGAAAATCCAAATATAAGGTCAATAAATATGAATGAGTTTGGTAAAGCCCTTTTAGGCCAACTAGAGACAACTAAAGAACTTCCTGTTACTAGTTTAATCGTATTTAATAGTAATCCAATGGCTATAACTCAAAATGGAAAGCTAGTACGTGAAGGATTATCTAGGGAAGACTTGTTTACGGTAGTAATAGATATATTTAGAACAGACACCGCAGATTATGCAGACATATTACTTCCATCTTCTACTTTCTTTGAGTATGAAGATTTAAACCAAGATTATCTAGGATATTATATAAGACATAATTCACCTGCTATTGAGCCTCTTGGGGAATGCATGAGTAATACCGATATATTTAATGCACTAGCTAAGAGAATGGGCTATACCGATCCTATATTTGATACAACAATGACAGAAGCTGTGAAAGTATGCTTGGATGTAGCGGGTGTTACTTCTCAAGGCATAACATACGATGAATTAAAAGAAACTGGTTGGATGAAATTAAAAAAAGATGTTTCTTTTGTAGACAAAAAATTTAATACACCATCAGGTAAAATTGAATTTTATTCTGAGAAACTAAAAGAAGCAGGACATCATCCAGTAGCAGAATATGTGCCAACAGCAGAAAGTGAAGATGGATCTCCAGATTTATTTAAAAAATATCCATTTACTTTGGTTTCACCAGCCACAAAAAATCTTATTCACAGTCAAATGTACAACGTTCCTCAAATTAGAGAGTTAATGGGAGACCCAGTCGTATTTATCCATACAGATGACGCAACTGAAAGAGGAATTGTAGATGGAGACAGCTTAAATGTAACCAATGATAGAGGTACCATTAAGCTAGTTGCCAAAGTAACTTCAACAATAACTAAAAAAGGGACACTACTTACATTTAATGCTCCATGGCCAAAATTTGTTGAAGGCCGAAAATCAATAAATGAACTTACTTCCGACAGACTATCTGATATGGGTGGAGGCTCAACATTTCATACTAACCTAGTTGAAATTACTAAGTAGCACACTAGTAATGCTAATGTACTCCTGCTAATATTAAAAAAAAGGAGATATTTTAAAAATGATAATAGATAGAATTAAAAATTTATTAACCACAAAAATAATAAGTAGACGTTCTTTTTTAAAAAGTAGTGCTGCATCAAGTATAGCACTGTTGGGATTAACTGGTTGTGCAAACGAAGAGGAGTAAATCACCACCGTAGAAGTTATTACAGAAGAACCTGTTTTGGAAGAAGAAACTACTGCTCAAACTGTTGCTCCCAGAGAAAAAGGTAAAATATCTCATCAAGCTTGCCCTCGAAATTGTCCTGATACTTGTTCTATACTTTCTGAGGTAAAAGACGGAAGAATTACTAGCATTACAGGTGACCCAACCAACCCAATTACATCGGGTGGCTTATGTGCAAAGATGAACCACTATATAAGCTGGGTATATCATGCAGATAGAGTTTTATATCCAATGAAAAGAGTGGGTGCAAAAGGTGAAGGCAAGTTTGAGCAAATTACTTGGGATGAAGCACTAGACACTATAGCTACCAAAACAAAAGAAAGTATAGACAAATATGGTTCTGAAACCGTCTTGAAGTATTATTTTTCTGGAACGTTAGGGTTTGTACATAACTATGGGTTACCACATGCATTCTTTAATAAATTAGGGTCATCCGAACTTGCTACAACAGTATGTTCAGTAACAGGAGGTGCTGCAGTACCATATACCTACGGAAAAGATATAGGTGTTGAACCAGAGGAATTTGCCAATACAAAGTTGTATGTATCTTGGGGACTAAATGAAGCTGCTACATGTGTTCATGCAGTTAAATTTATTAAGCAATGTAAGGAAAATGGTGGTAAAGTTGTAGTTATAAATCCTATTCGAACAGGAGTTTCTACATTTGCAGATGAATTTATACAGATAAAACCTAGAACAGATGCAGCTTTGGCTCTAGGAGTTATTAACTATCTAATAGAACATAACTTACAAGATCAAGACTATATAGATGCCTATACCATTGGGTTTGATGAACTTAAAACTGCGGTAAAAGAATACACTTTACAAAAAACATCTGAAATTACAGGAATTTCTATTGACCAAATTGAAAGATTTGCAAAGATGTATGGAGAGATTAAACCTTCTATAATTAAAATTGGATATGGAATACAAAGAAATTCTAATGGGGGAACTATTGTAAGGGCAATAACAATTTTGCCAGCAGTAGTTGGAACTGTTGGGGTAGCAGCTAATAGTGGATATGTTTATTCTAATGGTGGATATTGGGCACCAAATTACGGATTAATTCAAGGAAAAGAATTAATTGAAAATCCAAATAAGAGAACAATAAATATGAATGAACTAGGAAAAGCTCTCACAGGTGGTTTAGATACAACAAAAGAGCTTCCAATTACAACTTTAATGGTGTTTACAACAGTTTTTAATAAAAATAAAATAAGTAAAAAATTTTTTTAAAGTTTTTGTTTAAACTGCATTTAATTAGGCTATAATCAAATACATTATAAAAATATTAATGAATTACTTAGTTTCTTCCTGAAATTTAGTGGAAACAACACATTAATGTATAAAAAATCTATAATGTTAAAGACAAGATTAAAAGGAGTGTGGAACGAGAAAATATTCTCTGACTGCATAGAGGTGTACAGTACGCCGATATTAAGAAATATTTAATATAAATAGTATTTCGTATTTTTCGCAAAATCCTGAACTGTCTATATTGAATTAAACTAAGGACGTGATTTTCGCTTTAGTTTAAAACATAGCTTACTTTTTTAATTTATGATAGCAGAAAAAGCACTTTTGATTTTTCTTATTCGTGATAACGGTTTTAAGAACAACGTGACTGTTGTATTGGGTTGTTAACCAGGTGCTACTTATTGTTTCACGTCTGCTCTACTACTTATTTTTTCACCTCTTGGCTACTTACTGTTCGTGAGTAATCTGCTACTTGTTTTTTTCACATGGGTTAACTATTAAAGTATATACCTATATTGAACAAAATGCAATTAGCAAAATACCCTAGTATATTTCTTCTGACTAGTGAATTATATCCAATATCATTGGCATTATTCCAAAATGCATAATTATGTATGGATATGCAATTTATATACACAATTAATTCTAATGGTTGCCTGCAATATTACATTGCTATTTATATTGAAGTACTAAAATGTTTAATCGACAAATTATTTGTTTTATGATATCATATACTGTATTGAGAGAGCCAGTGGATGCTGGCTGAAAAAGGTGCTTCTTTAGGGGAGTGCCTTTTTTGCGTTTGAAAAATGAATCTAAAAAAAGATTAAGCGACTTTGCCTTCCCTTTCAACTTTGCCTTCCCTTTCGACTTTGCCTTCCCTTTCAACTTTGCCTTCCCTTTCGACTTTGCCTTCCCTTTCGACTTTGCCTTCCCTTTCGACTTTGCCTTCCCTTTCGACTTTGCCTTCCCTTTCGACTTT
>LJDB01000095.1 GCA_001983455.1 Candidatus Epulonipiscium fishelsonii
CAAAAAAATATTTTAGAACACATATCAATCATGGCTCAAGAACAAGTACAATTAGAGTTTAGAGAGCAAATGATGCAATTACAGTCACTACAACAGCAAGCACCAACGAATCCACAAGCTGCACAAATGCTACAACAGATGACACAACAGATTGAAGCTAGAAAAGCAGTGTTGATTGCCGAAATGACAGAGGATTACATGAAGGAAGAGAAGAAAATTACGTCTCAATTCGACAATGATCCACTGTTGAAACTAAAATCTAGAGAAGTTGACCTACGTGCTATGGAAAATGAGCGTAAAAAACAAAATGATGAGGCTCAACAAGAGCTTGCAAGAGCAAGATTGCTACAAGCAAGAGAAAATT
Source organism: Candidatus Epulonipiscium fishelsonii (assembly GCA_001983455.1). Taxonomy (GTDB): domain Bacteria; phylum Bacillota; class Clostridia; order Lachnospirales; family Cellulosilyticaceae; genus Epulopiscium_A. The sequence continues at coordinate 365 of LJDB01000095.1, forward strand.
TTGAAGATAAGCTTGAACAAAACGACGATTTAGCTAAATTACGTGCTGGAGTCAGTCTTGCAAAGTCTGGTGTACAACAGGCACAAGTTATGGTAGATGATAATTAATAAAAAAGGAGCAATAAATGCAAAAACTTGATAAAATCAAAGAAGTTAAAGTTGCAGAGCAGAGTATTGAAGTAGATCCTAGATCTAAAACTACTGCTGACCAAGCTTTTAACTACATTGCTACAGGAAAACCTGAGATGCCAGTTGGCGGTCAGAAAAGAATGTTAGCAGAAAAGAAAAGAAACTCTAAAGCGTACTAAATTATGTGGTTAAGCGCTATTAAAATTGCTATGCAAGCGGGTAGCAAAATATATGCTAACCGTCAAAAGACAAAAATAGCCATGTCAGAGGCACAATTGATGCATGCTGATAAAATGGCCCGAGGTGAGGAAGCTTACCAGGGAAAATTGCTAGAAGCTCGTCAATCGGACTGGAAAGACGAGGCGGTACTCATAATATTAAGTTTGCCTGTGTTGGTGCTCGCTTGGGCAGTGATATCGGATGACCCAACAGCGATGGACAAAGTAAAATTGTTCTTCGACATGTTCTCACAGCTCCCGTCATGGTTCACAAATCTTTGGATCCTTGTAGTTGCGAGCATATATGGTATAAAGGGTACACAAATTTTTAGAAACGGCGGAGGTAAAAAATAATGCCAAACAGATTATATAATAAACAGGTAACACCTAAAGGTTATAAAAAAGGTGGAGCTGTTAAAAAACCAAAAGTTAGAAAAATTGGTGCTGTCGGTGTAGGTAAAGCAAAAGATTATCCTGGTATTAAAGAAATTATTAAACTGAACAAACAGGGTAAGAAAAGATTTGGCATGAAAATGGGTGGCGCATTAAAACCTGTTGATCCTAAAACTCAAAAAGGTTTATCAAAACTTCCAACTGAAGTTAGAAATAAAATGGGCTATATGCAAGACGGTGGTAAAGTTAAAAAAGCAGGGCTTTTTAAGTTAGATAAAAATACTTTATTACAATTTAAAGATTTAATGACAGGGAGTTCAGATTCTCCTTCTGGTAAACTTAAAAAATTTGTTAAAGACATGGAAAAGAAAAATAAAAAGGAGAAAAAATCAAATGGCAAATAGATTATACAACAAACAAATATCTCCTAAAGGATATAAAAGAGGTGGTGGTGTAACAGGTAAAACTACTACAACTAAAACTACTACAACTACAAAATCTGAAAAGAAACCTGGAATTATTAGAAGAACAATTGGAAAGATTAGAAAAAAAGTTATACCAACGTTTGATGAACAGTTTGCAAAAGCTAGAAAAAATAAACAAAAAACTTTTACATCTACTAGAGATGATAAGAAAAAAGGTAAACTAGAATATTCTACAAAGACAGCAGCAGAAGTTAAAGCAGCTAAGAAAAGAATGTCTGACAGAGAAAGAGCTCGTGTTGGAGACACTAGTAAACAACTTTCTGAAAAAGGTGCAGCTTTTAAACTTGCTAGAAGAATGGGTAAAAAAGAATTTACACACAAAGGTAAAAAATACACAACATTATTAGCCTTGTAAACCACCGTGTGAGTCTGAAGTTAATCCAGTATATGTTTTATTATTAATTAAATCACCAAAATCTACAGTATCTCCAGTTGTAGCTATTGTCATATATTGAATTACATTATATCCTGAAGGACTTCCGCTTGTAAGACCCCCTGCAAAAACTCCTCTTGTAGAATTACTGCTTGCTCCCATGTAGCCTGAGTTATCTAATAAATCTCCGAAGTCAGTTCCATTTCCTGTTGATGCAATTGTTACATAATCCATAACATTTATATATGCAGGGTCTTGTCCACCACCCCATACAGCTCTTACAGCTGATGATAAAGCAGCAACATATCCTCTAGCAGAAGTTAAATCTCCAAAATCAGTAGCATTACCTGTAGATCCAATTGTTATATAATCTATAACATTACTTACGGCAGGATCCAAACCAGCTCCAATAAGTCCTCTTGTTGAACTAGAACCTGTTCCAGATCCTCTTCTACCTACAGATAAATCTCCAAAATCAGTAAAATCTCCTGCTGTAGATAAGTCTTTATATTGTATTTCATTTGACCCTGCATCTGCTGGAGTTCTACCACCACACATAACTGCTCTTGTACTATTTGCTAAAGCAGTCCCTAATCTAACTGCTGTGTTTAAATTTCCAAAATCATTTGTATTACCTTGAGAAGCTATTTGTATTGCTTCTACATTATCACTAGCAGAAGGTGCAGATATTTCACCAGCTACCATTAACGCTCTTGTTAAATTAGAACAAGATGTTTGTTGTGTTCTAGTTGTAATAACATCACCAAAATCTGAAGCGTTACCTAAAGTATTTATGTTAAACATGTCTATTGTTTTAGAACCTGAAGGAGCAGCGGTACCCCCTATATAAAGTGCTCTCCCTGATCCAGGCATATAGTTTACTGATGGACGTTGTATTTCATCGTAGTTAATTCCAGCACTAGAATTATCCCAAGTAGTACCATTAGATCTAGCCACAGTTAAATCTCCAAAATCTTGAGCATTACCTCCTGAATCTATTTGTATAAATTCAATAGTATTAAGTTGACCTGGAGCATTTCCACCCATTGTAACTCCTCTAACATTATTATCAGCTCCAGGTAAATCTCTTCTAGTTGCAGATAAGTCTCCAAAATCTGATCCAGTCGCTCCACTAGTTAAATCGTTTTGAGTAATATTTGCATTTCTACTTGACCCTGAAATTCTTCCTCCAGCAACACATCCCCTAGTGGTAGATCCAAAACCTGCAGAAGAAGTAGATGCTGTAGATAAGTCAGCATAATCTGTAGAGTTACCTGTAGTTGCAATAACAACTTTATCAATACGATCTGAATCACCTGATAAAGCATTGTTGGTAGAACCTGCAGCAGAAAAAGCATTAATATTATTTCCAAATCCAGAATTAGCCATTCTAGTTTCTGATAGATCACCAAAATCTGTAGCATTACCTACATTAGACATTGTTACAAATTCTATTACATTTGACATAAAAGGATTAGAAACAGATGGTGTATAAATACTAAAAGATATACCTCTAATATTATTTGAATGTGCAGATCTGTAACCACCATCTTGTTGAGAATCACCAAAATCAGCAGCGTTACCTGCAGATGAAAGCTGCATCGAATCAATTACATTTGTATAACTAGGAGATTGACCTCCCATACATACGCCTCTTGTTGAACTTGCAACACCAGCAGGCATATCTAAACGCGCAGTTGTTAAATCTCCAAAGTCTGCAGCATTCCCTGTTGAAGAAATAGTTACAACATCAACATGTTTAGAAGCAGCGCCATCGTTTCCACCTACACACCAAGCTTGACCTGTTCCTCTAGACCAAGTATTATTTCTTTGTTCTTTATAAGCTTCTCGTATATCCCAAACTTTTCCTGAATTAGACATTAACTTAAACCTCCATGACCGTTAGACGTAGAACTTTGATTGTATCCTGTGTTTTCTAATAAATCACCCCAATCCACTGCGTTACCTGTTGTTGCTATATCTACTCTATCAATGGTATTTACATCACTTGGAGTTTTACCACCACCAAACATACAAATTAATTTATTAGAAATACCCATCACCAAATGATCTCTTGCTTGAGTAAGATCTCCAAAGTCTGTTGCGTTTCCTGTAGAAGAAATAGTGATATAGTCAATTATATTTGATTGAGAACTTCCTGGTTGCCCTCCACCTTGAACACCTCTTGTTGCACTTGAAGATCCAGCTAACCCTGTTCTAGCTTCTGTTAAATCTCCAAAGTCTGTGGCATTACCTGTGCTAGCTATTGTTATGTAATCGATAACATTACTTGGACCAGGATTACCTCCTCCATATATTCCTCTTGTTGTTGAAGAGTACATAACTCCTTCTTGCCTTGCTACAGTTAAGTCACCAAAATCAGTAGCGTTTCCTCCAGTTCCAAATTGTTTGTAGTCAATTACATTACTTGCTGATCCTGTATTACCACCTGCAAATATTGCTCTTGTGTCATTACCTGTTCCTTGAATGTAGTGTCGTGCTACAGTTAAATCACCATCATCCACTGCATTACCATAACTAGAATAAGTTATTCTGTTTATATCATTTAATTTTGTACTTCCTCCATCTGGAGAACCTCCAGCAAAATATCCAAAAACTTTATTTCCAGCCCCTGCGCAAGCATATCTTCCTGAAGTTAAATTACTAAAATCAACCGCCTTTCCTGTAGTCGTCATATCTATTGCAATAATTCTATCTGTTTGAGAAGGATAGTTTCCAGCTTGAACTCCTCTAGTAACTGTTCCTAAAGTATCAACGGTAATTGTATTACCCATTCCAGAATGATTAGTGCAATAATAATATAATCTATAAGGTGTGTCACCTGTAACTTCTATTTTAGTCCAAGCTGTAGCTGAACCTGGTGTACCAGATGTTGTGACACCTGTTGTGTATTCCGATGAATTTGCTGCATCAGGTTGTGTTGCAAATCTTAAAGGGTGTCCTGAGTTAGAACTATCATCTTGATTCCATTCGTATGTGCAACCAGGAAACAAAGTTATATAAGATTGTAATACTCCATCTATGTAGTATTTATTTCCAGAACCTGGATTAACTACAGTTATATTTAATTTATATGTTGTTGCTCTAGCCACCTACTAATCCTCCATGTCCGTTTGATGCTCCAGATGGTTTACCTACACTAAAAATTAAATCTCCATAATCAGTAGCGTTACCTGTTGATGCAATAGTTATCTTGTTCATTGTGTTTGTTTTACTAGGTGTTTCACCTCCACCAGTCACGCCTCTAATTGTATTAGATACTCCGTCAAGAGCAGCGGTTGCTGTAGTTAAATCACCAAAATCTGTTGCGTTACCTGTTGTAGCAATAGTAACATATTCTATTACGTTTAAAACAGTGGTAGTAGTAGTTCCACCAGCAAAAATTCCTCTTGTTGTAGAAGATAAAGAAGCAGGAACGTAAACAGCATTATTTAAATCACCAAAATCTGCAGCGTTACCTAAAGTAGCAATTGTTACATAATCTATATCATTTGCTCCAGCTCCTGGAGATTTATAACCACCACCCCATAATCCTCTAGTGTTAGAAGCACATCCTTTTAAATTTTGTCTTTGAACATTTAAATCTCCAAAATCAGTCGCATTACCTAATGTTGACATTGTAATATAACTAATGACATTTGTGTCATAGTTGGAAGATTTTCTTCCACCTGCGTTTAACATTCTTGTATTGTTATTACATGCTGCTGCGATTTGTTTTGATTCTACATCATCTCCAAAATCTGCTGCATTTCCTTCTGTTGAAAAAGTAACGTATTCTATGCTATTAATTACAGATGGTGCTGCTGGTGCTATACCTCCTATAATAACACCTCTTGTTTTACTTCCTCCTCCTGATGCACCATAACGTGCAATAGCTAAATCTCCAAAATCTGCTGCATTTCCATCTGTACTTATTGTTATTTTGTTTATAAGAGATCTAAGAGTAGGTGATTCACCAGCCATAAATAATCCTCTATCCCCACCAGCTTCGTTAAATGGTAATGGTCTTGTTCCTTGATACCCGTCGTTTAGTCCGCCGTGCGAGTTACTACATCCCTCCATATCAAGATTCTGGGCTGTTAAATCTCCAAAATCTACTGCATTCCCACCTGTTGGAATTTGAATAAAATCAATTACATTTGTAGCTGGTTGACCACCTGCATTTAACAATCTTACTGAATTAGTCAAAGCAGCTTGAGAATTTCTTATAACAGTCATATCTCCAAAATCTGTGGCATTACCTTGTGATGCAATTGTTACAAATTCTATTAAAGATTGAGTTCCTCCATTTGCACCACCAGAAAAACAAGCTCTTGTAGAACTTGAGCCACCTGATGGTCCTGATCTACCTGAAGTTAAATCACCAAAATCTGTAGCATTACCTGTTGTAGATATTTCTACAAAATCAATTACATTTTGTTTAGAGGGTGTTCCTCCACCAGCAAACAATGCTCTTGTTGGACTTGAAGCACCAGAAAGTGCAAATCTTGCAACTGTTAAATCTCCAAAGTCTGTTGCATTACCTGTAGAGTCCATTGTAATATAATCCATAATATTACTTGCAGATGGATTATCTCCACCACCAAATATACCTCTTATAGAATTTGATGCAGCCGCCATTGATTGTGCTGATTGATTTAAATTTCCAAAATCAGCTGCATTACCTTCTGTAGCAAAAGTTACATAATCTATTATATTTACACGAGAAGAACCATTATAACCTCCACCTCTAAAACCTCTTATAAAAGAACCACATGATGTAGTAGCTTGTGCCTTTTCAGATAAATCACCAAAGACAGTTGCATTACCTGCTGAAGAAATATTTACTTTATCAATTGTAGCAGTTGCTGCAGGAGTCTGACCTCCCATTGTTAAACCAATAGCATTTGCATTCGGCCAATACCCACCCATTACCGCGTCATAGACTTCACGCAGGTTCCAAACGCCTGATGCGTTATCGAGTTGCGGGTAGTTAGCCATTTACTAACCTATCTTTTTAGACCAGATATATGTGGCTGCTGCTGTTTGATCGAATGGTACAGTTGCACTTGGATCATTAGAATCTGGATCTTCTTCAGTCCAAGAAGATGTGTAAGTATCTAAGTACGTTTTTACATCTGCTTCACTTGCAAGTTCACCAAGTCCAGTTTCACTTGAACCATCAACCGTTGCACCAATCATAACTTCATTTGAATCAGGATAATATCCACCATCTTCAATCCAAGTTGGGATTGTACCATTGTCTAATTGATATTTAACTATCTTGTTTGCCATTTGGTTTCTCCTTATTATCTAACAGTTTAGTATTGAGCGATTCTTCATCGTACAGCTTAAATCCTCTTCGCTCTGCGAATTTTACAGATTCACCAGAGAATTTATCAGCGCACGCTTCTAACCATTGCATGGTCATTTCGTGGGTTGGCGCTTTACCTTCATCCATTAACTTATTTTCCATTTTTAAATAAGCATAGATTTCAGCTTGCGCTTGAGCACTATTTATACCCATGTCAAAGAGATAAATCAAGTTTCCTTCGTCGATAACTCCACCTCTTGCACGAGCAGCATTCAGAGCCTGCTTCATACACGTCATTACGTGATATCTAGCCTCCTCTTTTTCGTACTCTTCCTCAGTGATATCATCTTTACCCAACTTCTTCAATATACTTTTGTACTGATTGGTAAAGAAGTTCATCTTCCTAATAGCACCAGATACTGAATTTTGTATGTTATTCATGTTTACTTTGACCTCTAGGATCTCAGTTTCTAGTAATTCTCTTTCTAGCTCATCTTTGTAGTCTCCATCAGCTAGTTTCTTTTCTTTTTGACGAAGCTCTATATCCTTCTTCATCATTTTAAGTTGTGCCTCTTCTAGGGCCATTCTAGTTTTATCTAGTTCAGCTAGTGTGTGCTTGACTGATCTGATAGGTGTGATTGCTGTAACGTCTAACATAACACCCATAAACTGTGAGTGTGACTTGTAGAAGTTTGAGCTTGATTGTTTTATTGCTGGTAGTGTTGCGTTAATGTTGGTTAACATTTGTTTATACTCTTTTTTAACCAGTGGTGAGTTTGATAGTTTTTGTATAACTAGATCTTTAGATGACATATTTTTCTCCTTTATAATGCATGCATTTAGTCATGTTGATAATGTTTATATAGCAGATTTATTAAGAAAGTCCACCGTGACCATTAGAGTATCCACCAGATCCTCTTCTTGCAACATTTAAATCACCAAAATCTGTAGCATTTCCTGTAGATGCAATTGTTACGTAGTCTATTATATTTGAATCTGCTCCTGGTGAAACATAACCACCTAAAATTAAACCTCTAGTTTGATTTGATCCTCTTGCACCTAAAGCTGTTCTAGCAACACTAAGATCACCAAAATCAGTGGCATTACCTGTTGAAGCTGTTGTTACATAATCTATTACATCGGAGTATGGACCAGGTTCACTACCTCCTGCATATAGAGTTCTAGTTGTAGACGATAAAGCTGCAGCACTGTTTCTTCCAACTGATAGATCACCAAAATCAGTGGCATTACCTGTCGAACCTGTTGTTACATAATCCATTACATCTAAATTTGAACCAGAATAACCACCTCCTATAACAGTTCTAGTATTAGACCCTGAAGCCATACAAGCACCTCTAGATACAGTTAGGTCACCAAAATCTGTAGCGTCACCTACGGTTGCGTAAGTTACATAATCTATTACATTTGTTACACTTGGATCAAATCCTCCTGCACGCAATCCTCTGGTATCATTACCATGTCCAGCTGAACTTCTAGTATTAGCTGTTAAATTTCCAAAATCTGCTGCATTACCTTTACTATCAAATTCTACATATTGTATTTCATTAGTTGGTCCACTTCCTCCAGGAAATAAAATTCTATTGGCACTAGCCATACTTGCTAAAAGATCATGATGTGCAGTAACTAAATCACCAAAATCTTGAGCATTACCTAATGTAGATATTCCACAAAAATCTATGTCAGCTGAAGGACTTGGAGTCTCTCCTCCACCCACAACACACACATCTCCAACTCCACCGCCTCTTGGTACAACTGTACCTGTTGGTGAATAAAGTTCAGGGGCTCTTGGTTGGAATTCTTGTAAGCCACCATGGCCATTTGAATATGCACCTAAACTACTTCTTGCAGCAGTTAAGTCTCCAAAATCTGTAGCATTTGATCTAGTTGCTATTGTAAAAAAATCAATATTGTTAATTGGTGCTGATGGATCATAACCTCCTCCATTTAATGCTCGAACACCATTAGATGTTCCAGCACCTCTTAAAACATTAACATTTAAATCTCCAAAATCTATAGCATTTCCTAAACTACCTATTTCTACATAATCAATGATATTACTTCTGCTTGGTGTGTCACCTCCCATAAACATTGCTCTAGTAGACGAACCTGTAGCACTTGGTCCTGATCTAGCACTACTTAAATTTCCAAAATCTGTTGCGTTACCTGTTGTAGAAAATTCTACAAAATCAATTGTATCATTAGCACCAGGTGCATCTCCTCCACCAAATAATGCTCTTGTTGAATTAGATGTTGAAGATAAACTATTGTGTGATCTTGTTAAATCACCAAAGTCAGTTGCATTACCAAGTGTAGCAATAGTTACGAAATCAATTGTATTAACTCTTGAACCTGTATAACCGCCTCCCCATATACCTCTAGTATTATTACTTGAAGAACCTAAAAATGATCTAGCTTGTGTTAAGTTTCCAAAATCGGCGCAGTTTCCTGCAGAAGAAAAAATATTATAATCTATAAAATTGTCTGGAGAGTCGTCACCTCCTCCTACTAAACCTCTGGTAAAAGAAGCACAACCTGCAACACCTGCTCTTGCTTCAACTAAATCACCAAAGTCTGTTGCATTACCTGTAGTAGTTATTACTACACTATCTTGTACACTACTATCACTAGGTGCATCCCCACCTGAAAATATACCTAAAACTCCTGCGTCAGGATAAGTTCCATCACCTTTTATATTTTTAGTAATGTCATTGATTTTCCAAATCCCTCGGGCTTGGTCTCGTCTAGGATAACTTTCCGACATCGGTTAGTCCTCCTACGCGTCGTCTATCAGTTCGTATGATATTGTGACTACTAGTGTTGATGCTGCTGATGCTCCGCCTCTGATAAGATCAGTTTCTTGTAAATAGAAAGAAGAATTTTTATCTATCACGTCAACTGAAGCGTGAGCTGGAACTGTAAGTTCATCAGCTAGTTCTTTGTGAGTTCCTGAAACTTCTGAATCAATTGTAACTGTTGCGTCGTTATCTGTTACGTTTGTAACTCTGATTAAATTAATTTTGTTAACTTGATCTGATGCTGCAGTTAATAAAGTTGTTGTTAAAGTTGTACTTAAATCAGCTACTGCTGTTTTACCGTTAATTGTTGATACATTAACTATATTTGGTGCTGCCATTTTTTATTCTCCTAAACTCCTTTTATCCGAAAACTATCGCTGCTGCAATAGCTTTTCCCATTGATATACCGCTTGAAGGCGTTGTAAAACTTAATACTCCAGAACCGTTGGTCTGTAATATTTGACCACTACTACCATCTGCTGCTGGAAATGTCAAAGCATCAATAGTTATTGTTCCAGTGCCTTTTGGCTGTATTGATATACCAATATTACTATCATCACCAGATGCAGTAAGAGTTGGTTTGTTTCCTGTAGCTGCGTTATTGTATGTTATTTCATTAACGGCAGAACTTGTAGCTGTTAATTTAAATAATTCATTGCCATTTGTATCTAAAATAGATGTTCCTATTTTAGGCGATGTTAAAGTTTTGTTTGTTAAAGTTTGTGTTCCAGTAAGTGTTACATCACCTGTACCAAAACCTGTATCAAGAATATCAGGGTTAGTGCCATCGTTTGCAGAAGCAAATACAAGTTTTGTTTCTCCACTACCCACTGCTACACTACTACCAGATCCTGAAACATATTTAAAAGTTACAGTTTGAGAACCGCTTGTAGAATTTTTTAAAAAATAAAAAGTTTGGACATCAATTGGTATAGTTACATTTCTGCCTGCAGAAAGAGTTCCTGTAAACTCAATCATTCTGTGTGCAAGAGTTGCACCAGTTGACCCATCTGAAACAGATAAATCAGTATCACCAGAATCTGATACTGCTTGTTGAGTAAATCCACCAGATATTTGTTCTAAAATTTGTAAATTAGTATTGGTTTTTGTACCCCATGTACCAGCGTTTTCACCAGTTGCCTGAAGTTCTACCCCTAAAGGTGTATATGTTGATGCCATAAATTTTTATCTCCTATGCAGCGTCACTATAACTTGTATTTGATCCAGTTGCAACATCTGAATAAGTATCATTCGAGCCTGTTGAAACATTACTATATGACGTATTTGAACCAGTGTCAACATCACCATATGCAAAAATATCTACAGCTCCAACATTAAATGTTGCTGATAAGCTGTCCAGTCCTACCTGCATATCTACAACTGTAACACTGCCAACACTAAATGATGCTGAAACACCCGTTAATCCTAACGTCATATCATTAGGATCTAAAGTTCCTACACTAGCTGTAACAGTTTGAGCGGTAGGTTGAACCACTGCACCACCTAATCCTATAATTGAACCTTGAGTAAATGTAGCTTCTAAGCCAGATAGTTGAACTACATCATTCGGTATTGTAACACTACCGATACTAGCACTAAATTCTATTCCACTTAATGTAACTTCTTGTGAAGATATACCTTGTGCGGTTCCTTGTTCTGAAGTAATTGATACACCAGAAAGTATCGCTGTTTCATTTGGTGCTTTTGCAGTTCCTTGACTTAACGTTGATGATAAACCATCAAAACCAACAGTCATGTCAGTAACTGTTACAGATCCAATAGCTGCTGTTGTTGATACGCCAGTCAGTCCAATTTGCATATCCACCACAGATGGTGAACCAACAGAGGATGTTATGGATAGTGAATCATCTATAACAACAGGAACAAAAGCTTCACCTTGTGAGAAAGTGGATTCTAAACCAGTTAAACCAATGTTAATGTCGTCAACAGTTACAGAACCAATGCTAGATGTAATTTGTATACCTGTTAAAGAAACAGAAATGGTTTGATCAGAAAGATCTCCCCAGCCACCATCACCACTCCATTGTTGGGCACCCCAACCTGTTTTTAAAGTTGTGTCTGCATTCCAATTAGCTTGGCCCCAGGTGAACCTGCCCCATCCTGAAGTTGTCGACATGGTCGACCTCCTATGCTAGTCTGATGATTGCGTTAGAAGAATCGTTTGCGGGAAATTCTATTTTAAAAGTTCCATTACTAGCAGTTTTATCTCCGCCGAATGCAATTACACATACAGCATCAGTAGTAGATGAACCACCATCAGTTGTCGTGTTATATATTAGTGCTCCGTTTGCAGTAAAAGAAGCTGATGTATATTCTACATCAGAAAAATCTGTGAACGCAGTTGTACCCGTTAAACCAACTCCAGTGTTAGTTAAAGTTGCACCACCTGCAGTATATGCAGTTCCTGATGTATTTGTAATTTCGTTTGAAGTTGAATAATCAGTTGTAGAGGCACCCAAAGAAGCTGAACTTGTAAAAAGAGCAATCTTAAAAGTGTGACCACCTGAAGATTCAAAACTGTGTTTACCTTGTAAAAGTTCTTGTTTAAAACTTGAACATATTGCCGATGTAATTGCCATAATTTTTCTCCTACGGGTTTGGTGAGTTTATCGGAATACGAATAGCACCATCTGTATAGTCATCTCTTCGTCTTCTACCAATTTGCTCACTAGCAAACTTCTGTACCTCAGTTTTATATTTATTTTCGTACAATGTCAACATATCCATTGGACCTTTTAAATATCCATATGCCTCTGATAGACAACAATATAAAAGACCATTTGAAAAATTCATACTAATATAATTAGTATTATCACCCTCTAAAAGATCAGGCATTTTATTAAAATGAACTCTAAATCTATATGTTGTATTAGGAACTGGAGCAAAAGCTATACGTCCAGATGTTGTATCAGTCTCTCCTGTACCACCACCAAACATAGCATAATATTTAGGTTGACCTTGGGCTGCTGATGTACCTGTTACATCTTGATACTCTTGTAAGTATGTATAGTCTTTTTTCTCTAACCATCTATTAGCTCCTGTAGTTTCTGATCCTGCAGTATCATAAACTTGTATACCTCTAATAAATAAAGCTCCTGCTGGAGCATTAATTGATTCTTGTCCAGCAACTAAATTACCTAGTTGCTGCTTTCTATCTGCATCAATAGGTATATCTCTAAAAATTCTATATTGCGCATTTAAAATAATATTTTCTAAAACAGCGTCTGTTAATACATTAGAGTCTGTCTCAGTATAACTTTTTATTTGTGTTTTTAATCCTGATGCACTTAATCCAGCCATTACGCTACTATCTCCTGACAACGAGGACAAGATTTTCTAAATCTTAAATGTCCTGAACAATGTTGTGGTTTAGGTTTTTTTACTTCTTCATACAAAACAATATGTGGATCTTGTTTTTCAGGTTTAAAAATATTTTTTATCCAATTTAAAATTTTATTAATCATGGTGTTATTGTAACTGGTCCTGCAGACACAGTCGGT
>LJDB01000096.1 GCA_001983455.1 Candidatus Epulonipiscium fishelsonii
GTATTAGACTACTATTGGACTCAAGGGAAAAACTATCACCTAGCAAAAATGTTACGTGATGGCAAGCTATATTTCATCTCATCATTTCATTATACATATGTAAAATATAGGGAGTAGTAATAATCCCTATTAATATAGAATATTCATCCAAAATTTCAGCTTGAACACTAACTTCATGCAAAACATTTTCAATATTAAAACATTGTTCCCAAAGCTTTGTTTTTTTATATGATATAACTTCATACAAAAACCTAATCATTTTTATTCTACTTGATTTATCTGTTATGTCTAATATATTTTGGCCTTCTTTGGGAAATCCATTTAACCTCACTTTACTTTCAACTACTTTTAATATTCTTCCTTTATAATCAGTAATCAGCAGTATATCATATATTCTATCTGTCATTTTCATTTAAACCGCTCCTTTATTGCATTGCAAAACTTGTCGGCATCACTTTCAAATATATCAGCCCCAACATATTTCCACAAATCATCCGTCAAATTAAAAGCGTAACCCCCAACTGCAATACTTATATTTTTACACTGATATTCATTTCTGATAGATGTAATTAAACATTTTGTGTATTCAATATTAAATGTCATAGTGCACGAAATACCTATTAAATCTGGATTTATTTTTTCTATAGTGTTAATAAAATCTTTTATTGGTATATTTGAGCCCAAAAAATAGGTATCCCAGCCTTCAATCTCCAGAAAATCACAAATCATTCTTATACCTATTTCATGCAACTCCCCTTCAACACAAACACCAATAAATTTTAAGCCATTTTTTTTGCCGCCAAAAATTTCAGGATATAACCTGGTCATAATCCATTGAATATGAGCAGCACAATAGTGCTCTTGAGCAACCGTAATTTTGTTTAAATGGCTTAACCTTCCTAATTCATATAAAATAGGGGAAAATATTTTCATATAGAGTTCTTTAATAGTAAATTTATTTTGGTGCAAATTATCTAGAGCAATTTCACTTGCCTTATTTTTATCTAGGTTTAAAAGAGCCCCCAAAATTTTTGCACAAATATTATTATATTTTCCAAAATCTACTTTTTCATATATAGTATAAGCATCTAGTGTTGGTAATATCTCTAAAGCCAAATTCAAATATTTTTCTATATCAGGGTGTAAAGCCTGCTTGTAAGTTTTCTTCAATACATCCAATGTTATCTTAATTTTAGACGTTATGTCACTTTGGTCAATATTATAAGATTTCAATAAAATTTTTATCCACCTCAGATAATCAATAAACACCGAATTGTTCTTTGAAGAACTAGCCAACTCTAAATAAGACAGAGCATATTTTAAGTCTTGTATATAATCGCTTCTGCCTTCCTGAGTAAAGGTATGATTTTTTTAGAATGACGGTCATACCCACGTTTTACTATTTCTTCAATTACATTATTTTGGGTAGATATAATTTCGTATATTACTATCATATTTAATAATATTAAATTGCATCAGAATCCAATTCCGTTAAATTAATAATAACTCCTCTTATAGTACTTTCGATACTTACATATGGACTGATTACAATTTTATATTTACCTCCCTTCTCGGTTTCCACTATCTTTTCAATTGCTGTAAAATTTTTTAACACATCTTCAATATCTTTTATAAAAGTATCATACTTTAAACCTATGTAGATGTCTGTTAAAGGTCTACCTACATCTGAATCTATTAAATTAATGACTTTTCTTACAGCAGGTGTAAATCTTTTAATTCTCAAATTTTTGTCTAGGAAAATAGCACTTATATTTGTAATTGCTAATAAATTATTAATATAATCATTAACTTCAATAAGTTCCTCAATTTTTTGATGGTGTGCAACATTTACAGTAGATAGCTCTTCATTCACTGACTGAAGTTCTTCATTTGTGTTTCTAAGCTCTTCATTAGAAGAAACCAACTCTTCATTTGTAGACTGAAGTTCTTCGTTTGATGATTCCAATTCTTCAATAAGAGCCTGCAAATATTCTCTAGTTGTTTTTAATTCGTATTCTAAATCCGAAATTCTTTCATAGACTTTTTGCTGAAACTCAAAGTTTTCCTCTTCTATAAGTTCATCATCAGTATTTGCATCTTGTTCCTCAAATAAAATAATAGCAAATTTTTTATCAGCTAAAGAGTCAATATATGGCTTCACTGTTATAGCTAATTCTATATGCTTTTCATTTTGTAAAATTCTAATATTTTTATATTTAAATGATTTATTTTCTGTAAAAACATTATTTAAAGCTGTCCCCACTGCTACAGATAAATCTTTTCTTATCATTTTCAATAAATTTAGACTTACCCTATTAGATGGAATTCTAATATATTCATTTACATCTCCAATTGTATGAATTAATTCAAATTCTTGGTTTACTATGATTCCCTTTGGGATATATGTGTTTTGCAAAGTTTCAACAATTCTATTAATACTTTTATCAATATTATAGTTGTCCAATTTTTTTGTTCGATCTACATATATACTTTTTTCCTTATAAAAATCATCAAGTTTTCTTATTTGAAAAGTATTTTGTTTTGGTAGTATAGGCTGACCCGCATACTTAAATATCTTCCACTTACTATCAATTACACTAAAATATTTGCCCATATCTCCTACACTTTCACTAGCTCCCAAAAATAAATAGCCAGTTTTGTTTAAGGAAAAGTGAAAAATGGAAAATATATTTTGCTGAACCTCTGAGTCCAAGTATATCAGCAAATTTCTGCATGATATCAAATCAAGTTTTGAAAAAGGAGGATCAGATATTAAATTATGCTTTGTAAAAATAATCATATCTCTAATTGATTTAACAATTTGATAATCTCCGTTAACTTTTTTAAAGTATTTATTAAGTCTTTCTTGGGACATATTTACCAAGCTTTTAGCAGAATAAATTCCGTTACTTGCTGTTGTTAATGAGGAATCTTTTAAATCGGTAGCAAAAATTTTTACAGAAAAGAATTTATTATGAGTATCAAGGTATTCTTTTATAAGAATAGCTAAAGAATATACTTCTTCACCTGTTGAACAGCCTGCACTCCATATTCTTATAGTATCTCCAGATTTTTTCTCAGAAAATAAAGCGGGTATAACTTTATTTTCAAGAAGCTCAAAAGCTGCTACATCTCTAAAAAACTCTGTTACTCCAATGAATATTTCGTTATACAATTCATTAAGTTCATCTGGAAAGTTGTTAATGTGCTCAATATAGTTGTTCAAATCTTCGATGTTTAACATGTTCATTCTACGCTCTATTCTTCTAAAGATAGTATTTTTTTTGTAACTATTAAAATCTACTCCCATATAGTCTTTTATACCATCTAATATAATATCCAGAGAGTTATCATCCATATGTTCATTAAATTTCGTTAGTTTATTAATAAGCAAATTTTGTTCAAGCATAATCTCAACTTCCTTTCTAACATTTTTTACGATTTTTTAGAATTTTATACATTATAGTTACATGCTTTACTATAATTCGTAGTGGTGTTTAATGGGGTTTGGAGTTTTTCCCCAAGCCCCAAAAATAATATTAATTCGATAGGAGTTCTTCTTATTTTTCAAAATATATATCTGAAAATTCCATATTTACTCTATCAGCTTTAAGATTTAAATTATATATATTTTCTTCATTTAGAGTGTTATCTACAATTGGAAACATTATTTTAAAATCGCTTCCTTTATTCAATTCACTAGTTAAAGTTATATTTCCATTTTGTAATTCAACTAGTAATTTTACTAAAGATAAGCCAATTCCACTACCTTCATATTTTCGTCCTAAAGTCTTATCAACTTGTCTAAATCTTTCAAATATAGCTTGTTTCTTTTCAGTCGGAATTCCAATACCATTATCTTTCACGCTGATAACAATCTTGTTATTTTCTTCATATATAGTTACAACAATCTCTCCTCCAGTGTCAGTAAATTTAACTGCATTAGCTAATAAATTTAACATTATTCGTTCTATACTGTCAATATCACAATATGCATAGCACTCTTCTATATAAGTATCAAAAGTAATAGTCAATCCTTTACTTTCAATATAATTCACTAGAGATAATGTGATTTCTTCAACCACATTCACAATGTTATACAGCTCCATTTTTACTTTATAAAATCCAGACTCAATTCTTGTTATATCAATCAAGTTATTAACAAGTCTTAACAGTCTTGAACAATTTTGACGTATTATTCCACTAAATTTAGTTATATTATTAATATCATTTGTTTTATCTAGATCCAAAGAATCAATAAGTTGAACAGCTGATGAAATTATATTTATTGGTGTTCGTAATTCATGAGATATATTCGCAAAAAATTCTGTTCTAATTCTATCATACTCTTTTGATTCTATCAATTGCTTTTCTTTTTCTATCAATGATTCTTTATATGCTTGAGCTCTAAGTTTTTCACTTATATCTCTAACAATATATATATCCATCATTTTACCATCAACAACTGCCTTTGTCCTATCAATCTCAACATCAATTAATCCACCTTGAACATTTACTAAAACTTGTTCAACTGCTGAAATTGTGTTCGTATCAGTTCCAAGAAATTTTTCCACATGGCTTCTTTTGGAATCAATGTGTACAAAATCAATTAAAGGGGTCCCTAGTACAAGGCTTGCATCTGATATTTTAAGCAATTTTAAAGCTTCTTTATTGCAATATGTAATCCCATTTATATCTTGTAAAAATACTGCACAGGGCAATCGTTCAATAAGCTTTTGATATCTTAAATCACTACTTATTAAACTATCATTTAGTTTTTTTGTTTTTGAAATATCTCTATACGATATAATTCCGCCATATTCATTATTGCTTTTTAAATCTACTTTATACCAAATTTCTCTATCGTGTATTTTCATACAATGCTCAAAAGATATTTTTTCTGCCTTGCCTGACAAAATCAAGTCTATTTTATCTTTAATAATTGAATCATTCATATAAATATCAGATATTTTAATTTTATAATTTAAACTGCTTTCACAAACTTTTTGCATTGCTTGATTAGCCACAATAACGTTGTATTTATTGTCAAATCCCGCAACTTTTAAGTCTAATGAATCTAATAAACTTTCGTTTAGCTCATTTGAATACATTAATTTTTCTTTTGTAATCTGACGTTCATTGATGTCAACAAAACTTACTAGAAAATCAGTATCTTGCTGATTTTCCATTTTATTAAATCTGCACTCAAACCAATGATATTCTCCATAGTTATTTAAAATTCTTATATCCATTACAAAAGACTGACATTTTCCATCTAATATTAACTTTAAGTTTTGATTTTTAATAGTTATATCATCTTCACATATATAATCGTTTAAATCCACTTTTTTAGCTTCATTAGTATATCCCAATATTTTTTTTAATAAAGGAGATATGTAGCTTACATTTTTATCTTTGTCTATTATCACTATCATTCCTATTTTATTGTTCTCTATAAAATCATATATTTCTTCTACTCCATTACATAATTCTATAGTACTATCTTGAATTTCTTTAGCATTTTGTAGTTCACTCAATTTAAGTTTATAATATTCGTTTTCTTGTTTTAATTTATTATTTTTTTGTAATTTATAGCTTACTAATATAATCATAATTGTAATCACAAAAAATATTTCCATTGGAAAGTTGCCTCCCTTTCCTACCAAGGCAGGTTTTTCTATATTGGCAGGTATTCTATTTATCATGTTAATAGAGGAAAGCACAATATGATAACCTCTATTAATTTATTATACACTACAATGAACATTTTGTCATTATTATTTATAATAAGACAAAATCCAATAGGTTTTCATTATAATTTATGATAATAGATTATAGGCAAATATAATTTGTCAGTACAAAATCTAATTTTACTGCCACTCCATTTGTTTAAGTAGCTGTATAATTTCGTCATCTGTCAAATGAGCATACTCCGATTTATCTTCTGAAGTTGCCACTTCTTCAACTATTTTGACTTCCATAATTTTGTTATTTTTATTTTTTTTGTTTTCTTTATTACCATTACCCATTCGTTTATTGCTAATTTGATTTTTTAATAAGTTAATTTCTTTGTTTAGATTTCTTATTTTTAGTTCTTGTTCAAATTTTGCAACTTCATAGTCATATTGATTTACTAAGTAATCTTCCAAATTTAAGATGAGCTTATCTTTTTTATATTTAATATTCAGAACAATAGAGTTTGTAAAAGTTGTGACTAGTATTATTCCATTTATACCCAAAATAAGTTTGTCCAGTTCAACGTTAAAAACAAGGCTATTGTTCTCGACTAGGTAATTATATATAGCGTTAATAATAAATACCAATAACATAAGCCATTTAAGCTGCAAAGCCATATTTTCAACTTTAGTATATTCAAATATACCAATCCTAGCTTTTTCAATTTTATTTCTTACAAATATATTAGCATCAATATTACCATTTTTAACATAACTAAGCTGTTTAAAATCTCTTACTAAATTGGTCACAATTTCTACCTCTTTATCAGATTTATAAACTTTTTTATCGTTATATATTTTGATGCATCTGTCAATTTTGTTGAAATGATTGTTTATCATATTTATTGATAAACTGTATAAAACGACCAATATAATATTGGCAACCAAAAAAAGTATAACCATGGTTAAATCCTCCTTAAAATAGTACGAACGTATTTAGTAGATAAAGAGAATAAACCAAAGGTCTTTTCTATTTATCTACAATACTACATATTATAACCAGATTATTAACTTAATTATACTACTTTTTTTATAATTTAAAATAGCTGTTTTCAAATTTAAATGTTTTGTATCATATAATTAATAATTTTATTAGCATTTCGTGCAGCCATCTCTGTAAAGTCAGCAAAATTAACTTCTGCACTACCATCGGCTTTGTCTGAGATTGCTCTTATTATTACAAATGGCACTGCATTCAAATAACAGGTATGTGCAATTGCCGCACCTTCCATCTCAGCACAATATGCAGTAAAAGTTGAATATAAATCTTCTTTCATTTTTATGCTTGAAACAAACTGGTCTCCACTAGCAATTCTGCCAATGTATGTTTTATATTCTTTACCTAAAGTTGCTGTCGCTTTTAAAGCAATATCCATCAGCCTTCTATCTGCTTCAAAAAAAGAATTCTCCATTCTTGGAATTACTCCTCTTGGGTCTCCAAAAATAGTGGCATCCATATCATGTTGAACTGTATCACTTGATACTACAATATCTCCAATATTAAGGTCTGGATGTAATCCACCTGCAACACCAACATTTATAATACATTCTACATTAAAATTGTCTACTAATATTTGTGTACATATAGCCGCATTTACTTTTCCAATTCCACATTTGACAACAACAACTTCTTTTCCTTGCAAAACCCCTTCAATAAACTCCATTTGTGCTTTTATAAATTGACTTTTAATATGCATACTACGTTTTAAAGCAACTACTTCTTCTTCCATTGCACCAATAATTCCTATCATACAATCCTCCTAAGATATGTTAAATATTCATGTTTAAAATTTCATTATCAATTTTAACACAAAAAAAAATTAGAAGCCAGGCTTCTAATTTATTTTAATCTTGCAAGCAATTTTTTTCGTGTATCTGATATTACTCCATCTAGGTTGGTTTCCCAATTTTCTTTAATTTTGTTCATATCAGTAGCTAAAATTTCCATGATAATATCAATCCATTTTAAAATTTTAGCTGTATCAAGAGGTGGATTGACATATAAAATCATAATGGAACCTTCCATATAATTTATTTTGATATCTGTAATTCCATTTAAAAGTTTGAACAGAGGAATTAATTCGTTTTCCATAGGTTTAAACTCATCAGTAACTTCTTTTAATTTTGCAGAACCTATTTTTAACATACCTTGGTTGTCTTCAATAACTTTTATATTTAAATAGCTTTTGATAAGTTGTTTCTTTAACATGAAAATTTACCTCCAAAAATAATTGATAACATAATTATACCACAATATTTTATATTTAAAAGCATACTTTTGTAACATGAGAAGAAGAGCTAATACTAGCTCTCTTCCGCAAACTATTTAGGTTATAAATAGTTTATTTTATTCTATTTTGAAGTCCCAGAATATTTTTCCTTAGTTGCTAATCCACCTCTTAGATGTCTTTCTGCTTTGTTCAGTTCAAGAATCTGTCTTGCTTCCATAGCTAGCTTAGGATTAATTTTTTCTAATCGTTCTGTAACATCTTTATGTACAGTACTTTTACTTATGCCAAATTTTTTAGCTGTTTCTCTTACAGTAGCGTTTGAATTGATAATAAACTTTGCTGCTTCTACGGCTCTTTCTTCTATATATGGTTTCAAGAAAAGGCCCCCTTCAAAATAACTCTTGTTTAATACATATGTAGACTTATTAAACTTTATTACTAATTTATAAAAATAGATTATTAATAAAATTTAATTGTTAGGTTGTATAACAAAATAAGAGCCTTATATCACCATAGCTAAAGCTATGAGACACAAGGCTCAGTTCATAATCTAATAATCCAAACAAATCACCAAAATATATAGCCTAAGGATTAAAAATCCAAAATAGAATAGTCACTATTAAACCGTTAATACATAATTTCCTTAGAAAGGAGGTGATCCAGCCGCACCTTCCGATACGGCTACCTTGTTACGACTTCACCCCAGTCATTGGTTTTGCCTTAGGCAGCTCCCTCCTTGCGGTTAGGTCACTGATGTCGGGCCCCCCCAACTTCCATGGTGTGACGGGCGGTGTGTACAAGACCCGGGAACGTATTCACCGCAGCATTCTGATCTGCGATTACTAGCGATTCCATCTTCATGTAGTCGAGTTGCAGACTACAATCCGAACTGGGACTACCTTTTTGGGGTTTGCTCCTCCTCACGGGTTTGCTTCCCTTTGTAGTAGCCATTGTAGCACGTGTGTAGCCCTAAACATAAGGGGCATGATGATTTGACGTCGTCCCCACCTTCCTCCAAGTTATCCTTGGCAGTCTCTCCAGAGTGCCCAACTTAATGCTGGCTACTAAAGATAAGGGTTGCGCTCGTTGCGGGACTTAACCCAACATCTCACGACACGAGCTGACGACAACCATGCACCACCTGTCTCCTATGTCCCACCGAAGTGGAAAAAGGGGCATTACCCCCCTGTCATAGGGATGTCAAGTTTAGGTAAGGTTCTTCGCGTTGCTTCGAATTAAACCACATGCTCCACCGCTTGTGCGGGTCCCCGTCAATTCCTTTGAGTTTCAACCTTGCGGTCGTACTTCCCAGGTGGAATACTTATTGCGTTAGCTGCGGCACCGAGACCCGTAAGCCCCAACACCTAGTATTCATCGTTTACAGCGTGGACTACCAGGGTATCTAATCCTGTTCGCTCCCCACGCTTTCGTGTCTCAGCGTCAGTTACAGTCCAGAAAGTCGCCTTCGCTACTGGTGTTCCTCCAAATCTCTACGCATTTCACCGCTACACTTGGAATTCCACTTTCCTCTCCTGCACTCTAGTTTGATAGTTTCAGTTGCAATTTTAAAGTTGAGCTTTAATCTTTCACAACTGACTTACCATACCGCCTACACACCCTTTACACCCAGTAAATCCGGATAACGCTCGCCCCTTACGTATTACCGCGGCTGCTGGCACGTAATTAGCCGGGGCTTCTTATTCAGGTACCGTCATTGGTTTCTTCCCTGCTGCTAGATCTTTACGACTCGAAAGCCTTCATCAATCACGCGGCGTCGCTGCATCAGGCTTTCGCCCATTGTGCAATATTCCCCACTGCTGCCTCCCGTAGGAGTCTGGGCCGTGTCTCAGTCCCAGTGTGGCCGTTCACCCTCTCAGGCCGGCTATAGATCGTCGCCTTGGTGAGCTTTTATCTCACCAACTAGCTAATCTTCCGCAGGTCCATCTTACACCGATAAATCTTTGCCATCTTCAACATGCGAAGAAAATGGATTATGCGGTATTAGCGTTTGTTTCCAAACGTTATTCCACAGTATAAGGTAGGTTACCCACGTGTTACTCACCCGTCCGCCACTAACTACCGAAGTAGTCCGTTCGACTTGCATGTGTTAAGCACGCCGCCAGCGTTCATCCTGAGCCAGGATCAAACTCTCAATTAAAAAGTTTGTCTGCTGACATTTTACTTTGTACTTCTCTTAGCATTTTAAAAAATGCTTGTACTAGAAATAAATTCAATTTATTTCTAAATGAATTGACTGGTTTAATTCTTGTAACTATTCTATTTTCAACGTTCAATCTTGCTCAAAATCTATAATAAAAAAATATAATAATGAAAAAATATATAATGAAAAAATATAATAATAAAAAAATATATAATAATAAAATATAATAAACTAATAACCTATCTACTAGGTATGTCCTGCCGACTTAACTAATAACCTATCTGCTAGGTGTGTCCTGCTGACTTGATTAATAGTACACTATATATTTCCAAAAGTCAACTCTTTTTTTAAAAAAAATTCCCTCTTTTTTTGAGGGAACTTTTTATCTCATTATAATGTAAGCCATATAAGCTATATATGAAATTACAAAAATACTTCCTTCAACCTTACCAATTGTCCTTTTTGTTGCTGCAAATATAAATGCAACTAATACTGTTATCCCCATAAATATTATGTCAATAAAAACTTCATGTGTAACTGGAATTGGATTAATTACAGTTGAAACTCCAAGAATTAAAAACATATTAAAAATATTTGAACCCATTACATTTCCTAAAGCTATGTCACTTTCACCTTTTTTTGCTGCCACAACCGAAGTCACAAGTTCTGGTAGTGATGTACCAATTGCTACAATTGTCAAACCTACTAAACCTTCTGTCATTCCTAGTTTTAAAGCAATAATTGTAGCATTCTCAACAACTACATCTCCACCCAAAACTATTCCTATAATTCCACCGATTGACATAATAACACTTTTTGCCATCGACATTGTTTCAATTTCATCTTCAGGCTGACTATTTTTTCTAGCAGTAAGTGCACTCTCCACCAAATAATATAAAAATATCCCGAAGAAAATAAGTAAAATCCATCCATCTGATTTACTAATAACATCTATATTTGTCCCATTTAATTTTGTATCATAACTTAAAATTAATAAAACAGCGGTTCCCATTAATGTAAAAGGAAATTCTTTAAGTAATATTGATTTTTCTACCTTTAAAGGAAAAATTATTGCTGATATTCCCACTACCATTAAAATGTTAAAAATATTTGAGCCAATAACATTTCCCACAGCAATAGCATTCGCTCCACTTAGCGCAGATGTAACGCTTACAGCTAACTCTGGTGCACTTGTTCCAAAGGCTACAATAGTAAGTCCAATAATTAGTGATGGTACCCTTAATGTTGCTGCAATTGAAGATGCTCCTTCAACAAAGAAATCTGCTCCCTTTATAAGTAATATAAATCCAACTAATAATAAAATATATTCCATTTCCCCACTCCCCAAAAATTTTTTTAAATCTAAGATTAAATATATCACAAATATTATATAAAATCAATTGACAATATAAAAATATCAAGAAAAAACTCTAAAAATATGAAATTATATAGTTTATAACTCTTATTAATAAACATATTTAGTATAAGCTTTTATCAGTTGTCTATCAAAAATAATATTGACAATATAAATTAAATAGTTTAAAATAAATTTGCATTAATAAATAATAATTATTAGTTAGTATTTGATAATGGAGGTATTAAAATGGAAAAATTTGTATGTACTGTATGTGGTTATATTCATGAAGGAAGTGCTCCACCACCAAAATGTCCAATTTGTGGAGTTGGCGCAGATAAATTTAAAAAAGTTGAAAATATAGGATTACAATGGGCTGATGAACATGTTGTTGGCATAGCAAAAGGTGCAGATCCAAAATTAATTGAAGGATTAAGAGCTAATTTTGAAGGTGAATGTACAGAAGTTGGAATGTATTTAGCTATGGCTAGAGCTGCTTATAGAGAAGGATATGCTGAGATTGGACATTATTGGGAAAAAGCAGCATATGAAGAAGCAGAACATGCAGCAAAATTTGCTGAATTACTAGGAGAAGTTCTTTCAGAATCTACAAAAGAAAATCTTGAAAAAAGAGTTTTAGCTGAAAATGGAGCAACAGCTGGTAAAAAAGAATTAGCAAGTCTTGCTAAAAAATTAAATTTAGATGCAATTCATGACACTGTTCATGAAATGGCAAAAGATGAAGCACGCCATGGAAAAGCATTTGAAGGTTTACTAAAAAGATATTTTGGCTAAAATTTAATAATAAATAGAAAAGACTAGGGAATTAAATACCTAGTCTTTTTTTATGACTTTTTTACTAATCTAGTAGCCGACACATCCTACAATATGGACTACTTAGTATTTATGAAAAAAAACATATGTTGATTTTTTATGTTTATGTATATCACATTAAAATTACTTGTACATTTTTTCTAAAATTTGGTAATAAACTTTAGAAAATATATGAATAATAAAATTATTATAAGTAAACGATATATAATATAAGGATGAATTTTTAGAAAAGAGGTGACCTTTATGACAAATGCAATGTTACAATCAATAGTTAATACTAGTACTAGTTACGTTATTCTAAAAGATGTTGATGTTGGCAATGAAGGATTTGATGAAACTCTGCAATCCCTAATAAAACCTGTCAAACCTATCGAAGCTAGCCTTTCTACTACAGAAAAACCACCTGAAAAAAATACTGATGCACAAGTAGCATTTAATGTCTTAAAATTCCAAACAAGATTTTTTTAGGAGCATGATTTAATGAATAGCATATGAAAAGGGTTATAGACCATTTCACACTTAGTCTATAACCGTTTTACTGTGCTAATTAAACCTTATTGCTTTTGTCCGTAATATGCATTTTTTCTTTCTATCTTATTTCCATCCAAATCCATTACTACTATATCTTCAGGTTTTGAATTTTCATACTCAATTCCAATAGTACAACAAGTCAATTATTATTTTTTTATAGACTTTGTTGTTCCTATTATTCTTCTTACTATTACTATAAAAGGAATTATTATTGCCAAAATTACAAGCCAAGTTCCTATTGACCAAGTATTAAAGGCTTCTCCAAATGAACCATAATAAATCATAGATTTTCTATAATGCTCCTCAACAATTGCACCCAAGGTAAATCCCATTACAATTGGTTGAAGTGGAAACCCATTTTTTGATAAAAACAAAGCAAATAATCCGATTATAAGCATTAAATACACATTAAACATGCTTCCATTTACTATATATGTTCCAATAGCACAAAAACTTGTGATTGTTGGAAATAAAATATATTTAGGAATAGTAATAACTTGTGTAAAATATTTAGCTAGTAATCCTTGTAATAATAACATAAATATATTTCCAATAATTAATGCAATAAATACTGATTGTAAAATATGAGGTTGTTCTGTAATAACTAATGGTCCCATTGTAACCCCATGCACTAAAAATGCACTCATTATTAATGCAACTGGTGAACTGCCAGGAACTCCAAGTGCAATAGATGGTATCATTGCACCACCTGATACTGCATTATTAGCGGCTTCTGGAGCAATAATACCATCTGGAGCTCCATATCCAAATAATTCTTTATCTTTTGATTGACTTTTGGCTCTGGAGTATGCCATCATTGATGCAGCACTGCCACCAAGTCCTGGTAATATTCCAAGAACAGTACCTATTATAGCTGACACTATAACATTATACATGTGTTTTGGAAATTCCAAAAATGTTAACCAAAACTTTTTAATAGAGAAGTCATCTTTGTTTTTATTAATAACTTGCATATCTTGATTAACATTATAGATAAGTTCTGACACTGCAAAAACTCCTATAATAATTACAACAATATTTATTCCTCCACTTAGACCAACTAGCCCCAAATCAAATCTAATTTTTCCATCTATTGGACTTGGACCTATCATAGATAGCAATATTCCTATACCAGTAGATATAAATCCATTAATTATACTTCCTTTTATTAGGGTTGCAATAAGAGCTAACGAAAATATTGCAGCACCAAAATATTCCCATGACCCAAATCCTAGAGCAAAATTTGCTAAATATGATGTACAAAAGGTTAAAATAAGTGCTGATATTATACCCCCAAAAAACGAGGATATAACTGCTAAACTAAGAGCTCTCATGCTCTCTCCTTTTTTTGCCATTGGATAACCATCAAAAGTTGTAGTTATTGCAGCAGCAGTTCCTGGTATATTTAGTAATATTGCTGATATAGAACCTCCTGATAAACCTCCACAATATACACAAAGTAAAAATCCAATAGCTGGTATCATCTCCATACTGTAAGTAAGTGGTAATGCAAGTGCAAGTGCCATAGCAGTATTAAGTCCAGGAATACAACCAAATACTATACCCATTAATGTACCTATTAGCAATTGAAATAATAGTGATATATCCATAAATACCATTAGAACTTCATTAAATTCCATATTTATTCCCTCCTTCTAAAATCCTAAGAAATTAACTGGTATAATAATTTGTGCTACATAAACAAAGAAAATATATGTTATAACGGCAAAGGATACACTTGTTAATATAATTCTAATGAATATTTTTTTATTCATTGCGTTTGTTGTACTTTTTTCTAAATACCAAGTCATTCCTATTAAAAATAATATTGTAGATACCATATAACCTAAAATTTCCATACTTATTAGATAAGCTAGTAATCCTGCTAAAAATACTGTTGATTTTCCTTGATATAAACTTAAAAATTTAACTTCCAACTTTTCTTTATTCACTATTTTAAGTATTAGTTTTAATAATAATAACACCCCTACAAAAATAGCCACTCCAGTAGGTACAGTATATGTTCCCGATAATAAACTATTTTCACTAGAACCATCATTTAAGGTCTCACCTAATACATTAATATCTTCTAAAGATTGTGCAAGTGTAATTTTATATTCTTGTGTATCTAAGTAAGAAGAAGTATAACCAAGTGTAGTTACAGTTTCTATATAAGATTGTGACTCACATACTACTTTAATAGCATCATCTAATGTTTCAATTATCTCAGGTGGTGTGCCAATTGGAGCCCATATTCCAAACATTTGAGTGAAGTCCATATCTATTCCAAGTTCTTCGAATGTAGGAACATCTGGCATATCAGAGTGTCTATTTTCCTTATACACTCCTAAACATCTAAAATCACCTGATTTTATGTAAGCACTATTTTGGGATACTGCACCTACATATGCTTGAACACGTTCACTCATTAAATCTGTTACTAAGGCATTTGTAGTATTTACAGCGTTTTTAAATTTAATATCATTTTGGTCTTCGATTGCAAGGGTTGCAAAATGATTTAAAGTACCAGAAGATACACCCATAATTATACTTTCTGGGTCTGATTTAGCAGCATTTATAAATTCCTCATAAGTTTGATATGGAGAATTTGCATTAACATACAGTCCAAGTTCTGATGTTAAATATCGTGAGACTGGTTGATAATTTTTAAATGTTTTATCAAAAATTCCCATTTCATAGGCTATATTAAGGGCACTCCCTGCTACCATTAGTGTATATCCGTCTGCTTTTGAGTTATATAATTCATTAGCACCTATTGTTCCTGATGCTCCATTAATATTAGTAACTACAATACTAATGTTTGGAAATTGTTTATTTAATTCATTAAGAAATGCTCTCCCCGATACATCTGTTCCACCGCCTGCAGGAAATGGAATTATAACTGTAATATCTCGTGACGGATATATATTTTGAGGTGTGCAACCTGTAAGTATAAATATCATACACATTAGTAATAAAATTGCTTTACGCATATAAATCCTCCTTTTATAAATATTCTTTTAATCCTAGTCATTAACATTGCTCAAGTGATGCATCATTTGCTTCATTATGTAATTGAATTGTGTTATTTTTAGTCCTAATATAAATCAAATAACACTCCTTTCCTATTTACTTTATCAAGATACACTCTTTGTATATCTTTTGACATTTATACAATCATAATTTTTTATCTGTTATTTAATTTTATTTTGTTTAACATGTTTAAGATAAACGACATACATATAGCTAAAATAACAAATACGGTTCCTATTGACAATTGCTACATACTTTCTATAACTGAGCCATAATATAATATGTAATGGCGTAGATTATCTTCTACTATCCCCTATCGTTGAACATCTACTTAAAGATATCATAATAGATATTATTAAAGTTAATTTTTTTCATATACATGTTCCTTTTATTAAAATTATACAAATAAATTTGGTATGACCAATTTATAATAACATACTTTTTTAAAATTTCATTATATTTTTACTTATTTTTTTATTTTTATTCAAATATATATTTTTCAACTAAAAGTCTTAGAACAATTTACTATTGTAATTTTAAGTTATATTGACTATTTTTAACATAAAATTAAATATAAAACTACTAAGATGATACAGCACACTAAAAAATATCTTTTAAATTTTCTAGTTTTAGTATATAATAATTATTAAGCTCTGACATATTTTTATTCTCCTTATCTATAAACGGTTATAGATTCAGAATATCATATGTTAGAGCTTTTTTTACAACAGGTTGTTTCAACCTTATGAAAGGAAAATTTATTTATGCAAAAAATTGCAACACCCAAAGGCACCAAAGATATAATTTCAAAATATCCTTTTGTTTTTCAAAAAAAATTTGGACAGAATTTTCTAATTGATCCAAATATATTAGATAAAATTATTACATCTTCAAACATAACTAAAGAAGATACAGTTTTGGAGATTGGCCCAGGTATTGGTAGTATGACCCAAGCTATTCTTGAAAATGCTAAAGAGGTAATTTCTGTAGAAATAGATAAGCAATTGATACCTATTTTGACAGAACAGTTTAAAAATTATGATAATTTTAAGTTAGTTCATAATGATATTTTAAAAGTAAATATTTTAGATTTACTTCCCAATTCAGACATTAAAGTTATAGCAAATCTACCCTATTATATTACTACTCCTATAATTATGAAGCTGTTAGAGGAAAAGTTACCTATTAATTCAATTACTATAATGGTTCAGAAGGAAGTTGCCCAACGATTTATGTCTTTGCCAAACAACAAAAATTATGGTGCGATAACTTTGGCAATAAATTTTTATTGTGATGTTGAATTTATTTGTAATGTACCTAGAGCTTGTTTTATGCCTATCCCAAATGTAGACTCTGCTGTTATAAAATTAAATATTTATAAAAGACCGCCAATTGATGTGTCTAATACAGAATTATTATTTAAAATAATAAAGCTCGCTTTTGGACAAAGAAGAAAAACTCTAGTTAACAGTTTAAGTAGTGAGTTTTCTAAAGACAAAATAAGAGAAGCTTTAATTGAAATGAATTTAGATATAAATATTCGAGGAGAGGCTCTATCTCTAAAAGAATATTCTAATTTGATAAATTTAATAGAAAAAAATTAATAACTTATGCATAAATGCATGAGTTATTTTTATATGCTTAAATAGGGGAAAAAATGATTGTGTTCTAGCTAATACAACCCCTTCATATATTATAAGTAATGGACAAGAAAAGAAAAGGAGATAAAGAGATGAATCTTAATACTTTTATTAATTTGAAAGAAAATATGAATGGTTATACTCAAAGCAATAAGTCAAGTTCTGGCCATATTATCTTGAGTATGCCTGGTAGAGTAAAACTATATTTAGACGGCTTAAAAGATGCTAAATATGTATGTTATTTATTGAGTAAATCTCAAAATAAAGCTGTAAGACTAGGCGAATTAAACTTACCTAGTAAAAATAAACAAACAATTTGGAAAATTGACGTAAAAAACATGGATGGAAATGGTCTATTAGCACAAGACATTGATGGTGCAGCAATTGTCGTTGAAGGAAACACTTTAAATGATACAAACATTGTTATGGTTGGATATGCACATGATAGCTACATAGTAGTACCACTTATAGATAAGGTGCTACCCAAATCAAATATGATAAAAAAACAATCTGAACCCATAAAAAAAGATATTAAAAAGGATATACACAAAAATCTTGAAAAATATATTAAAAAAGATGTTAAAGAAGAATTAAAAAAAGACATAAAAAAAGATATTAAAAAAGATGTTAAGAAAGATATTAAAAAAGAAGTAAAAGAAGATATTAAGGAAGAACTAAAAGAAACCCTAAAAAAAGAAGAAGTCAAAGAAAATATTAATGAAGAATTAAAAGAAAGCATTAAAGAAGAATTAAAAGAAAATACTAACGATATTAAAGATACTAAAGACATTAAAGATATTAATGATACTAACGATACTAAAGATACTAAAGATACCAAATATATTAAATATATTAAATATATTAAAGACATTAAAAATGCTAAAGATATTAAAGATACTAACGATACTAAAGATATTGAAGATACTAAAGACATTAAAGATACTACAGACGTTAAAAATACTACAGATATTAAAGATACTAACGATATTAAAAACACTAACGATACTAAATATACTAATGATATTAAAGACATTAACGATACTAAAAATATTAAAGATATTGAAGATATTAAAAGAAATACAACTAAGGAAACTAATCCAATCAGCAAACCAAAGAATTTAGAAGTATTTGGAATTTCTATAGATGATCTTATTCCAGCACTTATTCCATTACTTGAAAAAAAGATTGCTGATATAATTGCAAAGAGCTTAGAGGAAAATAATCATTTGCTTCAAAAAAATGAAGTTGAAAATAAAGTAAAATATATTTTAGATAAAAAATCTGAACAACCACAGCCTCAGCCTACTACAATAATAAATAATACAATCGACATAAAAGAATTAGAAGATAAAGTAAAAAATCTTTATAAAACATTATCAGATACGGATATCACTAAATTAGAAAAACCACTGGCTGAAACTCAGTTAGATACAACAGAAGATAAAGAACAAAACATAAATGAAAGTAAAGATATCACTACAGAACAAAACATAAATGAAAAAAAAGATGTTGCTACAGAAAACAATTCAAAAAATGATACGGAAACTTCTTTTAATGCTACTCATAAAATAGAAGATACAAAATCAAATGAAACTGATGCAGATATTATTGATACTTTATTTAAAAATCACACAACAGTTGTGCCTTTTGTAAACGATGTTGAACCAATTGAATGGATAGAGATTACTTTATCTGACTTAAACTGTATTCCACAATTTGGTGCAAAATGGACTGCTCCTTTATGGGTTAGAACTGCTTATATCAAGTATGGATCCGTTATTTTAGGTAGAGATAAAGAAATAAGCCAATACTTTATTGGTATACCAGCAACTTATTCCTCAAAAGATAAACCAAATAATGTTGAAAGATTTAAACCAAAATATACAAAAAGCTTTATTGATGGTGATTTTGGGTATTGGATAGTTGGTTCAAAAATTTAATTTAGTAATATGCTACATTATAGAAAATAAGAAAAGACTACAGGTCTTTTCTTATTTTTTTTATGTTTACTTTTTCTTGCTAAAAATGCTAATTATACGTTATATTAAAAGATAAAGGTAATACAACTTGAAAGGAAAACTTTAAATGAGATTAAGAAAAGATGCAAGAGCTGAAAAATACTTGGAAGAAGAAAATAAGGTAATAAAAAATCCTCAAACTATAAAAGGTAAATGGAATATAGAGTTTAACAATGAAAACGAAATTTTTGTAGAATTTGGATGTGGCAAAGGAGACTTTGCTTTGGAAATGGTAAAAGCATATCCAAATATTAATTTTATTGCCATTGAAAAATTTGAAACAGTTTTATACAAAGCATGTAAGAAAGCTAATGCGGAAAACGGAATACCTCAAAACTTACGATTTTTAAATATAGATGTAGAAAGCTGTATAGATATTTTTGGCTCACATGAATTAAGTAGAATATACCTTAATTTCTCAGATCCATGGCCAAAAAATAAGTATGCAAAACGAAGATTAACCTATAGAAAGTTTTTAGACAAATACAAATCTATTTTAAAACCATCTGGAGAAATTCACTTTAAGACTGATAATAAACAACTATTTGCTTTCTCTATTGAAGAATTTTCATATTCAAAATGGTTAATTAAAAATGTATCTTTAGATTTGCATAACAGCAATTTTAAAAATAATATTATTACAGAATATGAGAGAAAATTTTCTGAATTAGGGTATACTATAAATAGGCTGGAAGCAATTCCACCCAGCAACTAATGATATGAATTTAGTGAATTTGTAAAAACAAATGAAAGAGGAGGAATTTTAAATGGCGTTTAAGTTTACATCTGATAATTTTGATAAAGAGGTATTAAATTCTGAATTACCTGTTTTAGTTGATTTTTATGCCGATTGGTGTGGTCCTTGTAAAATAGTTGGTCCAATTATAGACGAACTTGCAACCGAATATGAAGGTAGAGCTAAAATTGGCAAGGTAAATACTGATGAAAATAGAGAGCTCGCTATTAAATATCAAGTAATGCACATACCAACTATGGTATTAATAAAAAATGGTAAAGTCATTGAAAGAATGGAAGGCGTGAAGCCTAAAGCTATATTAGCTCAAAAAATTGAGACCGTAATATAGTAAAAAATACGGATAAGCTATTTAGCACAATTCATTGAGCTTAAAATAGATCAAAAACAACTGTTTTTGATCTATTTTTTATATTTAACATTTTATAGTAATAATATTTTCCAATATGATTGATACTATAACAAAATTTATGGTATAATATAAATAACAGATTTAGTCACATTATTCCTAAATCCGTTATCACGAATAAAAGAAAAAGCTCAAAATGCTTTTTCCGTTATCATGAACAAAGGGACGGTGATATATATGTTGGTAAAAAATATAATGATTCCAAAAGATAAATTAACAGTTGTTGATATGAGTTGTACGGTGAAAGAAACTATAGATTTAATCGATTCAAAAAATTTATTATCTCTGCCAGTTGTAGATGGCAAAAATTTTGTTGGAGTAATATCAAAAAAATATATATTTGAAGATTTCTTTAATAACGAACAATCCAAAGAAAACTTTTTACAACGCCCAATCACAGAATTTATGAAAAATAAAATACCATGTGTTCACAAAGAAGACATTATGGAAGTTGCAGTGAAAATGCTTCAAGAACAAAATAGGCAATTTATTCCTGTTGTAGATGACAAAGATGATTTTTCTGGAATTGTGACTCATAAAGCAATATTTACTACTCTTACAAATATAATGGGTTTTGGACACACTAGAATAGTGGTAAGTGTTCATGAGATGAAAGGAATACTAGCTAAATTAACAGATATTATTAGTCGCTATGATGCAAATATAATTAGTATTGCAACAGTAGATATAGAAGTTATGAATTTAAGACAAGTAATTTTAAGAGTAGATGTAAAAGATGTCAATAAGCTAGTTAAAAAGTTAGAGGATAATGGATTTAGAGTTAGAAGAATAGATAAAAATGTATAAATAATTAATAAACTATGCTTAACATCTCGTTAATTATCATAAATAAAAGGGTTTTGAGAGATTGTTCACAAAACTCTTTTGTTAAATATTACAAAAATTAATTTAAAAATATGGGCATAAATGGGAATTGAAATTATATTAACCTTAAATTATAATTTTAAAATGTAATCGTTTTCAGATTGGATATAAGTATGAAGAAAGGTGTGAGGCTATTAAGTGGCGACTATTAAAGATGTTGCAAAATACGCTGGAGTCTCAGTAGCAACCGTCTCTAGAGTTTTAAATCAATCCGAAAAAGTGAGTACTGAAACAGTGAATAAAGTTCTTGCTGCTATCAAAGAATTGGAGTATACCCCCAGTGCTTTGGGACGACAACTACGAACTGCGTGTACTAAAAATATTCTTGTTATTGTACCAAGTATTTCTAATGGATTTTATTCTGCCATAATTGAAGGTGTAAAATCTGAGGCCACAAAAAATGGTTATAATATCGTAGTTGGAATAACTAATGATGATGATATAATCGAGCAAGAATATATTCAATTTTTAGATACAAAAGTTGTTGATGGACTTATATTTTTATCACCCAGAAGAAACAGAAACTATTTAAAAAATTATTTAGGTACCTATCCTATCGTTCAATGCAATGAATATGGACTAGAAAAAGGAATTTCTACGGTTACTATTGATAATTTTAAAGCTGCATACGATGCAACTAAATATTTAATTAATTTAGGACATAAGAATATAGCTTTTATAGGAGGAGAAGGAGACTACACTTCTGTAATTCAAAGAAAGCAAGGCTTCAAAAAAGCTCTTGATGAAGTAAATTTAGAAGTTGCTAAGGAGTACTACCAAAAAACATTATTTAATTTTGAAGGTGGAAAACTTGCTTGCAAATATTTACTAGATCTAGACTCCGTACCAACAGCAATATTTGCTGCTGCAGACATAATTGCAATCGGTGCAATAAAACAAATTCAAGATGCAGGTAAACAAGTAGGAAAAGATATTGATGTTATTGGATTTGATGATACATTAATAGCCAAAATATATACACCCTCTGTTACAACTATTTCCCAGCCAAGGTATGAAATTGGAGTTATTGCTTGCGAAATACTTTTGTCAAAAATAAATAATATAAAAAATGCCAATGAGTCTTCATATGTTTTAACTAACAGGAAACCTCAAGGGCACCAAAATATAATTGTTCCTCATAAGTTAGAAGTTAGAGAATCCACGAAAAAGAAGGAGAATTAAAAATGTTAAGAGCAGGAATTATTGGATGTGGTGGAATTGCAACACAAAAACATATGCCATCACTAGCAAAATTAGAAAATTTAGTTATGGTAGCTTTTTGTGATGTGTTAGAAGAGCGTGCTGTTGAAGCAAAAGAAGAATTTGGAACAGAAGACGCAAAACATTATACAGACTATAAAGAACTATTAAAAGATAATTCAATTGATGTTATTTATGTATGTACTCCAAACATTTCACATAGCTTTATTACAATTGATGCTTTGGAAAGCGGAAAACATGTTATGTGTGAAAAGCCTATGGCAAAAACTACAAAAGAAGCAGAAGCTATGATTGAAGCAGCAAAACGCACTGGCAAAAAATTAACAATTGGTTACCAAAACAGATTTAGACCAGACAGTTTATTCCTAAAACGTAGTTGTGAAAACGATGATTTAGGGGAAATTTATTTTGCAAAAGCACATGCAATAAGAAGAAGAGCCGTTCCAACTTGGGGAGTATTCCTTGATGAAGAAGCACAAGGAGGCGGACCACTTATCGACATTGGAACTCATGCACTAGACTTAACACTATGGATGATGGATAACTATGCACCAAAAATGGTAGTAGGTTCCGTTTACAAAAAACTAGGCCAACAAAGAGAAACTGCTAATGCTTGGGGAGATTGGAATACAGAAGAATTTACTGTAGAAGACTCTGCTTTTGGTTATGTTACTATGGAAAATGGAGCAACTATTGTTCTTGAGTCAAGTTGGGCATTAAATACTCTTGAAGTTGGAGAGGCTCAAACTACACTATGCGGAACAAAAGCAGGAGCAGACATGAAAGATGGTTTGCGTATTAATAGTGTAAAATATAATACACAATGTGTTGAAACACCAAAATTTGGAGCGGGTGGAGTAGATTTCTTTGATGGAGAAGGAACTAAACCAGCTGATGTTGAAGCAAAAAGCTTTGTTGATGCGATTATAAATGATACAGATGTTGTTGTAAAACCAGAGCAAGCTTTAGCAGTAACCAAAATACTTGAAGCAATATATGAATCAGCAAAAACAGGCAAAGCCATTCATTTTTAAATATAAAAACTGAGGTGTAAATATATGAAGATAGGTGTACAGCTATACACATTAAGAGAAGAATGCAAAGATGATTTTTTTGGTGTATTAGAAAAAGTTGCTAAATTGGGTTATGACGGCGTAGAATTTGCAGGTTTTTTTTGACAAAACAGCTGATGAAGTTAAAGAATGTTTAGAAAAAAATAATTTAGAAGTTGTTGGTAGCCATACCAGTTTGGAATTATTAAAAAATAATTTGGCTGAAGTAATAACTTATAATAAAGAAATTGGAAACAATGTAATAATCTGTCCTTACAGTGAAGTTAAAGATGAAAAAAGCAAAGATGAACTAGTACCTTTCCTAATTAAAGTTGGAAAAATCCTAAAAGAACACTCAATGAAATTTTTGTATCATAATCATGACCATGAATTTATTGAAGTAAATAGTAAACCTATTTTGGACTATATTTTACATGACACAGAAAACTTTGTTGGTAGTGAATTAGATACTTTTTGGATATTTAGAGCTGATAGAAACCCAGTTGAATATATGGAATATCTAGGCGACAAATTAGAACTAGTTCATATTAAAGATGGAAACAAAAATGAACTTTTATCAGTCGGTGCAGGCGAAGTTGACATTGAAGCAATAGTTAAGCAAGCTAAAAAAATGGGACTTAAATGGCTTATAGTTGAAAATGACCGTCCAAGTCCAAATGGTATTGAAGATGTTACAAGAAGCATAAACTATTTAAAATCTATAGGAGCGGATAAACTATGAAATTAGGAGTTTTTACTTGTCTATTGAGCAATAAATCTTTAAAAGAATCGTTGGATTACTTTAAATCTAAAGGTATCCAAATGGTTGAAATTGGCTGTGGCGGATATCCAGGCAAAGCACATGCTAATCCAGAAGTGTTATTAAATGATGAAAAAGCCTTAGAAGAATTCAAAAAAACTATAGCAGAGTCTGGTCTTGAAATCAGTGCACTAAGCTGTCATGGTAATCCTTTGCATCCACAAAAAGAAATTGCTGCAAAGTTTGATAAAGACATGAGAGATTGTATTTTATTAGCAGAAAAACTAGGCATTCATCAAATCAATACTTTCTCAGGATGCCCTGGAGATAGTGATAGCTCAAAATATCCAAACTGGGTAACTTGTACTTGGCCAAATGACTTTAAAGATATTTTGGAATGGCAATGGAAAGAAAAAATTATTCCTTATTGGAAAGAATTTGTTGACTTTGCAAAAAAACATGGTGTAAACAAAATTGCTCTTGAGCTTCATCCAGGATTTGCAGTTTATAATACAGATACTTTATTAAAATTAAGAAAAGCTGTTGGACCAGAAATTGGAGCAAATTTAGACCCAAGTCACTTAATTTGGCAAGGAATGGACACAGTTGCTGTTGTTCGTGAACTAAAAGATGCTATTTTCCATTTCCATGCAAAAGATACTAAGATTGATAAATATAACGTTGCAATAAATGGAGTTCTTGATACACAAGCATATGGAGATATTGCAAATCGTTCTTGGGTGTTTAGAAGCGTTGGATATGGTAATGGAGTTGAGTTCTGGAAAGATGTAGTATCTGCTTTAAGAATTGCAGGATATGACTATGTTTTAAGTATTGAACATGAGGACGGTCTTATGAGTCAAAATGAAGGTTTGACTAAGGCTGTGGATTGCTTGAAAGAAGTCATAACATTTGAAGATCAAGCTCAATCTTGGTGGGAGTAATATATGAAATTAGCAATTATTGGCTTTGGTGGGATGGGCAACTGGCATTATGAAAATATCTCAGAGCGTGTACCTGAAATAGAAGTTGTTGGAGCTTATGATATTAGACCCGAAATACAAGAACAAATTAAAGATTTAGATTTAAAATGTTATTCATCTTTAGAAGATATTTTAGAAGATAAAAGCATTGACATTGTTACAATTGCAACTCCAAACAACTCTCACAAAGACTATGTTATCAAATGCATGGAACATGGAAAAAATGTTATTTGTGAAAAACCAGTAACAATGAATGCAGAGGAATTAGAAGAAATTATTAAAGTAAGAAATAAAACTGGAAAGCTATTTTCTATCCATCAAAATAGAAGATGGGATAGAGATTATGCTATAATTAAACAAATTCAAGAAGATAATACAATTGGCAAATTTCATATGATTGAAAACCGTGTTCAAGGGTCCAGACGTGCAATGCATGGATGGCGTGCCTATAAAGAAAATGGTGGTGGAATGTTGCTTGATTGGGGAGTGCACCTTCTTGATCAAATGATGGAACTAGTGAAAAGTCCAGTAACACAAGTTTATGCTCATTTCTTTTCATTATATTCTGAAGAAGTTGATGACAACGTAAAAATTATGCTTAAATTTGGAGATGGAACTTCTGGATTAATTGAAGTTTCTACTAATTGCTTTATTAATCAGTCAAGATGGCATGTGACTGGAGATGAAGGAACAGCTATTATTAAAAATTGGGAATGTGAAGGCGAAATTGTTAAACTTGATAGCACTGCTCCAATGGAATGGTCTGATCAAATTGTTTATACAGAAGCAGGACCAACAAGAACCATGGCTCCTCGCCCTAGTGAAACCACTATAAATCTTGAATTACCTGTGGTTAAAACAGATTGGACTGATTACTATAAAAATATAGTAGCTGCAATTAAAGGAACAGAAAAACTTATTGTAACTCCAGAGCAAGCTTTAAGAGTTATGAAAGTTATAGATTTGATTTTTGAATCTGCTTTAAAAGAGAAAAGCAAATCATGTAATATTTAGAGGGTGAACTATGTTCCCCTCTATTTAAGTGCAATAAAATTATCCTCTTGTTATTATTCAAAGACCTATCCATGCTAAAGAATTTATTTATAATTTTAGTATAAGGAGGAATTTAAAAATGAAAACAAGAAAATTGGTATCATTTGATTTCGCAATAAAATATTTATTAAGACAAAAAGATAATTTTGAAATATTAGAAGGCTTTCTAACGGCTCTTTTAAATGAACCCATAGAAGTTTTGGATATAATAGAAAGTGAAAGCAATAAACACTCTGACATATCGAAAGGAAATAGAGTAGACCTTATGATAAGAGATTCTCAAGATATAAGAATGATTGTAGAAATTCAGCATGCATCTGAAGCCGATTATCTTGAGCGTATGGTGTTTGAAACATCCAAAACTATTGTAGATAACTTGGATAAAGGTAAAAGCTATGGCAACATTGTAAAAGTTATCTCTATAAATATTTTATACTTTAATTTAGGAGAAGGTAATGGCTATCTTTATAAAGGAGAACTTCAGTTTAAAGATTTATATGAAAAACACAAAGAAAAAGCAATTTTAAAATATTCAACTGATAAACTTCCAGAATATTATCTTATACGAACCACTAAATTTAAAAATGAATTTAATACCGATTTAGATGATTGGATATACATGTTTAAGAATAATGAAGTTAGAGAAGATGCTACCACAAAAGGAAAAACTAGATATATTAAAAATGGATGAACATCAAAAAAGAGAAGTGAACAAAAAGGTCTAAAACTAGGTGAAGAGAAATTGAAACAAGAGAAAATTAAAATTGTCAAAAATTTATTAGATGATGAAACAATTGCTTTAAAAACAAACTTACCACTGAATAAAGTTAAGGAAATTAGAAAGTCAACAATTCAATAGATTTAAAATAGGTATAGTTACATTATAAAAGGTTTTTCATAAGGGAGCAATATGTGCAATATCATTCATTAATAACACCTAACTTAATGACATTGAGCCATAAGCTCCTTTCCAATATACATTATTATGACTAAAAAAAGCCTATACTTCTAAATATCAAAATTAATGTTAACCCCATACTTCCAAACATCAATATCTTATTAGCAAGTTTATCTGCATAACATAACTTTAAGCATATGCCTTTACAAGGAAAAAATATACTCACAGATTTTTTATTTAATAAATCTAAAATTAGGTGGGATATAAATCCTACAATAAACGCTGGTATAATTGGTAAGCAAAATAATGCTATGCTCAAAGAGATTATTATTAAGGCTAATATAGAATGTGTTGGTCCTCTATGTTTTTGAACTTTTCCTATTTGTAATAATATAAAAAAAAGTACAATCCCAACCAATAGCATAACCTTATTTGCACTAACAATGTAAGATAATATACGTCCTTGTAAAACAAAATCTACAGCTAAACCTATTAATAGTGTCTTAAATTTAAAATACTTTAAAAAAGTATTATTTTTAGTATCAATATCACTTATTGTACCACCCATAGCTCCGCCTATTAAGGCAGGTATAACACCGTATGTAGAAGAAGTCAATGCTAAAGCTGAGGCTGTCCCAACAAAAAGATGAGTTAGTCCCATCATAAAAATCTCCTCCTTAAAAATTTTAAAATTATATAATGATACAACATATGCTTAACTTAACTTTTTTATTATAAAAACTGATAAAAAAAAGAGGCAAACTATATTTGCCTCTTTAAATAACGTGTTTTTTATTAGTTTTAAATTCTCGATCCATCTCAAGATATTGTTCATTAAAATTAATCAATTTTAATACAACTTGGGTTCCATCCATTTTTTTACCAAGTGAAATACAAATGTTTTCAACTACTGAAATTACTTCACTTCTTACAATTGGAGGTTCAGGTATTGAAGCAACTTCTTCACTTTCAGGTTGAGCTGCTTCGCCTTCAGGCTGAGCTTCTTCAGCTATTGGAGTTTCTGGCTGAACATCAACCGGTATTTGAACTTCTTTTTCTTCTATTTTACATTTTATTTTAGACACACCTACACATAAATCTACTAATTTAAGCACTTCTGATGTTAGCTTTTCCAAAGAATATTTATTTATTCTGTAATATATTTCTACTAATCCATTTTGATTTATTATAAATTCTTCTACTACATTTTTGATTTCACGCACTGGGTATGTAGCTATCTCAGTATCATTTAATGCAGAAATTTCTTTACCATCTCGTAAATTTTTCAATAATATTTTTCCTGATTTTGTAAATATTCCATCTATATCAAATCCAAGATGTTCATCTTTTAAACATACCTCCACGAGTGTAGATTTTTCTCTACCATACATAGAAATTTTATAATAATCTCCTGCATAAATTGATTTTAATATATTACTCAAAATAAAGTCTTTAAGTTCTTCTTCATCTAGTGAGTTTAACTGTCTACCATTAAAATCAGTACCTAGACCTCTTAATCCATTTATACGGTTTAACTTTTCTTCTTGTTTTGGGTCAATTGTAGGTGCTGGAGGAGGTGGTGGTAGTGCCATTGCCATTACTACTTCTTCTTCTCCAATCTCACCATCACCAACTGGTGATGGAATTGGCATTACTTCTTCTACCGCATCTTTACCTTTTTTCTTCTTTCCAAATGCCATTTTAAACTCCCCTCTCATTTTTGATATCACAAAGAAAAAATAGTATTATTTTTTCTTTATGGTAGTTAATAACTTATTTGAAATATGTTGCAAGTATTAATAATTTTAATTTTATTTTTATAATATATTTTTATTATAACATATTTTTATTATTAGTGTCATGTTTTTTTATTAAATCATATATAAAATCACCTTTGTTAACATATATAAGGCAAATACGCAAGCTTGCCTATATTACAATAACAATATAAGGACATTCACTAGATGT
Organism: Candidatus Epulonipiscium fishelsonii; assembly: GCA_001983455.1. Taxonomy (GTDB): domain Bacteria; phylum Bacillota; class Clostridia; order Lachnospirales; family Cellulosilyticaceae; genus Epulopiscium_A. Next base: position 29,521 of record LJDB01000096.1, read on the forward strand.
TCAATATACAAGCTATAGACATTAAGTTACTTTAGTCGTTCATAGTTATAAAACTCTACCAGCTTTGCATTAAAATAATTAGAAAAAAAGTCAGATGTTACTATGTCTTGATTAAGTCCAGTAGAGTTATATTCAACATGCAAGTCCTTACCATGTAGCATTCTTATTAGCTTGTTATATAAAAATTTTTTTATCATATTTATCCCTTCTTGTCTTATTATACGTCTTAAATGGTTATTATTCCCTTATTGTGTACAAATTAATACTATATTCAACAAAAATATAAAAATATCAATAAATACAAATAAATAAATACAAATAAATAAATTCAATAAATAAACCTATATACTAAAAAGATATTTATTAATTATCAATAAATATTGCTATTTTATATTGTCTTAATTTTTATTTTATATCTAATTATTCTAATATAAATCCTATTAAAATATATTTGTCCTATTTTATTAGATTAAATATATTGCAATATAACAAAAAAAGTGTTACTATATCTTTAAGGTAATTACATATATTTTGAAGTGAACATTAATGAATATTGCAAAATTATATTTATCAATTTAATTTCTGTTAGAAATTATTCATATTTTTTAAAATAGGGGGAAATATTTTATGAAAAGATTTGCACAAAAATTTGCTTTATTATCTTTAGTTTTAGGGGTATCTGCTGGTACAATGGTTGGTTGTGGTTCGGAAACAAAAGAAAGTAGTGCAACTGCAGAAGCAACAGAAGTTGCAGGCACAGAAACAACTAGTGAAGAAGTAGCACCAACAGGATATGGTACATCTGTAATTGCAATTGGAGACTTAAATGGTGCATTTCACCCATTTTTCTACACAACACATTATGATGATATTATTAACGATGCTGTTAATGCTGCTTTAATAGGGCTGGATAGAGAAGGAAATTTTGTTCCTGGGGTAGCAGACTTTAAAGTTGAAGAAGTTACAAACGACGCTGGTGAAGCTCAAACAATATATACATTTACATTAAAAGATGATATTAAATTTAGTGATGGTGAACCAATGACTTCTGAAGATATTATATTTAGCTTCTTAATTCAACTTGACCCTACATATGATGGAATTGCTACAATGAATACACTAGCTATTGCTGGTCTTGAAGAATATACTAAAGGTGACGCAACAGAAATCGAAGGTTTAAAACAAATTGATGATAAAACAGTTCAAATTACACTAGATGGTATTGACCCAGCAGCAATGCAAAAATTTGGGATAGCTATACTTCCAAAACACTACTATGATGCGGAATTTGTAAAAGGTGACCTTTCAAAAATCAAAGAAAAAATTGATGCACCTATGGGCGCTGGAGAGTTTATATTTGAAAACTTTGAAAATAACGTTGTTAGCTTAAAAGCTAATCCATACTATTATGAAGGGGCTCCAAAACTTGAAAAATTAAAATTCCAAGTAACCGATTTAGCAAATCTATTTGAAGCTGTTAGAACAGAACAAGTTGACATATCTGAACCAAATGCCTCTCCAGAAATGGTTGCGAATGTTGAAGAAGCAGGGTTACACTATGAACTTGTTGATAATTTAGGATACGGATATATAGGAATTAACGCTGAACGTGTTGCAGATCTTAATGTTCGTAAAGGACTTATGCACTTAATGAACCGTAAACCAGCAATTGAATCATACTATGGAGATATTGCTACAATAATTGAAAGACCTATGTCAAGAGTTTCTTGGGCATATCCAGATGATGCTGAAGAATATTATGGATATGATGTTGCTAAAGCAAAAGAATATTTTGCAGCAGCAGGATATGCAGATGTAGATGGAAAACTTATGAAAGATGGAGAACAACTTCGTATTGAAGTAGGTATTCCTGCTGGTGGAATTATGGACCATCCAAGTGCTCCAATTCTTACTCAAATGAAAAGTGATATGGAAGCTATGGGAGCAGTGTTAGAAATTGCTGATACTGATGGAGCTGTATTCTTTGATGTTCTTGAGCAAAAAGGTTGGGATATGTGGGTTGCTGCATGGAGCTCAACTGTAGACCCAGATATGTTCCAAGTTTATCATTCAACAGGTCCATCAAACCACTATTGTATTTATGATGATGAATTAGACAAATTAATTGTTGATGCACGTTTAACTAATGATGTTGAAATTAGAACTGGACTTTATCAAGATGCACTAGATATTATTATGGATGAAGCAGTTGAAATGCCTGTATATCAACGTAAAAATATGTATATATTTAATCCAAACATGATTAGCATTGATTCTTTACCAAAAGATATGTCTCCATTCTATAATTTCTATAATGAATTAGAAAACTTAGAAATGGCTCAATAACAGTAAAAGACCTTTTACTATTATCACAAATAGGTTTTTATATGTATTGTGGAAGAATATTGTTTTTCCACAATACAATAGTTTTTTCGCTTAGTTAAGTATCAATTACATAGTATTTAATAGTTGAACCAAGGAGAAATCAATGGAACGATATGAATATAAAATAAACCCAAAAAGCAAAGACAGTCTTTTTACAGATATACTAAGTTCAAAAGAAGCTTTGCTTGAAGTATATAATGCAGTTAATAGAACAAGTTATACAAATGTAGATTTGGTGGAAGATTGCACATTAGATGATGTGATATATATAAAATTTAAAAACGATAAGTCATTTATGCTCGGCACATCTATAAACTTGTATGAACATCAATCTTCTATTAATAATAACATGCCTATACGTTTTCTGATTTACTACGCAGAACTGATACAGATATACTTAAACAATAAAAATATATATGGCACTAAACAGATACCTTTACATTCGCCTAAGTGTGTTGTATTTTATAATGGAATAGCTAATATGCCAGAAATTAGTGAGCTAAGGTTGTCATCAGCTTTTATGTCAAAAGATGATGAGGGAAACCCCATTGGAGATATAGATGTAAAAGTTCTTGTTATAAATATTAATGCTGGATATAACAAAGATATTTTAGCAGCATCACCTATATTAGAAGGGTATTCTTATCTAATTGACCGTATAAGGCACTATGAGAAGGCAAAACGTAACCCTAAAGATGCTATAGATGACGCAATCAAAGACTGTATTAAAAATAACAAACTGAAAAATTATCTTGAAAAGAAAGGAAGCGTTGCTATGGGCTTTTTACTAGCAGAATATGATGAACAAAAGATAAAAGATTTTTACAAAGAAGAAGGCCGTAAAGAAGGCATTGATATAGGCAAAGAAAAAGGCAGAGCAGAAGGCCGTGAAGAAGGCAGAGCAGAGGGTATTGATATAGGCATGAATAAAGGTATTGATATAGGCAAAGAAGAAAGTAAGGAAGATATTGCAATAAATGCATTAGAAAACAAGTTAGATGTACATTTAATCTCTAGGATAACAAATATACCTATTGAGAAGGTATTAAAGATGAAGGCTGATTTAAATTTATGAAAAGGAAGTGTTACAGTGGGCTTTTTAATAAGACAACACGATGAGGAAAAGATAAAGCAATTCTTTAAAGAAGAAGGCAGAGAAATAGGCAGAAGAGAAGGCAGGGAAGAAGGCCGAAGAGAAGCTAGAGAAGAAATCATAAGACAAAATATTGAAATAGGTAGAAAACAAGGCCGAGAAGAAGTCAAAGAATACGCTATAAGAAAATCATTGGAATACAATTTGGATGTGCATTTAATCTCTAGGATAACAAAAGTGCCTATCGAGAAGGTATTAAAGATGAAGGCTGATTTAAATTTATGAAAAGGAAGCGTTACTATGGGCTTTTTACTAGCACAATACGATGAGGAAAAGATGAGGCAGTTCTTTAAAGAAGAAGGTAGAGAAATAGGCAGAGAAGAAGTCAAGGAATACGCTATAAGAAAATCATTGGAATACAATTTGGATGTACACTTAATCTCTAGGATAACAAAAGTGCCAATTGAGAAGGTGTTAAAGATGAAGGCTGATTTAATAATATATTAAACTAAGGAGAAACTGATGGAAATTTATAAATACTGTTTTGATAAAGAAAGCAAAGCTCCTCTTTTTATAAGTATGTTAAGCTCTAAAGAAGACGTAATAGGGATATATAACACGTTTAATAAGACAAATTATTCAGCAGAAGATTTAGTCTCAATTTGTGTTATTGACGACGCAGTGTATATAAGGGCTAAAAACGATAAATATTTGATGTTTAAGATGGCTATAAATTTATGTAAAAATCAACCTGCGGTAAATCCTAATATACCTTTACAGTTTTTACTTCAATATGCACATTTGGAGGATGCAAGCATATATGCAAAGAGGCATCCAGTCAAATTTGTAGTATTTTACAACGGGATAACTGATATGCCAGAAGTAAGGGAATTAAGATTATCATCAGCGTTTGATAGTAGTGAAGAAAGTTCATTTGGTGGATTGGAGTTAAAAGTTAGTGTTATAAATATTACAGAGGGAAACAACAAGGAATTTTTGGAGACATCTCCTATATTAGATGGATATGCATATCTAATTGACAGAGTAATTCACTATGGGAGAGAAAACTGTACTCCTAAAGTGGCAATAGAACAGGCCATCCAAGATTGTATTAATAACAATAAGTTAAAGGACTATCTTGAAAAGAATAGAAATGATGTTATGAACTTTTTAATGGCAGAGTGCGAAGAGCAAAGCCTTCAAGACTAAATTTATAGATTATCTCATTATTAAAGATAATTTTCAAAGAATTAGGCAAAAACTATATTCCTAATTCTATTTCTAGTATTTAATAATTCAACCCATGGTTTTATAGCAGGAAAATACTCAGCATAATAATTTCGTGGATTGAATTATTTTATATTAAGAATGTAGGGGCATAATGAATTAAGGGGGGATTACATGTGGCAATATGTAGTTAGACGTATATTTATTGGATTTTGGGTATTACTAGGGGTATCAATGATAGTATATTCTTTGATACGAATGGCACCTGTTGATTATGTATCAACAATTACTAGTGGAAATCCAGAAGTAACACAAGAAATGATTGATAACTTAAATGAGTTATATGGATTAAACGATAGCGTACCAGAAGGATATGCAAAATGGCTTGGAGGAGTTGTTCAAGGGGATTTAGGAACTTCATTTGTTGAGAAACAACCAGTAGCAGAAGTAATAAGTAGTAAAATGTGGTATTCATTTTGGATGTCTTTTCCAGCGTATATACTACAAATATTAATAGCTATTCCACTAGGTGTTATTTCTGCAACAAAGCAATATAGTAAAACAGACTATGCTGTTACAACAATAGCACTTATGGGAATGAGCTTACCAAGTTTCTTCTTTGCAGCAATTTTACAAAGAATATTTTCTCAATGGCTAGGCATTCTTCCACTTTCAGGAATGAAAACAGCACGTATAGACTATGAGGGATTTGCTTTAATGTTAGATATGGCAAAACATCTTATTTTACCAGTAATGGTACTTACAGTACTTGGAATTGGTGGGCTTATGCGTTATTGCCGTACCAATATGCTTGAAGTTTTAAATGAAGACTACATAAGAACAGCTCGTGCAAAAGGGCTTAGCGAAAACAAAGTTGTATATAAACATGCATTCAGAAATACTTTAATACCTATTGTTACAATCCTTGGAGGAATGATTCCTGGATTATTTGCTGGTGCTATGATAACTGAAGGTATATTTGGTATTGATGGGGTTGGGTACACCGCATTAAACGCACTAAGAAGTGGTGATATTCCATATATTATGGGCTCAACAATGTTTATGGCCACATTAACACTAATTGGTACACTGGTTTCAGACGTTCTTTATGGCGTGGTTGACCCACGTGTCAGATTGAAGTAAGGGGGGAGAAATAATGGCACAAGAAAACATCAATTTGGAAAAAGTAGTTACACCGGGGCAACTTGTAATGAAACGTTTTTTAAGAAATAAGCTTGCTATTTTTGGAGTAGGTATATTGATAGCTATGTTTATATTTTCATTTTTAGGTCCAATGTTTTCTCCTTATGGAGAATACACAATTTTCTATCATGCAACTGATGGAGTAGAATTTAGCACAGAAAATTTACAAGGATACGATCCTGCTGGAACAGGTGTAAAAATTGCAAATAAACAATTTCCATCTTCTTTGCATTGGTTTGGAACAGATAAAGATGGTCGTGATATATTTACAAGACTTATGTATGGTGGAAGAATTTCACTAACAATCGGTTTTGTTGTAGTGTTGTTCCAGCTTGGACTTGGAGTTACACTTGGGGGAATTGCTGGATACTTTGGTGGAAAAGTCGATAACTTAATAATGCGTCTTGTAGATATTATGTATTGTTTGCCTTCACTACCAATAATGTTAATTATTAGTTCATTGTTACTTTCGTATGACGTACCACAAGACAAAAAAATCTATTGGCTTACTCTTGTAATGGGAATTATGGGGTGGGCAAGTGTTGCAAGACTTGTAAGAGGCCAAATACTAAGTCTTAGAGAACAAGAATTTATGGTAGCAACCGAAGCTACAGGAATTCACCCTTCAAGAAGAATTGCAAAACACCTTGTACCAAATGTTATGCCACAATTAATTGTTGTTGCTACAATGGGTATGGGTGGAGTTATATTAACAGAAGCTGCTTATAGTTACCTTGGAATTGGAGTGCCATTCCCATATGCATCTTGGGGAAATATGGTAAATGTTGTAAAAGACCCAATTATACTAAGAGAATACATTTTTATGTGGCTTCCACCAGGGATATTTATTTTAACAACAGTTTTAGGTTTCAACTTTGTTGGTGATGGTTTACGTGATGCATTTGATCCTAAAATGAAAAGGTAGGTGTTAGATATGGGAGATAGAGCAGTTCAAAAAGAAGCTAAAAAACGTATGAGAGAAATTGCCAAATCAAATAGAGCAATAGTAAAAAAGTTTGAGGATGAGAAAAAACGAAAACATGTACCTAAACTTGAATATCAAACAGAAATGCATAATCCAAACAATATTTTGGAAATAGATAATCTACATACCTATTTTTATACAGATATGGGTACAGTTAAGTCTGTTAATGGCGTAACATTAGAAATTCCACAAGGAAAAACTGTAGCACTAGTAGGAGAATCTGGCTGTGGCAAATCGGTTACTTCCTTATCTATTATGAAATTAGTGCGTGGGCCAAGTGGTCAAATAACAAATGGTCAAATTAGATATAATAGACCAACAGGACCAATTGATATTGTTAAGACTCCAATTTCACAAATGCAAGATATTAGAGGAAACGAAATATCAATGATATTTCAAGAACCAATGACATCTCTAAATCCTGTCTTTAGAATTGGCTCTCAAATTGATGAAGCCATTATGATACATAGACCAGATATTAAAAAATCTGAAGTAAAAAAACAAACTATTAAAATGTTAGAACTAGTAGGCATTGCAAGAGCAGAAGGAATATATAAATCTTTCCCTCATGAACTATCAGGAGGTATGCGTCAACGTGTTATGATTGCTATGTCACTTTGCTGTAATCCAAGGCTTATTATAGCTGACGAACCAACCACTGCTCTTGATGTTACAATTCAAGCACAAGTGTTAGAACTTTTAAGAGATTTAAAAACCAAAATAGATGCAAGTATACTTTTAATCACTCATGACCTTGGTGTTGTGGCAGAGATGGCTGATTTTGTTGTAGTTATGTATGCTGGTAAAATTGTAGAGCAAGGAACCGCTATAGATGTATTTTTAAACCCACAACATCCTTATACAATGGGCTTAATTAAAAGTAAACCTGTTGTAAACCAAGAAGTTGATAGACTATATTCTATACCTGGTCAAGTGCCAAACCCTGTGCATTTGCCAAATCATTGTTTCTTTAAAGACCGTTGTGACAAGTGCATTGAATGTTGTAGTGGAGATATTCCTGAACTTAGACAAATTGGCCAATCCCATAAAGTTGCTTGTCATTTATACGATGAAGAGGAGGCTTAACATGAATACTATATTAAAAGTAGAAGGCTTAAAAAAATATTATGACATAAGAGGTGGACTTCTTCAAAGAGTTGTAGGTCATGTTAAGGCAGTTGATGGTATTTCATTTGAAATAAAATCAGGCTCAACATTTGGCCTTGTTGGAGAAAGTGGTTGTGGAAAAACAACAGTTGGAAGAACTTTATTAAGACTACACTCAAATAACGGTGGAAAAGTTATTTTCGATGGTAAAGATATGTTTGCTCTTTCAAATAAAGAACTTAGAGCAATCCGTCCAGAGCTACAAATTATCTTTCAAGACCCATACAGCTCTTTAAGTCCTAAAATGCCTGTTGGAGAAATTATTGGAGAAGCTGTAAGAGAACATAAACTTGTACCTGAGAAAGAACTTAGAAATTATGTTATGCAAATTATGCGGGAATGTGGTTTACAAGACCATCACATTGATAGATATCCACATGAGTTTTCTGGTGGACAAAGACAACGTATTTGCATTGCTCGTGCTGTTGCTTTAAAGCCAAAAGTTATTATTTGTGATGAACCAGTATCTGCACTGGATGTTTCTGTTCAAGCTCAAATTATTAATCTTTTAATGGATTTGCAAAAAGAAAGAGGCCTTAGTTATGTGTTTATTTCTCATGACTTGAGTGTTGTGGAGCATATTTCAGACGAAGTTGGTGTAATGTATCTTGGAAACCTAGTTGAAAAAGCTCCCAAGAAAGAAATCTTTAAAAATCCTATGCACCCATACACAAAATCTTTGTTTAGTGCAATCCCTACGCCAGACCCAACGGTTAAAATGAACCGTATTGTGCTTGAAGGAGATATTCCGTCTCCAGCAAATCCACCTGCTGGTTGCAAGTTTCATACTAGATGTAGAGACTGTATGGAGATTTGTAAGACTGTGGCTCCAGAATACAAATGTCACGATAACGATCATTATGTGGCATGTCACAAATACGAATAACTTTTTAAAGTATCTGCAATTTGATGGAAGCATATTATTGTTTCCATCAAGTTAAACATATAAATATAAAATAAATTTATTAGGGGGAAATAAAACATGAAAAAAGATACTAGGCTGGATAATCAAATACTAGGTGTAGATTTGACTTGGAAAGAAAAGAAAGCTATCATTATGGCTATGTATTCTGTTATTTTACCAATAGCTAGTATATTTTTTATAGTATACTTCTTAGCATTTTTCTTAATAGATTATCTTTGGCTATAATTGCATAGTGTTTTTCATAAAAAAAGCATCAGGTTAATATCCTGGTGTTTTTTTTATATAAGTTGCCAAAGAGTAATAAATCATTTAAGGATGAAATAGACCGTAAATATTACTTTAGATTAGTATATGCAATAGATTATAAGCAATTCATCTCACCGCCAAATGGGAGTATTTTTGCTATTTTCAGATAAAAATTTGAAAATTTTTGTAAAAAACTGTTGACTTATTAAATCATATAGTGTATTATTAATCAGGTCAGTAGTACTTAGATGGTCGCTTAGCTCAGCTGGGAGAGCACCTGCCTTACAAGCAGGGGGTCATAGGTTCAAGCCCTATAGCGACCATTATGAATCGATAATATTATTAAATTTATGGTGAGGATAGCTCAGTTGGTTAGATCGCCAGATTGTGGCTCTGGAGGCCGCGGGTTCGAATCCCGTTCTTCACCTTTATTTATTTAGGGTTATCGCCAAGCGGTAAGGCACAGGATTTTGATTCCTGCATTCGAAGGTTCAAATCCTTCTAGCCCTGTTTTGGGTCACTAGCTCAGACGGTAGAGCACTTGACTTTTAATCAAGTGGTCCCGGGTTCGAATCCCGGGTGGCTCATTGTTACTTTTTTCATAAAAGAATTAATTAAGTATTTTTGCGGATGTGGCGGAACTGGCAGACGCGCTAGACTTAGGATCTAGTGTCACCGACGTGGGGGTTCGAGTCCCTTCATCCGCAGTTATAATTGCTACATCTTTGCGGGTGTAGTTCAATGGTAGAACACCAGCCTTCCAAGCTGGTTACGTGGGTTCGATTCCCATCACCCGCTTTAGTTTATATTTTATGAAAAGGAAATTGTGTGATTTCCTTTTTTTTTGTTGTTTTTGAATCCGTTATCACGAATAAATAAAAAATCCCTTTGGTTTTATCAAAGGGATTTTTTATTCTGGTATGCCAAACTTAGCAAGATTATTGTTTCTATAACGACTATCATGTGTTATGTCAGGACCAAACCATTCAGGTGCAGAAAAATGTTCAGCTTGAGTACGAGATTCAAAATTCACTTCGATAGTTAGTAGCCCATCTAAATATTCTTCGTAAATATCCAATTTGGCAGTAAGACCATCACCTATTGGAATAAAATATCTGGATTTTCTTATAAAATGAGATTCAATCTTTTTTTCTAAGCTTTCAAATTGTTCTTTATTTATAGGCATCCTAAATTTTTCTCTTACTAAATGACCAAAAGATTTCATTGCGACAAAATATTGATCGTCTACTTGTCTAATTCTAATTATAGGATCTGTGGAAATATATCCTTGAGTAATGTATTGATTGCTATAATTTGATAAATCTGGAACTTGGTTGACTAAAAATTTACGTTGAAATTCCATTTGTTGAACCCTCCTAATATTGATTCATTATAAGGAAAAAAGGTGGGATGTCTTTTTTCTCTTATATTTTTAATCATTGTTATTTTCAAGTTAATTTTAACCTAAAAACTAAAATTTGTATATACTCACCTACAATTATTTAAAGAATTCATAAAATGGGTAACCAAATTTTGTGAATAATTATTCTTGAAATTTGCTAATATAGCTTTTTAAAATAATTAAGTTAAAAATTTTATATAAATTTTTTTCGTTAACAGTATTAACTTTTAATTGTTCAAAAGCTTTTTTTACATCTGCTTCATTAAGATTATATATGTATGAAATATGTAATGGAGTATATTCTTTAACGGAATTAAATTTCCACTGGCGTAAAATAAGATTACTTATGTATGTATCAGCATTCTTTAGTATGAAAAAAAATTCTTGCATACCAATTTCACTAATATTTAATTTATTCATAATAGTTATAACTTCATTTGATGTAGTATGTAAAACGCTTGCTACTTGTGAAACGTCGTATGGTGGTGTGTCACATTTTAATAATATGTCAATATCTTCAATTTGAGGCTTTATAAATTCTATGTAAATATCTTGAAAAGTTTTTTCCTTTTCAGAAGTTTTAAAATAATATTTCATTAGTATAATCTCCTCTATTTTTAAATTTAATCTCATATAATGATTATAAAGTAAAAATTGTATACATACTATATGTAATAGTTGGAAAAAAGTAACACAATGTCTAAAACCATGCAAATTTATGACGTGACTATTAATTTTTGCTTAATAATAACAAAATAATATAGATTTTATATTTAGGGTATGATATAATTGTTGAATGTCAAATTAAAATGGAAATTACCTAGGAGGAATAAAAAAAGTGAAAACAAATGTTGAATTATTAGAAAACAGTCAAGTTAAATTAATCGTGGAAGTGGAAGAAGATATCGTATCTAAAGCGATTAATCAGGCATATGAAAGTATGAAGAAAGACTTTAACGTGGATGGATTTCGTAAAGGAAAAGTACCACGTCAAATGATTGAAAAAATATATGGTCCAGAGGTGTTTTTTAATAAAGCTATAGATTTAATTATAGATGAAACTTTAACAGCAGCAATTGATGAAAATAATATAGACATAATAGCAAGATTACGTGAAAATGATTTAGTAGTTCTTGACATGTCTAAAGAAAAAGCAAAATATGAAGCAACAATTGCAGTGCGACCAACAATTACACTAGGGGAATATAAAAATTTAGAAATTGAAGTTGAACCTTTAGCTGTAACTGAAGAGGAAGTGGACATATATTTAAATAAGGAAGCGGAAAAAAATGCTCGTTCAATTATTGTTGAAGACCGTATTATTGAGCCACAAGATAAAGCATTTATTGATTTTGAAGGCTTTGTTGATGGAGAAGCATTTGAAGGTGGAAAAGGATCCAATTATGGTTTAGTAATCGGTTCAAAAAGTTTTATTCCTGGGTTTGAAGACCAATTAATTGGTAAAAAAGTTGGTGATGAAGTTGAAGTATCTGTGACTTTCCCTGAAGAATACCATTCAGAAGATTTGAAAGGAAAGCCAGCAATATTCAAAGTAAAAATTAATGAAGTAGAAGTTACAGAAATTCCAACTATAGATGATGAATTTGCAGCAGATGTTTCTGAATTTGATACACTTGAAGAATTTAAAGAAGATGTAAGAAAAACTTTGCTTGATCAAAAAGAAAAATCACGTACAACAGAATTGCAAGGCAAAGCAGTTGAAAAAGCGGTTCAAAATGCAACATTTGAATTGCCTCCAGCTTTAGTTGAAGAAAACGTTGATAGAAGTATTCAAAACTTTGCAAGCCGTATGGAACAACAAGGACTTAAAATTCAACAATATCTTCAGTTTGCAGGATTAGATATGGAGAAATTTAGAGAAAACTTCAGACCTGAAGCAATTGCTCATATCAGTTCATCTTTTGTGCTTGAAAAAATTGCAGAAGTAGAAAATCTTGTAGTATCTGACGAAGAAGTAGAAGAACATTTTATAGAAATGTCAAAACATTATAACATGCCTGTTGAGCAAGTAAAACAAGCAATTGGAAGAAATATACCAATGTTAAAAGAAGATTTGAAATTGCAAAAAGCAGCAGACATGTTAGTAAGTACAGCTAAAATTATTGAAAAAAATTAGGAGGCAACCATGGCACTAGTACCAATAGTAGTTGAACAAACAAACAGAGGAGAGCGTTCATACGATATATATTCTCGCCTTTTGAAAGATAGAATTATTTTGTTGGGAGATGAAGTAAATCATGTAACAGCAAATTTAATAGTTGCTCAATTGCTTTTTCTTGAAGCAGAAGACCCAGATAAAGATATAATGCTATATATAAATAGCCCTGGTGGAGTAATTACAGATGGGATGGCAATATATGATACAATGCAATATATCAAACCAGATGTGTCTACTATTTGTATAGGTATGGCAGCTAGTATGGGCTCATTTTTGCTTGCAGGTGGAGCAAAAGGAAAACGTTTAGCTCTACCTAATGCTGAGATTATGATACATCAGCCTCTTGGTGGAGCAAGAGGGCAAGCAACTGATATTAAAATTCATGCTGAGCATATTATTAATACAAAAGCAAAATTAAATAGAATGCTTTCAGAAAACACTGGTCAACCTTTAGAAAAAATTGAACAAGACACTGAAAGAGACTACTTTATGAGTGCCGAAGAAGCGATGAAATATGGAATAATTGATAAGGTTGTTGAAAAATTAATTAAAAACTAATTTTTAAAAAAATAAACTAGATTTTATTTTTCTTATATCAAATGTCTACCTATTTAAAGGCAAAACATATTTGTCCGATATATAGGATATAGCAACCTGTTTATAAATAGCTTATAAATCTAGATCGGATTTGATTGATAGGCTAAGAACTGATATATTATAATAAATGTTAATTAAGTAAAGCTTAATCATCTATAGTTATCTTGGGATACTTCCCTATCCCAAGGTCAATAGTTAAATATCTTGGAAGATATGAGAAATACTGTTGATGTAACTTATTATGACATTTGTATTACTCTTAATATTGATCAGAAGGAATTTAGGGGAAGTATTTTTCATATTTAGCAGGTATTCATCCACTACCCTAAAGGGATAGTGGTTTTCTGTCTTAAGTTTAATAAAAATCTTTATTTTTTTATTATTATCATAAAATGAAATGATAGCACCCAAAATTTAGAGAGGTGAAATATGGCAAAAAAAATAGAAGAAACTTTAAAGTGTTCTTTTTGTGGTAAAACTCAAGATAAAGTTGGTAGGTTAATTGCAGGACCAAATGTTTTTATTTGTGATGAATGTGTTTCTTTATGTGTTGATATTATAGATGATGACTTTGACAACTTTAGTGAAATGGAAGGGTTGGAGTCTTTATATGAAATACCAACTCCAGAACAAATTAAAAACCATCTTGATGCTTATGTTATTGGTCAACAAGACGCAAAAAAAGCTCTTGCAGTAGCGGTTTATAATCATTATAAACGTATTAAAAAAGGCGTTGGTTCTGACCAAGATAGAGTAGAGATTCAAAAAAGTAATATACTTTTGCTTGGTCCAACAGGAACAGGAAAAACATTGTTGGCCCAAACTCTAGCTAAAATGTTAAATGTACCTTTTGCAATTGCAGATGCAACAACCTTAACAGAAGCAGGCTATGTTGGTGAAGACGTAGAAAATATACTTTTGAAATTGATGCAATCAGCAAATTATGAAGTTGAAAAAGCTCAAGTAGGAATTATTTATCTTGATGAAATAGATAAAATTACAAGAAAATCAGAAAATCCTTCTATTACAAGAGATGTAAGTGGAGAAGGGGTTCAACAAGCTTTACTAAAAATTCTTGAAGGAACTGTGGCAGCTGTGCCTCCGCAAGGAGGAAGAAAACATCCACATCAAGAGTTTATACAAATAGATACTACAAATATATTATTTATTTGTGGTGGGGCATTTGATGGAATAGATAAAATTATAGAAAATCGCATAGGCAAAAAAGTTATGGGATTTGGAGCTGAAGTTGTAAGCAAAAAAGAAAAAAATCTTGGTGAATTATTAAAAAATCTTGAACCACAAGATTTAATTAAATTTGGCCTTATTCCAGAATTTGTGGGTCGTGTTCCTGCAACGGTTACTTTAGAAAATTTAGATGAAAATGCATTATGTAGAATTTTGACTGAGCCAAAAAATGCATTAACAAAACAATATGAACAATTATTTGGTATGGATAATGTAGAACTAGAATTTACTGAAGAGGCACTTGATATTGTAGCAAAGATGGCTATAGAAAGACAAACTGGAGCAAGGGGACTACGAGCAATTTTAGAAAATGCTATGCGTGATGTAATGTATAAAGTCCCATCAATAAGTGAAAAATTAGAAAAAGTTATAATTGATAAAGCTACTATTGAAGGTGGAGAAGCAGAGTTAGTTTATAAAGCTAAAGCTACAAAATCTAAGAACCAATTACCTAGCAAGTAACGAATAAAAACAAATTTTAAAAATAGTCTTAGCATTCTGTTAAGACTATTTTTTTATCACTTAAAAAATACAAAGATTTTTGATATAATACATGTATTGTTAACTATTTTTAGTCAATTATCGTCTCTGCTAAAAGATGTAGTATATATATATTACCATAAAGAAAGGATTTAGTTTTATATGAACAAAATGATAGATTTACCAGTAGTGCCACTTAGAGGACTTACATTGTTTCCCGAAATGATATTGCAATTTGATGTAGGAAGAAAAAAGTCAATACAAGCTATTGAAGAGGCTGTTTCAAATGATAGAATAATTTTTGTAACAACTCAAAAAGATGCAACAGATGAAAATCCAAATGTAAAAGGATTGTTTGAGATTGGAACAATCGCTAGAGTTAATCAAGTTATAAATATTAGTACTAACAAAGTAAAAATTCTTGTGCATGGTGAAAAACGAGCACGATTGTTAGTTGCAAACAATGGTTTATTTATGAAAGGAACAGTTCAAGAAATAGATGATAAAATTGTACAAGATGATGTTCAAGAAGCATTAATGAGAACTGTAGCTGAACTATTTGAAAGCTATACTTCTTTAAGTTCAAAAATAACTCAAGAGACAGTCTATTCTATTTTAGGAAAGGACCAAAGTAATAAAATAGTTGATGCTATAGCTGCCCACATATCTTTGGAGGTAAGCAAAAAACAAATTCTTCTATCAGAAATTGATTTTAACAAAAGAGTACAACATTTGATTGATATTTTGCAACATGAAATTAATATAATTATGTTTCAAAGACAGATATACGAAAAAGTTAAGACTAATATAGACAAGACTCAAAAAGAGTACTATCTGAAAGAACAGCTAAAGGTTATTCAAAATGAATTAGGAGAATCAAGTATTTTTGAGGAAGAATTTGAGCAATATAATGAAAAAATGGACTCACCAAATATGCCTCAATATGTTAAGGACAAACTGAAAAAAGAAGTAGCACGATTAAATAAAATTTCACAAAACTCACCTGAATACAATATTTTAAAAAATTACATTGAAAATATTTTAGATATACCATGGGGAATATTTACAGAAGAAAATTTGGATATCAAAAAAGCAAATGATATTTTGAATGCAGAACACTATGGACTTGAAAATATTAAAGAAAGGATAATTGAATATTTATCAGTTAAAACGTTAAATCAAAATTCAATATCACCAATTTTTTGTCTAGTTGGCCCTCCAGGGGTAGGTAAAACTTCTATTATCCAGTCAATTGCAAATGCAACAGGGAGAAATTATATAAGCATAGCATTGGGTGGAGTTAGAGATGAAGCGGAAATTCGAGGGCATAGACGAACATATATAGGTTCGATGCCAGGTAGACTTATTCAAGGTTTAAAAAATGCAAAATCGGTAAATCCTTTAATATTACTAGATGAAATTGATAAAATGAGTATGGATTTTAGAGGGGATCCCAGTGCGGCTTTATTAGAAATTCTGGATACCAAACAAAATATGGCTTTTAAGGATACTTATACGGAAGTTCCTGTGGATTTAAGCAAAGTAATGTTTATAGCAACAGCAAATAGTTTACAAAATGTTCCTCGTCCACTAATTGACAGAATGGAAATCATAGATATTAGCAGTTATACTGAGGATGAAAAATTTAAAATTGCAAACAAATATTTAATCCCTAAACAACTACAATTGCATGGTTTATCAAAAACTCAATTAAAATTTACAGAAAATATAATAAGATATATTATTGTGCATTATACAAAAGAAGCAGGAGTAAGAAATCTTGAAAGGGAAATAGGAAAAATTTGTCGTAAGGTTGCAAGAGAAATTATTGAAGAAAAAAACATAAGTACGCATTTAACTATTTCCAGAATTCACAAATATTTGGGTACTCCAAAATTTAGTTATTTATTAAAAGATATCTATCCTGAAATTGGTGTTGTTAGAGGATTAGCATGGACAATGTTTGGTGGAGATACGTTGAACATTGAAGTAAATATTACAAATGGAAAAGGTTTACTAGAATTGACTGGAAATATGGGTGATGTGATGAAAGAATCTGCCAAAGCAGCCCTAAGCTATACAAAATTTAATCAAGAAATATTAGGAATTGCACCAGAAATGTTCAAAAAATATGATATACATATTCATATTCCAGAAGGTGCAACACCAAAAGACGGGCCATCAGCAGGTATTACTATGGCTACAGCTATTATATCAGCTTTAATACGAAAAAAAGTTCGCAATGATATTGCTATGACAGGCGAAATGACAATTCGTGGAAAGGTATTAGCAATTGGAGGATTGAAAGAGAAAATATCTGCAGCAAAAAGAGCAGGAATTTTTAATATCATTATTCCAAAAGATAATAAAAAAAATATCCAAGAATTATCTAAAAAAGTACTAAACAATATAAATATTATTTATGTTGAAAATATGAATGATGTTTTAGAAAATGTATTTATAGCTTAAAATAGCAGAAAGAAAAAATTTGAACTGAAGATGAGGAGAAAAAATTTGAAAGCAGAATTAATTATTACAGCTGGAAACAAAAACCAGTTTCCACTTGAAAAAGTTCCAGAAATTGCATTTTTAGGAAAATCTAATGTAGGAAAATCATCACTATTAAATACACTAGTAGAGAGAAAAGCACTAGCTAGAACCAGTTCACAGCCAGGAAAAACTCAAACTATTAATTTTTTTAATATTGAAGATAAGATTAACTTTGTAGATTTACCTGGATATGGATATGCAAAAGTTTCAAAAACGCAAAAAGAATCTTGGGGAAACTTGATTGAGGGATATTTAAGAGATAGAAATAGTTTGCAACAAGTCATTTTATTAATAGACATTAGACATGAACCAAGTCAAAATGATAAGACAATGTACGATTGGATTTATCACTATAACTATAATGTAATTGTTGTTGCCACTAAGATGGACAAAATTAAGAGGAGTCAAGTTGCTAAACATTTATCAGTTATACGTGCTGGATTAGGGCTGAAACAATCGGACAAACTAATTCCGTTTTCATCAAATACAAAGCAAGGAAAGGATGAAATATGGATAGAAATTAATAATCTAATTGCTGAGGAGGATGTTTAGATTGGACTTTTTTTTAAAAAACGATAAATTAGATTTATCTTTGTTGGATTATCGTAAGCCTAAAAATTTGCAAGAATTAGCAAAACCTTATTTAACTGAAGAAATATCCAATGTGTTTGAAAAAATGAGTATTTACTTGGAAGAAGATGAGAGAGAGCTTATACCTGACGGACCTGATGAGTATAAGAAAAAAATAAATATTAAAGCTATGCAACAAGAAATGAAAGATATAAATATTCAATCTCTACAACAAGAAATAAAAGATACGAAAATTAAAGTCCCACAAAAAGAAATAAACGAAATAAATATTCAAGTTCCACAACAAGAAATAAATGAAATAAACATTCAAGTTCCACAACAAGCAAAACTAGAAATAGAAAAAAACACTAGACTTTTGGACGAAAATGATAATAAAAATTTAGAAATTAAAGAATCTAATATAAATAGCAAAAAAATAGACAATTCAAAGAATGATTTAGAATTAAAAGAAAGTTTGATAGGTAGAGTAGTCACTAAAGATATTATTGTAAAAGGAATTTGTGTAGTAGCCAAAGATGAGGTTGTAGATTGGGATATTATTGAAGAATCCGATGAAGGTGGCTTCTTAATCAAATTATTAATAAATAGCGAAAAAATCCCCGTATAAAGGGGATTTTTTTTAATGCTCATGGTTTTTTAAATGTTCTTCACAAAATTCTTTTCCGCATTTTGAGCAATACCTAAATTCCATCTCAGGGTCATCTAATTCAGTTTTTCCACATACATTACATTTGTGGAAAGCAACTTTTATTACTTCTCCAGAACGTTGTTGTTTTTGTTGGTGCTGTTGGTTATAATTTTTTTGGGCAGGTCTTGCTTTAATTCTCATTCTTTGACCTTTAAGAGCAGGAATTGCAAAATAAATTATATAACCTGTAGAAGAAGCTAATATTAGAAGTAATATTGTAATGCCACCTGACAAAACTTCCATTCCTAATAAAACAAAATAAAATACAATTAAATATTTTGCTTTTACTGGAATAAAAAAGTATAAGTAAAATGTTGTATCAGGCATAAGTGTAGCTAAAGCTAAAAACAATGTTTGATTAACATAAGATGCAATTGGCCAAGAAATGTTAAAGATGGCACAAATTATCATTGACATAAATAAACTTATAAAATAATAAAAATTAAAATGGAACGTACCTAGAGTTTTTTCAAGATTTGTTCCAATTGAATAATAAATTATTAGGACAAGAAAAAACCATATTGGACTGGTGGCTTGGGGAATAAATATGAAAGTTATTAATCTCCATACTTCGCCTTGCAAAATAGCTTGCCAATTAAACACAAAATCATATACAACATATGGGTTCCACATGCTTAAAATAAAAGCTATACCTTGGCCAAACAGCAAATATACAATTAGATTAGGAATAGCAAATTTACCAAATTTTTTTTCAAGTTTATATAAAAATTTCATCATCGATTTACTCCTTTTTATTCATGATAACGGATTTAGGAACAACGTGACTAAATCTGTTATTTATAATAAAGTATTAAAGCTGAAATATCTTCTCTACTTATTTTTATAGAAAAGTTTAATGTTATGGTTAAACTTTAGATGTTTTCATAAAAGTTGTATTATAGTGCAATCCTCCTTTAAATTAAATTTTACTTATTCAAGTATACCACAAGAGAATTTGAAGTAAAAGTATTAATTCATGAGAATAAATTACAAAAACAATGAAAATTTTTTTATTTATGATAAATAAGCTACATTAGGAGGATTTTTCCTTGTTTATGATAATAAAGATTGATATATTTTAAAATATTTGTTAAAATTTGAGATAGACATATACAATCATTATAATATTTGAGTTTTTTGAAGGAGGACCTTTTTTGAAGAAAATAAAAACTTTAGGTATTGTGGGAGGAAATTTAACTTCAGCTTTATTATGTATTGAGGCAAAGAAAAGAGATATTAAGACTATATTACTAGAAAAAGAAATTGATAATATTGCTAGTAATTACGCATCACAGCAAATAGTTGGCGAGTTGAATACAGAAAGCATTACTAGACTAAATTTAAGGACAGATGCTATTGTTTTTTTGACTAATAATATATATAAATTAGAGCCAGTACATGGATCTTGTTTTCCAACTGAAGAAACTTTAAATCAGATTTTAAGCAGAATTGAACAAGTTAGAATGGCTCAACAGTTAAAAATACCTGTTCCAATATTTTGTATAGATCAACCAGCAGAGTTCGAATTTCCATATGAATGCCATGCAACTTCCGAAACAGAATATAAACATGGCAAAGTGGAAAATATTAGTGAACTAGAAACCTTTTTGGACTTTGGTAACTATCAAGAAATTTTAATTGAAAAAATTGAAGAATATAAACAATCTATAACTATTACAGCATTAAAACAGTCTAATGATGAAATTGTATTTTATCCTATTGCAATTGAAGGTGATGTCGAAGGTGATGTACAAAGTTATATAAAGACACCAGCAAATTTAAACAAAACTAATACTAAAAAAATACTAGGTTATGTTAAGAAAATACTGAAATATTTGCCTTCGATAGGAATGTTCACTTTCAAATTTGGAATTAAAGAGGACAAGAATATCGAATTTTTATCAATAAATCCAGGAATTAGTGTTGGAGACATACAATCAAATCATTATACAAATCTATCTGTGTATGAACAATTTTTAAATTTGATTGAAGGAAAAGGAATAGCTGAGCCCATTTTATACGAAGAAAATTGTGTTTATATTACCCACCAAAATGACTCAATAAATGATTTGGCTTTACCTTATCATGTTTATAATTTTGATAGCAAGTACGAAACCGCTATAAAAATATATGTTATGCCTAAAAAAAATTAATTTGGTCTCCAACCATTTTTTTGTAGAGCAGCAATAATGTTAGACTGATCACTAAAATTAAATATAGGAGAAACTGGATTACGATATCCTTTATGTCCTTTTAAGATGTATGACGCTAAATTATATGCCTGTGCAGCACGTATTTCAGTTGAAAAAAGACCAAGATAAACAGATTTGCCTTTATATCCAATACAAGCCTTAAATCCACTTTTATGGTCAACAACCCCTCGAAATTTTTTTATATTTTGAGGGACTTTATTTGTTAGCTTAAAAGGTAGTTCTATTTTACTATAAATATTTTCATATTCTTGCTTAGTTATATAAATAATAATATTTGAATTTAACTTATATTGTTTGCCAATAGACTTTAAATAGTCAACTGCTTTATTATAAGCAATTGCTGCTTCTACTTCTGATTCAAAAACACCAATAATAATTGTATTGGGTTTAGAAATTCTTGTTTGATATAATATTTTTTCATCTTTTTCTATTCGTGAAACGCCATAATACCTTTTTAGAATTTCTAAGTTATGACTTCTAAAGTCAAATGGATTGTCATTTTTAAACTTATAATCTATATTTGCACGGCTTGAAGGAATAATACCCAGTCTATTTAAAATGCTGGATTGGGTAAACGTTTGTTGAGTATAAAACAAATTGCCTCGCTTATAAATTTTATAAGTTGCAAAAAAGAACAAATGGATTAAATCAAACAATAGTTCTATATCAGGTGAAATATAGTAGCTAAAATAATTTTTATGAGTATATATTGGATTTTTAAAATACGTTCCATTATCTCTTAAATTAATTAAAATTACAACTTTGTTAAAGGATAATAAAGTGTATTGTGCTTGTTTAATATTACAAAGAGTTTCAACAATAGTGTTTGCTTCGTCGATAACTTTTTGTGACTCAATCATTGAGGGATATCTTCCTAAATATATTTTTTTTGATTTATAAAAAAAATTCACTTGGTAGTATAATTTACCATTTACATTAATCGGGTATATATATTTCATAACATGCTCCAAAAAATTTTTATCTATTTTATAAACTTCACAAATAATCAACTAGTACTCTTGTATATAATTATTCCGTTCATTCACTATAAACATTCCTCTTTTATTTTATATTTTATTTATTATAAAAACAAGATAAAAAAATTTGTAAAAATAGCGTTGACTAATTTTGAATTAAATGATAATATATATCCGTAAATAATTTTAAGTGTCTATGTTTAAATAAAAAATTCTAAGGAGCGATTGAAAAATGAAAGTTATTGTAATTGGTTGTACACACTCAGGAACATTTGCTATAATGAATACTAAAGCTTTATACAAAGATGCAGAAGTTACAGTTTACGAAAGAAATAATAATATATCATTTTTATCATGTGGAATAGCTTTAGATGTAGCAAAAGTGATTCCCGATCCAAAAAAATTATTCTATAGTTCACCACAAGCACTAGCTGAGTTAGGTGTTAATACTAAGATGGAACATGATGTTCAATCTGTCGATTTTGCTAGTAAAACAATTAAAGTTAAAGATTTAAAAACAAAAGAAGTTTTTGAAGATAGTTACGATAAACTAATTATAACTTTAGGCTCTTGGCCAATTGTTCCAAAATTTGAAGGTGGCGATTTAAAAAATATTTTGCTATGCAAAAATTATAATCATGCTCAAGAGATAATTAAAGACGCTAAAGGCTCTAAAAATATTGTAGTTATTGGAGCTGGATATATTGGTGTGGAATTAGCAGAAGCATTTGAAATGTTAGGCAAAAAGACCGTTTTAGTTGATGCTGAACCAAGAATTATGAATAAATATTTAGACAAAACTTATACTGACATTGCGGAAGATGCATTTAGAAAACATGGGGTAAAAATTGCTACTGGTGAAAAAGTAAGTAAATTTGAAGGGAAAAACGGCAAAGTAACAACCGTTGTAACTGACAAAGGTAAATATAAAGCAGACCTAGTAGTTTTATGTATTGGATTTAGACCAAATACAGATTTAGTAAAAGGTCAAATAGATATGTTACCAAATGGTGCAATTATTATTGATGAATATATGCAAACTAGTCAAGAAGACGTATTTGCAGCAGGAGATTGCTGTGTTGTTTCATACAATCCAGCAGGAGATAAAAGATATATTCCACTTGCAACAAATGCAGTAAGAATGGGAACTTTAGTTGCTAAAAACCTTGTTAAACCAACTATGAAATATATGGGAACTCAAGGAACATCCGGAATTAAAATCTATAAACATAATATTGCTTCAACAGGCTTGACTGAACAAATGGCAAAAGCTACAACAAATTTTGATGTTGCTAGTGTAACAATTACAGATAATGATAGACCAGAGTTCATGCCATCTTATCAAAAAGTTACAATAACTTTAGTATATGATAAAACTTCAAGAAAAGTTTTAGGTGGACAAATTATAAGTGATAAAGATTTAACTCAATATATGAATACACTTTCTGTAGTAATTCAAAATAATATGACTGTTGAAGAACTAGCTATGGTAGACTTTTTCTTCCAACCACACTATAACAAACCTTATAACTTGCTAAATGCAGTAGCAGCAGCAGCGTTATAAATATAAATATATTTCTAAGCAGAGGCAAAACCTCTGCTTTTTATATTAGTATTAATAGCCACATGTCTATGAATTTTAGCTCAACGGCAACAGTCTCTATATTTGATAATATATTTGTAGTCATAAGCATAAATATATGTATAAAATGTATTTTCATGGCAATACTTTCTTAAAATAATAAAAATTTTTTTTAAGGAGGGCAAGTATGAATATAGGGACAATAGGCAAGTGTTGGCTTTATTTTTTAGAAACACCATTAAGGAGGCAAACTAACAAAAGAAAAGATATGTTTGACAAAATTAAAACAGAAAATGATAAAGAAATTATAAAAGAACTTGATATTGATTATGTGGGCGATGGCAAAAAAAATCATTATCTAGACATTTATTCCTGCTTTAATCAAGATGAGAATACTCCTGTTATTATAAATATTCATGGGGGTGGATTAATTTATGGAGATAAAGAGTTAAATTTTAATTTTAGCTGTGAACTAGTAAAATTAGGGTTTAAAGTAGTAAATTTGAATTATACACTTATACCAGATGGCACATTCTATACTCAAGTAAAAGATATTCTTGCTGCATTTACGTTTATATCAAATAATGCACAAAAATATAAATTAAACATAGATAATGTTTATGTAATAGGAGAGTCAGCTGGTGGACTCTTAGGACTGATGGCAACAAGCATAAGCAGTAGTCAAAATTTACAAGATATATTTGAATGTACAACTAATAATATAAATATTAAAGGCTTAGGATTATTATCAATCATGTTAAACACTCAATTAAAAGATGCAGTGCAATTAATAAATCCTTATCTATTTACTAAACAAGACCGTAAACACAAATCCTTTCAATATTTAAAAAATCCCTTAACTGTATTAAAAGAAGCTAAATTTCCAAAGACATATTTAGTGACAAGTGAAGAAGATTTGTTAAACAAAGAAACGTTAGCTTTAAAAGAAGAACTAGATAAATATGAAATTCCACATAAGATGGCTTATTTTAAAAAAGGCGAAGAGTATTCATTAAATCACTGTTTTCCTATTCATTATACTAGTTATAGAATAAGGGCGTAAACCCCACCCATTTAGGTGTGGTATATAAGCCTTCTCATTCAGTAAGCGTATTGGGTAACTAGTGCGTAGCCATAGTTAAATTAACTATGCAATATACTACTTGAATTGCTTGAAATCCCTAAAGCCACTCAAACTACAACGTAAGTATGAAATAAGGCTAAGCGTGAATGTTGCGAAAGCAGAAAAAATTGATTGGATAATATAAGGTTAAATCCTAAGTATGAAGATAATGGGTAACTAGCAGC
>LJDB01000097.1 GCA_001983455.1 Candidatus Epulonipiscium fishelsonii
GTGGGGGGATTGGAGGGGGGGGGATCTAATGCAAGTGTGAGGAGACTGGGTGTTTGTGTATGAACGCTGTCAGGAGGCTTGCCAAGGCTCAGGCAGCATGTGCCCGCAGGGTAAGGAGGCTTGGGATGTATTTGTTTGGAGATGAATGCGCGTGCACACACACACAAACACACACATAAACACTTACACACACACACACACACACACTGACACAGGATGTGTCTAATTAGCAGAAGACAGCTGCTGCCAACCAGAAAACCCATGTGAAAGTACTCATCGTGCTTTGGCCCACAGGCAGCCACGCCACACTTAACAATTTACCCTCATTGTAATGAGCGCAAATGTGCAGCAATTCATTTTCCATCTAAAGCGTTTTATTTACAAGCCATGTAGCAGCACAGGGGCTAACAACCTTTGAATGTCATAAAGGAATTATGGAATATTGTCTTTGCTATAACTCAAAGGTTCATTAGACTGATATCAAGAGAGACTTGTTTCCTGAGTAGAGAGAAGAGAAACTATAGTTCACTGTTGTGGGTCGTTTACTTCATTAAATTGTCAAGTTGTTTCTCAAGCATACATACTATAGCAGCTCATAGTGTACACTGCCTGGTGTAATAATTAATTCCAACAGCGAATCAGATTAAATGTTCCATTAAATCAGCAAACATTCAATGCAGCGCAAAGTCTCACAATCTCTCAGTGTTTACACAAGTCAGAATCTATTAAACCGAACCTACATGAATGTACTTTTGATATTTCCAAAGAGTATGAACACTTTTATTTTTGTTTCAGTCACTAATAGAAAAAAAAACAGGCCAGTAGTTCAAAGACTGAGTTTATTTTTAAGGTTGAAATTTCGACTTAAATACCAACAGTCTGTTTCTCAGACTTGTACTCAAAGACAGAGGAGTGTAATAAATAGACGTTAGTGAAAATGTCAGTGGTTGAAAATAGTTTTCACTTGAGGGTAGAAATCTTTAGGAATTCAGTTTAGCCTCAAATTGCCACAAATTAAAGTTTCTTCTGTTGTGACATTTGCATGATAAATTACTAGCTAATGTCTAAAGGCTGACTAGTTCACTATGTTACGGAAGATTGCAATTAGTATGAATACAATTTAATTTTAAACACAAAAAATAATTCTTCAACATGCTTTAATCTCATTTATTTATCAGGATTTTAGGACCTGCTCCAATTAGCTCCGACAATTACCTGATTAGCTGAAATGCCAGTTTTAAAGACTCTTAGAAGATTTTGAGTAAATCTTTCCTTTATGAATGAGCAGTAGCAGCTTGAAAACAAAAAAAAATGTGTTCATCATAATGCATCTAACTGCCTTTGATACAACAGTCATTCATGCGTTGGCAGAGCTGTGTTGGGTTTGTGTTGAAAGACCCCAGAGCAGAGAGGGATGTGAGTGAAGGATAGTGAGCAGACAGATGGTTTGGTTGTTTACAGGACTCGGTGTCATAACTTAGTCATCATTACAATAATCCTCTCACTAATTTAAAATAAACTTGCACTGATGCGAGACATGAAAGCTGTTTCAGACACTGTTGACCCTCCTCCTGTTATGTCTCCTGGCAGTTTTTCCTCTGCCCAGTAGATGGAAGCAAAGCCACACACTCACACACACACATAGATAAACACACACACACACACACACACAAAAGGGGAAAAAAAAAGAAAAAAAAGAAAAAGTTGGGTGAGAGTTTCTCCAGATGGTGAGTGGCAAGCAGGAGCTGCTCTGCCCTTCGTTCCCCAAGCAGGCAGACAGGTCCTTTCAACTCTCTTCAATCAAGTTTCCATAAAGGCAGAAAGGGACCCAGCGCTCCTTACAGTGGAGGCTTTGCGGGCGCTTTCGTTCTGTGACAGATACAGCGGTTTCAGATCCAAGCGACCTGCAACCCCGCCAGGGAGAGCAGGAGCAAAGAGAAAAATAGCACTGGAGAGTGTGGAAAGTGAGAAAGGGGGGCGTTGGCGTGGAGGAGCTATGAATTTGATTACCAAATACAGACCCCGAGGTCTGGAAAACAGAAATGAAATAAAAGCTGGTTGACTCAGGGATCCTGTACATTTTTTTTGCTCCCCACCCGCCCTTGATACAACTTTGAACCTGCAGTTTTTTTTTAAGCCCTGGGTGTATGTAATTCTGGCTCTCTTTTTTTCTCTTCTCTCCTGCTGCATCTCCCTCTCTAATTAATGCTCAGCTATGTGAACCCAGGATTAGATCAGGCCGGGGAAATCAATGGCTGACAGCACAGAGAGAAAAGAAGAGGGCAATAAGCAAGCTGTCACATTTTAATCAGGGTGGGTGAGGATCAGAAATAAAAGCAACGGTTCCCCCTTTGAGGTTGAGTGTGTGTCTGTGTCAGTCCCATGCATGCATGTGCAGGATATGTGTGTGTGTGTGTCTACGTGTGTAAGCCACAGTAAAGAGTAGCTTCTAAAGAAAAAAAAACTGTGTGATGTTTGTGGGAGAGCTTGGACCCTGAAGTTCCCACAGAAGGTCCAACTGATCCTTGGAAATCTTGGAGGAACGCACGGCTATGCCGGAGTGCAACCTCAGCGGCAGCAGTCGTGGGAATGGAAGCTCCCCTGAAGCGTGTTTTCACAAACTGGCCTCGAATGGAAAACATTGCTCTTGACTCCTCTTACATGATGTCACCAGGGTGCTGAATCCTGCAAATGAGAATGCGTAAGGAGAATCCAGAAGTGCACTTTGCATGAAAAATACTTAAAAGAAATCTACTAAATAAAAGAAATCGTGCCCTCAACAAAACCCCTGCTCTGATCTTTAATGAGAAAAATATTGAGGCAGTTTGAGATTCATATTAATGTTTATCTTCAGGGGGATGAGTTCATGTTCCAGTGATCTGGCATTGATGGCTACAGTATATATGCAGCAGAGCAGAGCTGTATTAAAGCTCTGCGGTGATGCCCCAACAATAGCTGTAGTAAAAGTGATGGTAAAGAGAATTAAGTTGAACTAGATTGCTTTTTATGATTCGCAGTTTCATGTTGCACTGCTCAATACATTTTCAGCCAACCCTAACCCCTAACCCCATGCCACCTTTAAAACACTGAATGCTCAGCCAACATAGAAATTTTCACTGTAAAAATAACAGTCAAACACAGCCAGTCACAAAGGTGTTAAAACAAGCACATCAACTATGAAAACCCTGCAGTGAATCCTACCTTTAAGATATTTTTAGCTTTGTTAGAGAGACACAGAGGGCAGGGGATCTTTCTGTCCACCTGGCCTGACCGAACCCCTTCGGAGTCATGCGTTTGTTGTTGTGAATGATCTTAACTACATCTGTTGAGTGCTCCGTCTCTTCACCAGTGGAGCTGGAGCGGTTGCCCCGGAGCATGACCAGCAGGAAAGCCTGTGCACCAGTCTGTCTCTGCCCGGGCTGAGCTCCTGGACATCAGCAGTCAGATCCCTCGCAGGCAAACCCTCAGATATTCTGAACGACTGTCCCAGCTTGGGTTCAGTGATTATCCATGAAGTGAACATGTCATTTGTTGTAACCGGTCAGAGCTATTAAAACATAACCTGTGCACCTGTGCATCTCAATAAAACTTAAAAAAAACGTTTAATAACATTTCAATAAATAATTCAATATAAGTTATTCTTATTTTAATTGATTTCTATATTTCTTATTGTAGCTTGGGTAAGACTAGTTGACTTAATTACATTTTTTCCCCAGAGGTTATCCTAATATTTTCCCAGAAAAATTAGAGCTGTCATTTTTGTCAATAAACAACAGACTTTTTCCCACAGATGACATTAACACCAATGTGTTTTTACAAAATGAAACACCATTATCTCAGGTAGACATTTTGTCTCTGTGCACCTCGCAAACTGGCGTTACATCGTATGTTTTTCATAAATGACTTGCATTGTAAATTTCATGAGCTATTCATGAACCCCTGCAGCTGCTACATAAATTGCAGCCAAAAGAAGCTCCAAAGTATTCAGCAAAAATAAACTTAAAAGAGGTGAAAAGAATGTTCATATTGAGTTTTTGGTGGTATTTTTCTCCTGTGTGTGCTAAATGTCCTCAGCTCCTCTTTGCTGCCAGCTCTGCTCCTAAGGGCAGACACTGCTTTACAATTAGCTTGCTAAGCGGTGTCCTTCCATTTACCGTGTGGTTTAATGCAAACCAATACACGTAGCAAGGCCCCCTCAGGACATGGCTCCCTGAGGCAGAACATTCTGCTGGAAAGACAACGGTGCACTTTTACATCAAAGATTTACATTGATTTTGGAAGGGTTTGCAAAGCAAATGATAGCGTATTTAAATTCAGGGAAGTGCTTAGAGAGATGGAAAGTTGAGGTCAGATAGCTGGAAGTATAAGAAAATGTGCTCCGTCATGGTGTTTACTGGAAAAGCTCGAGTCTCGGGAACCTTTTAGTTTTTGAAAATGTGGCTAAAGAGCTGAATTTAATTAGGACATAACTAAATGTGACATCAGCAGTTGGCAGACCATAACTTCAACCTTCTGATCTTGGTACAGGCAACAGAATTGGTCTCAGATTAATGTATTTAAACATTAGAGTAAAGCAGTATAAATGAGTCATGTCTGAGATCGTGGCAGTGAAATGTTCATTGCTACAGTGACTCATTTTGGCTGACAAACTGTTACAGTAAAGTATGATGCAACTGCAAGCACAGATTTACAGACGCTACTGCAGATGATTTGTCCACAGTGTGCAGGCAAACATAATCGTGAGTGCCGTAGTCACCTTATGGTACAGACATTGTGAGTACATCAATGAATGTCAAATTCGTAGACGCCATTCATTTTTTTAAGAGCAGGATATCCGTCTGTTCAGTGCATGATGGACAGGGCCAATTGACAGACCGATCACTGTATCTGAGTGTGCATAACCATGACTTGACCTCTACTTTATGCAAATGAGTCTGTCCAGCATGACGGACCAGGCTCATGAAAATCAGATCAAACTGTCAAACTCGGCAGTGTTGATAAAGTATAAACCAAGATTCTGCGACATTATGGCCTATTTGTTGCTTCAAATGTTTTCAGAAAGTTATTTTACTATACTGTTTAACTGTAGTACGAGAAAGTTGAGACTTGTTGCCATGCTGAAAACAGACAAACAGAGTCCAAGCCTCAACCCAACCTGCAGTCTTCTGAAGCTGGGCTCATAAAGATGCATCCTCCCTAGATTTTATATGTCTAAACCATTGTGTTGTTGTGGATTGTAATGCAGTGTGCATGTGTGTAAATGACATTATGCATATGAAGCTCCTCTGTGGGGTGTCAGTCCACTTCAAATGCTGCTGTGCCCCCTACAGCTCAGAAAAATGGATACAGAAGAAGAAAAAACGCTAAAAGAAGGACATAGGATGGAATTAATATGAGTTGTGAAGGTAGAAGATGCAGCTCACGCACAAGAATGAACTAAGCAAGAATAACTCAACAGAATTTAAATTCCCTATAAAAATGACCTCATCAGTGAGAATGAACCATCACGATTCTACAGACTCTCTTTTAAATAAACAATGCAACAGTTTTATTTTTTATGTCCGACACAACGCCAACCAGAGAAAATCAACAAAATTACAGTCTAAATCTATTGAGTTTGGTCCCAGTGAGTCCACACTATCAGCCTACTTTAACTCCCTGGGCAGATGTCGGACTCTGAGGATGTGCAAGACTGAGAATGGATGATAATAAAAGGTGGGGAAGGAACGGTAATAGATATGGAGCTTAAGTGAGGGAATGAAGGTTTCGCTGAAATTGGGAGAGAAGATGAAACGGCAGGCAGTGCCCTCGTTACACTTTGCTGCAAATTTTGGGGGTTTGATTGAGGCAGGATTCACCAAAAACAGATGTGATTTAAATTGCTAAAGTTGATCGTACAAACCTGCTGCAAAACAAAAATTCAATTACAGCAATCATCAGTTGTAAAGCCATCTGAATCATACTGACACCACTATAATGCGACCTTTATGATACTGGCATTAACACAGTTGAGATCAATGGTTCTTGAACTCATCTAGCAGTAGAAACACAAAAAAAATCTTATCCCTAACCCCCCTGTTTTCTATCATTAAATCATAATAGGGAGAGCAGCTAAAAAAAGCTAGAATTTTCCAAATCTGAGCTTGAAAAATATAAAAAATATAAAGTGTTTGTGGAAAAGTCAGCTGTAATGAAAAGTGTAGCAAGAAGTTTGAGGGAAGGTGAACGGCAGGGAGGAAAAGGAGCAGCGGGGAGACGAAATGAAAAAGTAAGACAAGTAATGGATGGCAGGACATTAAAGACAAGTGGGAACATGAATATAGGAAATAGGTACCAGAGGAACATGATATGAAAAGTGGAAAAAAATGACTTAAGTGCTGAGAGTGAGAGCAACACAGTGTAGAGAATGAATTTTAGTGCAGGGCGGCCCTTCAAAAAAAAAAACAGTGTGCATGTTCAACTAGATGAAAAATTGAATTAAAACAAAAAGAGCAGATTAAATTTTTTGCATTCTTTATGAAGTTGTTTGTGTTAAATTAAGCATGGCAGTGGTGCCATGGAGGAGGCTAACAGTGGGTCTCTCCTCATATTTTTCCTTGAGATATTTACCTGAGGTGTGTTGTAATGAGCGAAGCCTCTAGTAAGGGAAGAAATATGCATTCATATAAAATAAATGACTATAAAGACTTTGTCAATACTCCATTCTGTATTGCATCACTGCCAACTCTGCCTCCTACTTAAGGCTCAATTCTGTCTCACCTACGAGCATCCCGTCTCTTTGTCAGCTTTACAAGGGGCTTTTCCCCCTTTTTTACTGCCTCCTCAGTCTGTGTTCAATCGCTGCCTTTTCTTCTTTCCTTACTTACCACACACTCACTTTAATTACCTATACACTCGTCTCATGGATCGTCAAATAAGGAATGGGCAGACATTAAGACTTGAGCTTCGCTGTCTGCAGGAAACTGTCACTGGCAGCTTTCAATCTCTTTCTCAGGACGGATCAATAAACTTCACACTCAGGACTCAAGTTGACCAAGCAAAGCAAAAGAAACAGTTTAAGATAGGAGGGCTGAGGGATGTCGACACTTTTACTTTGTGATCCTGACAACACACACACACACACACACACACACACATACACACGGCTTTTCCTCTGTTGATGGAAGCTGCAGCAGTCATCTCAAACATACTAATCAACTAGTTTAAACCTTACAGCAAAGTCAAAAGGTTTCCAGGGCCGTGCTTGTGTAAAAGGGCCAACTTGGTAAAATCCAATTGAGTTTTATTGCACCAAGTAAGTGAGATTACTAATTTCATAGTAGTACTATGGGTCATGTACTGTAGCCTTCATGCAGGAAGTTTGTGCAATTATTTGAAATTCAACCAACCACAGCAGCTGAAGATTCTAGAGAAAAAGACAAAAAGTTGTAGAAATTTTAAATGTTGTTGTGGCTACAGTGAACTTTTGTTTTTTAGGTCTGCTGTACTAATTAGAAAAAAACTCCATCCTGCAGTGTAATTTACTACATCCATTGATTTTATTGTCTATGAAACTAAACTAATAAAACACACATTAGGAGTATTAGAAATGAGTCACTGTACCTCTAATCCCTCTGAGTCAGCGCTTTCTTCATCATCTTCATCAGCTGAAGACACACCTTTCTTTACATCTCCTGCCAACTACAATAAATCAGCTGGAGGATTAATGAGCCGGAGTTACATATCCTGTTGTTTTTGTATTTGGGATGCAAACGTTTGGTCCCATCATCCCTTCATCCCCTCGTTTTCAGCCATCAATTAAAAATATATTCTCATTTCCTCCCAAGAAATGACAGGATTTTTGAAGGATTTGCTTTTTAACTCCAGTAAAAACAAATTATTTGATAAATACATGACTGAACAAATTATTAGTTGCCAATCAAATGATTAAATAACTGACCAACCGTCCAAAATATAAAGACAAATGAGAAGCAAATATTCAACCATCCAAATAAAAACAAATCAACATAATAGTAAAAGGCGCTAATTAAAGGCATCAGTGCTTTTCTTACAATTTTCTTCATTTAACACAGTTATATTGGAAGACAGTGTTTACCAAAAGTAAAAGGTAAACGTCAATCCAACTAAATATTTTGCATGAATGAATAAATACCAACCAAACAAACTGTTTGAGGTGCCATCAGAATTACTAGTAAACCAAACAGCCAACAAAAACAGACAAGAAACCAAAACCAATTGAAATAACCTTAAAACTAACAGAATAACCAGCCAACTAAACAGGCAACTACCCAAACCTCTCAAATAACTAAAAATAAGAATAAATAAATAACCCACCATGAAATTATTAAAAAAAAAACAAAAAACAACCAGACAAGCAACCAAATAAATAAAAAACACCCAGGAAGTAAAAAATTGAGCACAAAATGAGCAACGCTGTTACAGATTTTCTCCTGGAGGGAAAGCAGCGCTGGGATCCCTAAAATGAGTTACTCTTGCTGGAGGCTGTGAATTGACCTGATAAATGATGCGAGGAATCTGTGGAAGATGTGATTCTCCATTGATTTCTGTGGAGATATTCTACTGTTGCCCCCTTCTCCTGTGAGGTCAGATCAGTATCAGCTTAACGAGCCTACAAAGGTTTTTCAGGGTCTCACCCAAGGACACTTTGAAGGGAGGGGAGGGTGTGTTTGACAGATTCTCTCTGGTAAATAATGATGGTAATACCTTAAAGTTTGTTTAAAATTGCGGTTTAAGTTTAGGCAGGTCCAGAAACTGCCTGGCAGATGAAATGTTTATGGTGTAAACAAGTGCCAAACAGGAGGTAATTAGTTACATTTGCTTGAGACTGCGTGGTGCCAAATTGTTTGGAAAGGAAAAGGGGGACGTCAGTGTGACACGGCCAAGAAAAAGTCACCTCCCTCTCTTGCTGAGTGAGCATTACCACCACACTCTGAGACATCCGCACACCTCCGGCCAAACGTCAATCAATAAATACTTCCATCATTGTTTGAACGGCGCTGCAGTTTAATCACCAAGCTCTGATTTCTCTAGTGGGACATTGATCAGCTCCTTTGGACTCAGACTCGCTTGATTTTGTTTAAGAGCCAGTTTCTGTCTCCGGTCCAACCGAGGCCTGTTGTTATGAGACAAGGAATCAAAACTGAAGATTTTTCAGTCCCAACAGAAGATTCTTGACAAATGCTCTTCTAATAAAGTAAAACTCAATACTTTGAGTCTTTTTGCTTGTGTAACTCTTCAGTAACTTGTTTTAAAGATGGTTTTGCTCTTCACTGTGGAAATAAATAAGTGAAAATATTCAATATTCTATGGGGGAATGGATGCAAACTATTTAAGAAAGTTGTTTCTTTATTCATAATTATTGTAATATTTGCAAAAGTGGACATTTTCCCTCACAAGTTCAAACTTACTTCAAAGAGCAAACCCAGTGAAAAACAATAACCTGTATGATCTTGGCCAAGAAGTCAAATCCAAAATGTTTCTATATTTTCAGAGGCTTTCTGACATAACTTTCTGTTCACTTAGGCTTGCTAGTTCTCTTCAATTTGCAGCCTGTTGAACTTAAACACACTTTAAATCTTAAAACATGAATGGATCCTTGCAAGTTGAGTATCTGAAAAATTCTCAAATGGCTGCTTCGTTTTAGAATAAAAAGCGAGCGCCCTTGTTTGGACTGTGTTGACCCCTTTAAGTGCGTAGAACAAAAAAACTCCAACACCATAAAACAATATGAGTTATCAATATTTTCCAAACTCACCCAGATTGTAAATAACCCTCGACCGTCTCCTTAACAGCAGTAAATTTTCTCCGGTAGCATGTTCGCCCACGGAGTCTTAAAACTGCCTCTCACCCAAAGTCAGACGGTCTTCTTAATTAATTGGACTCATAAACGCAGTAATTGGTTAGATGTCACTGCCATGTGAGAGTAACAGACCCTAATGATGTTCCCAGTAGTGACAATGAAATCTCCATTAAGGGTACATCAGTAGTGCTCACTCTACTCTACAACCCTCAGTTACTGCTGAGTCTAATATCCATTAGACTCCGGTGCAGGACGGACTCAGACAGCTGCTGCTGCTGCCAGTGACAGTTTCATCAAAAGCTGCATGCACCATGGGAGGGGGGGATTTTTTTTTCTCTGCCAGTATATGTGTTAATGTCATAAGAGAGTGTTGAAATTTGTGTAAAACGATGGTTTGTGTATTGTTGTTGTTGTTGTTGAATAAGTTGACACCGAGTTGCAGTTTTTAAGTTTTTATTATTAACCTCATTAGCAAAACTTCATGGAGGAAAAAAAAGTATCTTTGATGTCTCCTTTTTTTACTGTTGAAAGGCACCTGCAGAGATTTACACTCTAGTTTAGTTTAGTTCATTTACTTAAGCATGACATCTACATGAATTCAACTGAGTTAGGGGCCAAAAAAATGTCACTCCGCTTCGGGTAAGCTGTCCTTATTTAATCATCAACAGTAATTTAGAAATACATGTATAAACATGACACAAGCACACAAGGTTAGAGAGGAATGCACAGCCCATATTAAATGCCATTGCTATGTCAGTTAAACACATTTTCAGACCTACGTTACAAGTATTTTAGCGCAGACCAGTAGTGCAGACCAAATCTGAGGCTTTTGGGGTCCCTTGAGGTCTGGGGCCCTTAGTTCAGTCTTCCACTTTGTAAATAAGACTTCGGCCTTGGATAGCTGGAGCAAAGAGTGCACTGTTTAGTGCTACAACTATAGGTGGATGATAGTTGATACTTTTTCTCCTCATTTTATGGCCTTGAGGCGAAACACTGCTGTTAAAAGCATGGCAAGCTCTCCTTTTTGTGTAGGTTATGGAGGACGTGTGTGTGTGTGTGTGTGTGTGTGTGTGTGTGTGTGTGTGTGTGTGTGTGTGTGTGTGTGTGTGTGTGTGTGTTTGTGCCTGGATGCATATGTATTTGTGTGCATTGTGTTAAGAATCGCAAATTATCAGTCAGCAGGCGCGTTGACATGTTGTGATATGGTTGATTTATTGGCTGCAGCTTTGATGAATGCTTAAAGGCACAAAGTCGTTAAGATGGTGCAAGTGTGATAGGAAGAAAAGATGGAAAACAGCGACAAAGTTATTATAGATAGATAGCCTGTTTCCAACCTTCCTGTGACTTCTGATGACTTACATGGAGTTTTCACAGCTTGGGAACCTTGACGACATGACTCTGACTCAAAATGAGGCAGGAAGCTTCACATTAGTGCAAACCGCAGGAGTTTTAGAGTGCGTTTCAAAATGGCTACATATTGAACATAATGTCATTTTTTAGAGATTTTTCTAACCAGATTACATGCTTATATTTGTTACTGCTTGAACAATAAAGTGCATGTTTTGGAAATGCAACTGCAAACTTTTTCTTTGCATACTTTGATTTAACTTTATTGACACTTTCTGCTGTGATATTGGACCTTTCAGTCAGGAGACTCACTACTTTGGTTTCTATATTTTTCCTGAAATAAATGTGTACATACTCTGTGAACATTTTCCAAATACTTTTGCTTGGCAAAGCATCAAGAAAGACTCCAGCTTTTATCTGCCTCAGTTGCTCTGATGCATTTGACATGGACATGTTTGCTGAAGGAAAGAAAGTTCGAAGTAAACTCGGGAATAATTACCTGCCTGTATATCCGCTTTCACACTTCAAATGAAATGAAGTGCAGGTTTATGTATTTTTTTATTTGTCTGTAGGTACTTTGACCTAGATCTTGCCCATCTTTAATGCTGTTGCTTGTAATGTTAATGATACCAATATTTTCCTGTTTGCTCTCCTCCGAACAAACATGTCAGCTACTATAATTGCTTAAAACTCAAATATTAAGATAAGGCAAAATAAACAAGTCAGGTGTCTCACCAGTTTGTCCTATTAAAGAGACATATCCAACCATCTTATTAGTTTTTTTAGCGCTAAATTTTTTCCACCTTGTCTTGCAAGTGAATGACAAGTTTTTTTAAGTTCTTAAAATTAAAAGTTTCTAAAAACTCTCTTTTCTCTGTCATGGTTCATGACAGTTCAGTTGAATTTGATTTACATGACAGCAGCACATCTATCTGCTATAGTTCTCTCATCCGCTCTTGTGAAAAAGGTCGACTTTTTCTTACAGTAATCAGTGTAATCATATGGAACATTTGGAGAGGAGCTGTCAGAGAGAGAGGCTTAGAATTAAAATTGGGGTGATGGCATCCTTCATCTCACCCTCTCATTTCTGGCCTCAGCCTCCCCCTGCCCCGTCTCTCTCCTGCCGCCTATATTCTCACCTTTGCCCACTTGTTCCCTCTCTGCTTCTGCTTACCCTTGCCCCTCTCCCTGAGGATAATGAGTTTAATTAAAACACCTCAACTCCACAGGTCAGGACAGAGGGGAGAATAAGAGGTGGCTGCGATAAAAACGCTGAGGCAAATTCCTCGCCTCTCTCTCAATTCTTTACTTTCACACGCTTCCTAGTCTCTCATAGCCGGCACTGTGTCACTGATGGAAAAAAAAAGAGTCCGGCTGCATTAATTATCCTTCTGCTAAATGGAAAAAAAAAGTGTTCCGGCTTGTTTTTATTTCTTTAAACCAATCAGAGACGTCTTAGGTGGCACTAAGGCCACGATGCCGCGAGGGTGCCCTCACAAAATAGTTCATAGAAAGCGAAAGAGGAGGAGGATAGAAGGTTTCTATCCACAGCCTGCCTCCGATTAGTCAGGCTACACACATCTGTACCGCTCCTGTGAGGTTAAACTACTCAGCCTCTTCTGTGACTCATAACCATGAGGTTAATCACAGCAGCGGCCGACGTGCCCGTTTCTGTCAGTCCGTCATCAAGTCACTGAACCCCCGCAGCTCTCAATTGGCTGACTTTGGACTCCTTTACTCCCCTCTGGTTACTGTATACAGTGTTTATTAATTATTAGAGTCGAAAGTGCTGAAGAATGTGACCTCAGTCCTTCAACCTTTGCCTTTGTAAGACGGTACTTTTAAATATTGTCATATTTTTTCAAAGGAATGCGGATTTTACTTCACTCCTTTTTTTTTTTCTTCTTTTCCATGATTTCAGAATTTTGCTTTACATTGTGAGAGAAATCATTTCACTCATCCTGCCTTTTCTCTTCCACATTTTATACCAATTTGACACAGTGCTTTGTTCATGTTTTGGGCTAACTTAAATGTAAATGTGTCTGCCCTTGAGGTGACAGTGGCTGAGTGAAGCATGCTAAGCGCTATGCCATAACCGTCCATTTTGAACAAGAGGTTTTCTGTTTTTAACATCGACAGTCCAAGCTGTAGTTTGATTGGACTGCAACCTCCATGAAAAATTGATCAAACTTTTATATCGTAGGAGTGTAAAGACTTTTGCGGATTCGCGAGGCCTTAGAGTTTTTAGCTCTAAAAAAGAAAAAAGAAAACCTTAACCGCTGAACTTCTAGTTTTCTCTTGTGGAAACTACGGGTTCATTTCAAGGTTTGAAGCTGGATTCATTCCTAATTAGCTTATTCCAGTTTATTAATTTATGTGTGGTTAAACTTTTGGACTTTGAAAACATTCTTTCATGGATCATGAGCTGATGTGACACGTTTGGGATTCTAGAAGGCAATAAAACATTTATGATTTTCCTATAAAATCTGAGTAAACATTTTAAACATTTTGGTGTTATAATAAATACAGTATATGCTGTCACTAGATTTTAGTTTAACAGCTATTCAGGGATAATATTAACTTTCACCACCATCATCTCAAAGGACCAAATGAGGGAGTATTTTTTGAAAGAACGGTGCTCATCCATCCAGAGTTAGAGGATTATTGTCACGGAGCATTGAAGTTGCTCTGGAGACTCACTCAGACACTTTTTGTTGGATTTTCCTTTAATTAAAGATCTTCTGCAGGACAGCCTCCACGCAGTGTGAACACACAGTGTAAGTGGGTCTGATTAAGGCTACTCTCATGTTAAAGCAACACTCCGCCTTGTTCACACTTAATTGGAAACAAAATATGTATTTTTTTTATTTTTTCCAGTGGAATATTTGACATCATGCAAACAGACACAAAGTCTTCAAACAAATTTGTGTTTCATCTTCCAATTTTGATGCACTTCTGAGAGTTTTTTTTTTGAAGTGATTTCTCTTGGTTCTGCCTCTTTCCTTCTTCTCTCAGTGTTTCTTTGACCTGACTGTGTGTGTGAGATAGTGCATAGGTGCTCATAATGACAAACTCAAGGATTGTCTGCATTTTCCAGCCGATTCTGTTTTTTTGCCACTTTGTCCTACATGGCAGAAATCATAGTTCACAATGATGTGTATCAACACAATAACTTACATCTTCATTGTTGATCTAATTCTCTGAGACTGCTAAGAGAATGAAAAGCTCCAAATTTTAAAAAAACTTTATCAAAATAAAACTTTGCAGCTTGTACAAAAAGTTTCTCCCTCACTTCACCTCGTCAGATATCATCAGTCTGTCAGCAGGGATTCAAACCTCTCAAACCTCTTTCCTACTTTCACTTCAGATACTTGTGTCAAATTGCGCATTGGTGGAAAGATGTGGCAAACTTTGCTGATTTTCACATTTGTCATGTGTTCTTTCCTGCCTTGAGGCTCTCTGCTGGAATACACCCTTTTGACAAGATCCCTGCACTGTTTCTGTCTGCTATAAGCTCCATGTCTAACGCTGTAAAGATGTTTTGGCTAAAGAGTGTCCCTTCTTGATGGTTTACAGAAAAACATGTGTCAAAAACACAAACACACACACACACACATGTAACCTGCTTTTGCACCAAAAGTGATAAGAGCCCAAACAGTGATGTGCAAATGTCCCAAAACGACACGCTCGTTAGCAGGTAAATATACTGTGTTTCTATGCATGTTAACACACACAATCACACACACAAGCGCACGCAGGCAGACGCCCTCATGCAGACAGACACACACACTTACTGTCACGTGAATCAGCATGTGAGTTCAGGGACACAGGGGAAGAGAAATGCAAATGCTCCCCTCTTCAAGTCAGTGACATGGCATCCATAGGGAGATGAATGTGTGTGAGAGAGAGAGAGAGAGAGCGAGAGAAAGAGTGAGATAGCGAAAGGGAGAGATTTGGAGAGTGAGATGGCGCTGATTCACTGTGTATTCACCGTGTCTCCCTCTGCCCTGACGCACTTTGCTGTGAAAGAACATGTTTGTCAGGCAGGCGAAAATAGAAGACAGTCTCTGAAGGATGTGGCGTCGCCGTCGACAAGCTCTTCTCTGTTTACCTATATGTTTTCTCATTTCTCTTTCCCTTTATCTCTCTTTTCCAGCGTAACGTGCCTGTGTCTCGGCCGTCCTCAAGGAAGAATGT
>LJDB01000098.1 GCA_001983455.1 Candidatus Epulonipiscium fishelsonii
AGTAATTAAAAATACTAAATCTTCAGCAGTAGTCAAATTTGTTGGATATTTAATATTATAATTTAAAATTATTTCTTTATTATAAATTGCTCTCCATGAGCTCCAACTGATAAATTTTTTTGTATGACCTAATATTTCTAGTACTAATCTTTGTATCATTTTTTTAGAATAAATTCCTTGCTTTAAAGGCAATTTATTTGTTATAATTTCATCATTCTGTATTCTATTAAAATTAAACAAAACTATATCTGCCTTGGTGGATACAATATTATTATATACATCTAAACAAGTATTTTTTTCTATATTATCATCTGAATCTACAAACATTAGATATCTGCTTTTAGATAGTTTTATACCTATATTTCTTGCTACAGATACACCTGCATTACGCTTATTAATTAGTCTAATTCTTTTGTCTTTTTTAGCATATTGCTTACATATATTTAAACTATTATCAGTCGAGCCGTCATTTATAAGAATTATTTCTATATCTTTTAAAGTTTGATTTAACACGCTATCTAAGCAAATGCTTAAATATTTTTCAGTGTTATATATAGGTATTACTATACTTATTTTTGACAAAATAAATTCTCCTTTAATTTATTTGCTCATAATTATTAATAAAAAGTTAATAATTATTCAGCGTCTATTATTTTTATAAATATTTTTTTTATTAATTCAATAGTTCCATTTTCCCACCAAAATTCAATTAAATGTATTAATTTATGGAATAAAAAAATCATAAACATTTTTAAGGATATTTCTTTAGAGGCACTTATCTTTAATCTATTTGTTAAAGTATCTGAATAACCAAAAAAATGGTTATATATTTTCATTACAGATTTTAACTGTACATCATTTTGACTATTTAAAACATTTATTTTTGCTAATGAAGTATCTTCATCAATACCTTCAACTACATTTAATTTTGTTTGAATATGAGCTACAACTGTAGGCGTATTGTTTAAAATAGCCATTACTTTAAGCCAAATATCATCTGCATAAGGACATAAATTTTTTATGTTTTCTAAATTAAACACTTCTTTATGAAGACATCTTGGTGGATATAATACACCTGCTCCAGTTGTGGGAAATAAAAGTAAAGATGGTTTTTTATATAGGGTAACTTCTTTTTCCCAAATGTTGTATTTTAGGGGGAAACCTTCTGCATTTACTTTCATTCTGTGATTTCTTAAAGCTGAAATAGCATATGGATATTTTATATAAGATTTTAATAAGTATTCTACTAATTTATTAGAATACAATAAATCATCATCTGCAGTAATAATTATTGCTTCTGGATATTCTTGCATAGCAAAATAATATTTCTTGTGGGATCTTATATTGTTTTCAACAAATTGTATTGATAGACCCTTTTGTTTTAAAATTAATAAACTTCGAGGTAAATTTTTTTCTTTTTCTGGAAATTCATCTGTGGCAAGCCATAAAATAATTTTATCCGGTTTTACAGTTTGTGTTAATAAAGTTTTAATAGCTAAGTGCACTTTATCAATACGAGAAGGGAAACTTGTTAATGAAGTTATAACTTTATATGGTATTTTATCTTTTAACTTTGTATTATTCATTTTGCACCTCTATATAACTTATAAATTTCATACGTATTTTTTTCCATATTGAAATTTTCATTAGCCCAATTAAATGCATTATTTCCTAGAGTTTCTATCATTTTAGGATTAGTAATTAATTTTTCCATATTATTAGATAACTCTTTAGCATTACCTACTTTATATAGAAAACCATTAAAATTATTAATTACCAGCTCGGGATTTGCACCTTCTGAAGTTGCTATTACAGGCATATAATTTGCCATATATTCTATAGTAACTCTTCCAAAGGCTTCTTTCTTGGATGACATTATTCCGACATCCATTTTCTTTAAGATAGGTTGAACATTTTCTTGATAATCCCACCATCTCACAAATTGTTGTAAATGGTTAGTTTTAATAAAATGTTTTAATTCTTTAATGTATTTTTCTGATCCATTACCAATTAAATGTAATTTAAAATTAGTTAGACCTCTTTCTTTTAATATTTTAGTAGCTTTTAATATTTCTAATTGGTTTTTTTCTTTAGATATACCTCCTACAATACAAAATTGTATGTTTTGATGAGATATAAAAATTTTGTTATAATCACGGATATCTATTCCGTTATAAATTAGCTTTAAAATATTCTTTGAGATAATTGGACTATAATATTTATAAATTGATTTGGAAATTACAATGACTGATTTAGATTGATTAAATATTCTTTTTACATATTTAAGAGGATAAACAAACTTAAGATTGTAATCTGGCTTTCCATATT
This sequence comes from Candidatus Epulonipiscium fishelsonii, assembly GCA_001983455.1. Classification (GTDB taxonomy): domain Bacteria; phylum Bacillota; class Clostridia; order Lachnospirales; family Cellulosilyticaceae; genus Epulopiscium_A. The sequence goes on from LJDB01000098.1 coordinate 2,329, forward strand.
CTCTTAAATGCCAAATATGAGGTATATTTAATTTTTTTGATAAATAACTTCCAATATAAGTTACACTAGAGTTGCTATGAATTAAATCAATATTTTCTTTATTAAGTTGTTGCAAAGCCAAAGGAAAAAGTACGGGTTTATTTAACGATCTAGCTATAATCCATTTTAAAGCAACCTCTATCCCATATATACCTTCTCTATTATTGTTGACTCTCCAATCAGCATGGTAACTAACTATATATTCAATATTTTCTTTGTCTAATACTTTACATAAAGGCCCTCTACGGGGCAATAAAACTATAGGTTCTGCTTTATATCGTTTTTTTAAGTCTTTAATTAAATTTAATAAAGATAAATTAGCTCCATATAAACCAGCATAATGGGTAACAAACAGAATTTTCATATTTGGTTAGTCCTTCCTATTCTCTAGTAAATAAACTTTTTTGTATTGATTATTATTAAACATCATAGCAGTATAAGTTACACTAGAATGACCTCCAATTAACAAATTACACCTTGAAAGTAATAACATATCCACTAGTACTTCTAAGCCCAGTAAATATTTGTGATTTTTTCTATTAGATAAACTTTTATCATGATGTATGCCTGTGTTGCTTCCTTTGTTAGCTCTTACTGAATTAGTACAAATAATTTTGCTGCCGTATCGTTTCTGTAATATTTCTAAACTTCCAGTATCGTCAGTACATACAAAAATTCCATCGACTCCATATTTTTTAAGTACAAAATCTATTCTAGGAATAATTCTTTGTAATCCTGGTGGTATAGGATGATGACCACCTTCTGTATACATATCTGTTGCACGTACATGAACACCTACTATCTTATTAAATTGACTAAAGTCTTTTTGCGTTCTTTGAACAATGTCTTCTACATATGGTTTTATTTTTATATATTTCTTTATATAGCAGTTTAATTGTTCAATTTGCTTTTTAGTAGGTTTCTTATTTCCGTTTGCTTTGTAAAGAGGGACTTCTATTTCAGAATAACCATTTCCTGATATTTTAACATTTTTACTTTTATAAACTTCATTTAAAGAAATTTTAGTAGGTTGATAGAAATAATATTCCCAAGCATTAAAAGTATTTTTAAACTTGTAATCTTCATTGTAAAGAGTCTTATAATTTTGCATATCTATTATAGGAATATATCCTTTTATATCAGCAATAATTAAGTTTTTTAATACATAATTAAAACTAGCAAAAAATCCACTTCTCCATGCATTTGCAATAACATAAAATTTATGCTGAGGATATTTTTTATATTTTTTTATACTGCCATAATATCTCAATCTTACTAATTTAAAAAAATATCTTGGTTCAGTAAAGAAGGCCTCTAAACCTTTAATAACTTTAAAACTTTTGTCATTTTTTAAATGTATAGCTATAAAATGTTTTATGTCTTGTATCATAATATTTTCCTTTAAATTTTTTATCAAATATTTTTTCTTAGTTCCTTTAAATAAATTTAATACAAAGTATTTCAAATTAGTTATCAAATTTTATAAATACATAGTCATTATTAAAGATAAGAGTAAATCGTTGTATGCGGATTTAATCTTTAATTAATGATTTATAAGCAGCAATAGTTTTTTCAGCCATGATTTCACTTGAAAATTCAGTAATGGCTTTTTTGTAACCTTTTTTACCCATTTTTAATCTTAAATTTTCATCCTCTAATAATTTTAATATATAATTAGCAAGTTCTTCACTATTTTCATTTTCAAATATATATCCTGTTTTTTCTGGAACAATTTGTACGGATGCACCTTCCGTATTACTTCTAATTACAGGTAATCCATTCATCATAGCTTCTATAACTACTAGTGCAAATCCTTCAACTCTACTGGGTAAAACAAAAATATCTGATTTTTTATATAAAGATTGTGGATCTTGAAAAGGGACTAGTGTTATAAACTCTTGTAAATTAGCATTTTGAATTAATTGATTTACCCATTCAACGCCTCCATCTCCTAATATCGTACATGTAAAGTTTGGATTAGTTTTAGCTACAATTTTTAATGCGTCTATTAATATATCTAGTCCTTTACGTCTTTCTAAACTACCAACAAATAAAATATTTGGTTTAGAATTTTTTATTCGCTTACAAGGTTTTACTTTATCTGTGCCATTATAAATTGTATATACTTTAGAATATTTAAATTTATTTATTATTTCTGGCTTTACTTCTTCGCTTATTGCAATACATGCATCTGCCTTACAAGATAAAGGAGTTTTTACCACATCTGCTTTATGCAATGTTGCAATAGATGGAATTCTTTTAAAAATCATATTATATATCTTTGGAATATAACCAACAATAAAATAATGTAAGTGTATAATATCAGGTTTTATCTCTCTTAAAACTTTCATTGCCTTTGGTAATACTAAAATATATTTTAGAAATATTTTTATTTGGTTCTTTAATCCAGTTGTAGAATATAATGGAAATTTGACAGTTCTGTGTTTAATTCCAGCTTGCTTGAACTCCTTAAACAGTCTAAGTGTTTCTAAATTATTTTTATTACAGCCACTTGTAATTAAATATACCTCATGTCCCATTTTTACTAGTTGTCTTCCAAGGGTTAACATATGAGTAGTTATTCCTGTTTTATCTATGCATTTTGATATAAAAACAATTTTCACGTTATTTTCTTTCCTTTCCTTAAAAAAGTTTGATAAACCATTTGTCTTAGTCTATTTGGCATTAATATAACTACACCCCTTATACTTACAAACTTATAAAATTCTAAAGGTGACATTAAGTTTTTCTTTTTTAGGTAGTTAGCTAGTGTAAGCATATCTTTAAAATAGTTCATACCTCCACGGCGTTTGAACATCTCTTGGGTAGTACGCATGTAAATAAGAACCTTTTTGACATTAGCTACAACTAGTCCATTATTTATCATTTTAATCCATAGATAATAATCTTCAAATCCTCTAAAGTGTTTGTATCCACCAATACCTAAAACTTTAGATTTTTTATACATAACAGACGGATGATTAAAAGGATTTCTAGTTTTAATAAATTTTACAATTTCTAAATATGTTTGTGGAACAGCCTTAATGTCATCAATTTCTTCAATATTTTCACTAAACTCTGCTGCATAACTTCCAACCATATCAATGTTAGGATGTTCTTCTAAAAACTTAAGCTGAGTTTCACATCTTTCTGGTTTAGATATATCGTCAGTATCCATTCTTGCCACTATTTCATTTTTGCAATGTTTTAGCCCAATATTTAGAGCTCTAGCTAATTCCACATTT
>LJDB01000099.1 GCA_001983455.1 Candidatus Epulonipiscium fishelsonii
GTGTGTGTGTGTGTGTGTGTGTGTGTGTGTGTGTGTGTGTGTGTGTGTGTGTGAGTGTGTGTGTGTGTGTGGGTGTCCACATGTGTGAACAAATCTCTCAGACACACACATATTTAAAATATGAAGGAGACTGAAAACACAGAAAAGCTGAGTGTTTGAGATGTTTTAAGTCTTTTTTTAAAGAAATGAGGTGAATGAGGTCGCAGAGGAAGTTTGGATGACGCCGCAGGATGTGATGTAAGAGTCAGCTGACTAGAAAAGAATCAACAGACGTCTTCAGTCATCAAGCTGCTGATTCAAACTACAAACTACAAGAAAAAGCCAAAGAGGTCGACTTGTTTCCAATGAAAAAGCAGAAATTATACACGAAAACTGTGACGAGCTTCACCAGGCAGCAAATAGACGAAAGCAAAGAGGAAGTGATGTCATCACTCACAGCGGGCCTGACTTTGTTTGTTTGTAGTTTGCTGCCCTCTGTTGGCCACAGTGGGTCACTGCGTCTGGAAGCTGGTTGACCACCAGCTGATGCTGCTGCCAAACACTTCCAGTGTGAATATGAAACCCTGTGACATCACCTGACAGTCAGTCACCTGACAGTCAGTCACCTGACAGTCAGTCACCTGACGCCTGCAGGTGAGACCAGCCGAGTGAAACAAGGTGAGTTTTCAGCCTGAACGGGTTTTTTAGCCTGAAGGTGTGTGGAGCTGCTGCTCGCAGCGCAGGATGCAGGTGTCCTGGTCCTGAATGAGATCCGATCAGGCAGGAGGACGAGGAGAAGCTGTGTGTGAGAACGTGAGGAGGACGAAGGACGAAGGACGAAGGACGAGGGACGAAGGACGAAGGACGAGGGACGAGGGACGAAGGACGAAAGACGAAGGACGAAGGACAAGGGACGAGGGACGAAGGACGAGGGACGAAGGACGAAGGACGAGGGACGAGGGACGAAGGACGAAGGACGAGGGACGAAGGACGAAGGACGAGGGCTCGGCTGCAGACGTTAGACAGCCAGTCAGGAGTCAAACCTCCACCGCCGCCATGTTTGCAGTGAAGGACTCTGCCGTCTCTCAGACTTCTCTCAGTCCACGTTCTCGACTGAACCTCATGACCACGTGACGGACCACAGCCAGCAGATGTTCTCAAGTACATCAGCTGAGTTCAGAACTTTGTGGTTTCAGACTCCGACGCCTGGAAACAGAAACAAGGTGCAGAAGCAAAACTTTGCCTTCAGACATATTTGATGGTACAAACTGAGAGAAGCTCCCGTCGTCTCTCAGCAGCTTCGCAGAAGAAACTCAACGCTGAGTCTCCAACAAACTGTGAAACATTAAAAACTCCAGTTCAAACCTGAGTCCATCGCATCGATTCGCTTTAATCCGTCTTAATCTGGTTTTAATCCAGTTTTCACCAAAACATGTAGTTTTTATTCTTCAGATAACTTTGAAAACACAGTGCTAAGGTGTGTGTGTGTGTGTGTGTGTGTGTGTTTGTGTATGTAGTATTGTGTGACGTCAGTGTGATGACCTGTGTTCACAGAATCGGCTGCAAAGCATCATGGGAGTAGCGATGCCTCTGTTTCACGCCAGAGGAGTTTTCCAGTACAGCTTCGGACTGATGCCGTACAGGAAGTCCATCCACACCGTCGGTACGACACAAACGCCGCCGCCATCCCGACTTTTCTTTACCTGAGTTCATTCTGCTTCTCGTGTCAAACCAAAGATGGACGCCAGCTTCTTCCTGTGTGTTTGTGGAGACTCTGTAACGTTAGCAGCTGTTAGCATTGCTAACCTCTCTCTCCTTGTCCTGCAGTGGGGAAACCCATCGCGGTCGTCCAGACTCCGAGTCCCAGCGCCGACGACATCGAGCGTCTTCATCAAGTTTACCTGCAGAGTCTGACAGAACTGTTCGAGCAGCACAAACACACCTACGGCCTCGACGAACACCAGCATCTGACCTTCATATGACGGAGAGCGACCTTGAGCAGACGACTGTTCCACTGAGCAGAACCATGCTAACCATGCTAACCATGCTAACCCATTCATTTGAAACTGGGATGTGTGTTTGCCGAGATCATTGTCATGAAGGAGAAACGTTCTGCGCCTACTGAACATCACAGACATCAGAAGCACTTCCTGTTCATTTAGATGGACCGAGCTACGTTAGCATGATTCATTCATTCATTCATTCATTCATTCATTCATTCATTCATTCAGTGGGAAATGAGCCTGTTGGTTCAAAACGGGGATGCTAACATTTCTAGCAGAGTGCTAACATTTTCAAATGTTTTCAGTGAAAAACAGTAAAACGTGTCAGCAGCAGTGTTTGTTTGTTTGTTTGTTTGTTTGTGTTGTAAAGTGACATCACGTGATGATGTAATAGGTCAGAGGTCACATGTGCCTTCACGTTGACATTAAAGGTCCAGAGGAGATTTTGCAGTTTGATTGGTTGATTTGGACTCAACAAACATGCAGCAGAGCCACGTTTTCTGTTTTCTGTGTTTTCTGTGTGTTTTCTGTGTGTTTTCTGTGTTTTTTCTGTTTTCTGTGTGTTTTCTGTGTGTTTTCTGTGTGTTTTCTGTGTTTTCTGTGTGTTTTCTGTGTTAAAAGGACGTTTCGTTGACAGGAAGCTGAACGTTTCTTTGCTCGCTGAACGAAGGTTGAAGTGACGATGTAAATAAAAATCACTGGAAAACAAAGTGGCATTAAAACGTACGAACGTACGACCGGAACCAAACGCCTCACTGGCAGCAGAAACCCCACCGTCCCGACAACAAACTTCCTCAGTCCCTCTGCCGCGCAACAGTGAGGAAAATCTTTGGTCCAGGCTGGTTGCTAAAACCGAGAACCAGAACCTGAAACCGAGAACCAGAACCTGAAACCGAGAACCAGAACCAGTTTCTTCAGAGCTCTGGACTGTCAACTGGACTGACAGAAAACGAGGCCTTCATGTGCTCGTCCATCAGGAAGGGAAACAGCTTTGGACCAGTCCAGTCCAGATCAGATCAGTCACCAGAAACCAGTCCAACCTGCAGGTCTATGTCCCCCCCACCCAATTTTAAAGTAACTAGTTTCAAAACCAAAAATCAATGCTGATGTTGTCAACTGGCACTTGAACACATCACAGATCACAGAGACAACGAGCTCGTATGTTTGCCACCTGTCTTATAAGAAAGGACTCCCTGAACCAGCAGGGGGCGACAGTCTGCAGACAGGAAACTGGAACACGAGAAACACTGAAGGTCGACACGAAGAAGAAGACAGGGAGACAGACAGGCAGGCAGACAGGGAGGCAGACAGACAGGCAGACAGGCAGGCAGGCAGGGAGACAGACAGGCAGGCAGGCAGACAGGGAGGCAGGGAGACAGGCAGACAGACAGGGTGACAGGGAGACAGGCAGGCAGACAGACAGACAGACAGACAGGGTGACAGGGAGACAGACAGACAGACAGACAGACAGGGTGACAGACAGACAGACAGACAGACAGACAGACAGACAGACAGACAGACAGGCAGGGAGACAGACAGGCAGGCAGACAGACAGACAGACAGGCAGGGAGACAGACAGGCAGGCAGACAGACAGACAGACAGGCAGACAGACAGACAGAGAGACAGACAGGCAGGCAGACAGACAGACAGGCAGACAGACAGACAGACAGGCAGGGAGACAGACAGGCAGGCAGACAGACAGACGGACAGACAGGAAGACAGACAGACAGACAGACAGGCAGACAGACAGGCAGACAGACAGACAGGCAGGCAGACAGACAGACAGACAGACAGACAGACAGACAGACAGTCAGACAGGCAGACAGACAGACAGACAGACAGACAGGCAGACAGACAGACAGACAGACAGACAGGCAGACAGACAGATGCTGCAGTAACTGGACCCTCCAGTTTTACCTGAGACCAGGTGAGCTCACAGCTTCTAAACAGGAAGCCTGTTAACGTCCCCATGAAGCAGAATAACAGACAGAACAACTGAAGAACAGATCGTCTGCAGCACGACAGCTGAAGTCAAATGTAAATTTAAACTGTCTCACCACACATCCTGTCTGTCTCTCTCTCTCTCTCTCTTCTTCTTATGGTCAGTTTCTCGTCTCAAACTTTCTTCTTCTGTGTTTCCTGTTTCGTCTGACTCACTCTGCTCTCTTACTGTTGCTTCAGTCTGCTGCCGGTTGCACAATCTGGATTAACGTGTGTGTGTGTGCTTGTGTGTGTGTTTTGCTGTGTGCTTGTGGGTGTGTGTGTGTTTAGTTCAGGTTCTGCAGGATCTCAAACCACAGTCACACACACACACACACACAGTCAGTGTGTGTGTGTGTGTGTTACTTCACGTCTTTGTTCTCGTTTTCTTGTCGACACGTCAGAGTGATGAATCTTTTCAGGTTGCATTCTTCTGACGGCTGCAGGGGCTTAACACTCACACACACACACACTCACACACACACACACACACACACACACACTCACACACACACACTCACACACAGCAGCACGACGGTGTGAGTGTGTGAGTGTGTGTGTGAGTCTCATGAGCTGCAATAACTTAATGAACAGAATGAAGAAAAGTCTCCACTCTGATTGGCAGGTTGATGAAAACACACACACACACACACACTCACACACACACACACACACACTCACACACACACACACACTCACACAGCTTCTCAAACAAAAAACTTTCAACAATTTTTCTCATAAAATTGATCCGTGAAACTCGGCGCTCTGTGAACTCTCCGGCAGTTTTTCTTCTTTGGTGGTAAAAACCCGTTTAAACTGATTAATAAACTGATTAATAAACTGATTCATAAACTGATTAATAAACTTGTGAACTTTAAGTTGTTTGTGATTTTCCAGCAGGTTTCTTTGCAGCCAAACAGCCACTGAACCCTTCAGCAGTTCAGTCACAGCAAAGAAACATCTGATCAATAATCCTGATCACATTTTCAGCGTCACTGCAGCTCGTTCACGAAGGTGAGACTAAGATCCGAGTGTGCTTGTAAGAACGTTGTATTGCCTGCTGATTGACCTTCGACCTTTCAGCCTTTAACAGCTCTGATTGGCTGAAAGGCTGAAACTCTGAGAACGACGCGTTCACCTTTGACCCCGTCAGAAAAACCTGTTTCAGGACGCAGCGTTCGTGGTTCTCGGTTTCGTAAAGTGACGAGAGTCAAACCTTCGGAACGAAGGAAACGCCATCCTGTTTCACACGGAGAACCTCAAGCTCCGACTCGGTTACCACGGTAACTGCCTCTGTGGGCCTCACCTGGTGGAAGCAGGTTTTCTTCTTCTTCTTCTTCAACAAAGCTCGTGTTTCTCTCCGTCTGCTCGCTCTTTCAGCTCCACAAACACTCTTTCATTTCCTCACTCATTCAGTTTTACTGTCCGTCGGAATAAAAATGATTTAAGCCGATTTACAGTTTGTTGGCTGATTGATTATGAAAATAATTAATAATAAATGGTGCATTTTTCTTCATGAGTTATTGAAGCCTGTCTGAGCAATTTTATTAGTTTTATTTAATGTACATGAGGCCCCCGTGTGCGGAGCCGTCAGGAACAGGAGCCTCGCTCCGAGACTCCTTTAACCCGCTCTGGCTGTTTTAACTGAAACAGGTTTGTAAAACACGAGAACGTCGGCGTCACCACGAGCCGTTCACACTCCAACCTGTTTGAACCGTACTTTTTGTTTATGCTCATAACTCCACTTTCTGTCCCCAAAATTGAGTCTGAATGAAAGTAATTTGGGGTTTAATACGATTTTACACTTTCACATAATTTAAACGTCAACAAACTCAAAGTGAATAAACTGCTGTAACCTCTGACCTCTGCACTGAGTCTCTCTTTGACCCTGCAAACCTGTTTTTTTTCCAAACGATGTGTTCAAACTGGCTGAACATCTGCATAAATGTCCCCACATCCAGAGGGGACAGTGGGCGGGCCTCTTCCTGTCATCTGTTGCCATGGTGAATCGTGGTGTCAGGGCTCCGGTGACGTGGTCGCTTCACAGTCACTTCAGCTGAGCTGAAACCGGAAACTCTGAGTTTCAAACTGAGGACAAGAATGAACGAGTTCTCGGTTGGACTCGGAGTTCGCTGAACCCCCTTTGTGAAACCGGGTCCTGGTCCGAAGCAGGTCAGGTTCACAGCATCAGTTACCATGGAGATCTACCCGGGTTCAACAGCGCCGCCTTTATGACAAGTTAAACTAGACTCGACTCACCTCACTAACCCGTTCACCTGTGATCCCTCCAGAACCTTCAGAACCTTCAGAACCGAACGAACCGGCGTCTCTGAGTCTGTTTGTTTCTTTTGAACTAAAATCCGTTTTAAAATGAAACTTCCCGAAGTTTCAACAAAGAACCGAGTGAGAAACAAACAGTGAAGACATTTTTTCAAACCCTCTGACGTCAGACACTCACGTTCATGTGCCCGGCCCATGCGCGCGCTCCCGTCACTCCCGGTTCTGATCTGGATCAGCGGCCGCGCGCTTTCCTATCTCCGGTCCTGTCTCTCTCCGGTGACGTCACCACCGGGCCCAGTGACACAATCGGTTCATTTACTCACTGAGGACAAAACAGCTGCGGAGAGCGCATGCGCAGTACAGCCGCAGACAGCGCGCACAGTTTACGGATAAAAAAGTTCCAACAGGAACTTCCGACTTCTTCTTCTACTGATTTTCTTCTTCTTCAGGCTGATGGGCCGAACTTCAGCGGGAAGTTTCTTCTTCTTCAGCGTTTCGTCCAACTTTTCTTCCTCTGTAAACAAAAACACACCTCCTCAGTAAACAGCGCGCGTGCCACACAGAGCAGCCAACGAACGAGCAGAAATCTCCTTCATCACCGTCATCATCCTCACCGAGTCCGGATCACCCATCAGCCATCGCTCTCCGCTCCTCGACTCAGTTTAAACGGGACGTGCGCGTGAACGAGCCGGGAGGGAGCAAAGCGCGTGCGCGAGTGTGCGACTGGGAGGCGTGTGTTGTCACGTTCTCGACTTGTTAATAAAGTTTATCGACACAAAAGGCGAACAGAGCTTTAATGTTTCTCCAGTGGAGGTTCTTCTGTCCTCGGTGGTTTTTCAATACGAACTGAAGGAGATCGATCATGGTTCAATACTTTGTAAAGAAAAAAGGACATTTTTAAAATATGAAGATTTGTTCATTCTCAGACTTTAAGGAGCAAAAATGATCAAATTCAAAAACAAAAAAGGCAAAAAAATCCAGCTTTTGTTTTTCATGCATCAGAATATTTCGACAACATTCAAGAAAACGTCGCAGATTCAGAAAACAGAAGAATCTGCAGAAGTTTTAATCTGATGACCTCAAAGTCACTGCAGTCAGCCTGTCACAGCAAACCTCCACCTGTCAGACTCCATCAGCCTCCATCAGCCTCCGTCAGCCTCCGTCAGACTCCGTCAGACTCCATCAGCCTCCATCAGCCTCCGTCAGCCTCCATCAGACTCCGTCAGACTCCGTCAGCCTCCATCAGCCTCCGTCAGCCTCCGTCAGACTCCGTCAGACTCCGTCAGACTCCATCAGCCTCCGTCAGACTCCGTCAGACTCCATCAGCCTCCGTCAGCCTCCATCAGACTCCGTCAGCCTCCGTCAGCCTCCGTCAGCCTCCATCAGCCTCCGTCAGCCTCCGTCAGCCTCCGTCAGCCTCCGTCAGCCTTCACTGTGAAAACTCTTCATTCTCAGGAAAAGTGCAGAACTTTCCGTTGAGATTCACTGATGTATCAAAGAAGCTTTGAAGGTCTGAACCTGAACTGTGAGCCGAGTGTTCATCTGTGACAGTCTGATACCTGGTGTGTTGCTGCAGTGCCCAGAGGTGCCACCAGGGGTCTCTCTATTAGAGATGATGTGTGAACCTGCCCTCAGTCGAGCTGAAGTCACGTCTCTCCTTTATGACGAGTGGCTGCAGGTGACCTCAGTCTTTCTGCTGCTCATGAAGAAGTTCAGTGAACTCGGTTTGGAGTCGGAGCTTTGAGTCGATGATGTTTTTGTTTGTAGAATAAAGTGACTTTGTGTGAATCTTGAAGTCTGTCGACTCTCTGAGTTAACAAACACTCTGACGCCTCCTGCTGACACACCGCATGCTATGAGCCTCCTCCACCTGCACCACCTGACATTTAACAGGTGAGTGTGAACGTGAAACACTGAAGTTTACAGATGAGATGAACGTCGAGCAGCTGGACGACTGAAAACACACAGAAAACACAGAAAACACACAGAAAACACACAGAAAACACAGAAAACACAGAAAACACACAGAAAACACACAGAAAACACACAGAAAACAGAAAACACACAGAAAACAGAAAACACACAGAAAACACACAGAAAACACACAGAAAACACACAGAAAACACAGAAAACACACAGAAAACACACAGAAAACACAGAAAACACACAGAAAACACACAGAAAACACACAGAAAACACAGAAAACACACAGAAAACACACAGAAAACAC
>LJDB01000100.1 GCA_001983455.1 Candidatus Epulonipiscium fishelsonii
ATCAATTAGTAAATCTTTATTCTTTTCTTCTCCAAATATTTTTTTGAATATAAAATCAATTGTTGGGCTTAGTAATTGCATTTTATCCAACCTTTCTATTTTTTAGATAAATTTTTACTAATTTTAGTGTATCACAAATAAATTTTCTATTCAATGGCATTAGTTTGTAGTAGTATTTCCGTTATTTATTCCCAACTTTGGTATTATTTGATTTTCTTAGATTACGTACAACTTCAATATTCAGTCCTGTTTTTAATGCAATTATCTCATCTTCTAATATATCTAATAAAGATATTGCTGTTTTTTCTATGCCTTTTTCCATGCCTTCTTGTATACCTTCTTGCCTTGCTTTATTTAACGCACTGCCTTCTTCAATTAACATCATATGTCTTTTAAAATATGTTTCCCTTATCTTTTCATCTCCACTCAGTTCTGTTAATACATCTATTGCTTTATATATTTTTCCTCCTAATTTTTTTGTTTTAGGTGAATTGGGAGCTTTTATAAATGTTAACCAATCTATCAAGCCTTTTAAATCCTTTGTCTTCTTTCTTAAATCCAATTTACTCAGTTCTATAAAATGTAATTCTAAATCTTGATTATAATCTTTTTTTAATTTCTTATCATATAAAGTAAATTTATGATGCATATGTTCATCGTCTTCAAATATTTTATAATTTAATATATTTATGCATACTACGCCTTTTAAATCTGAATAAAATTCTCCTTGCTTTAAATCTGCACTATAATTTTTTGCCCAATAATATAAACTTCTTTTTAGCATATCATCTGTATCTCTAACTTGTATTTCTATATTCACTTTTACTCCGTTAGATAAGATTGATTTGATATCTAAAATTGAATACTTATTGTCTATATATTCTTTTTTTATTATTGTATCTAAATATTCCAAATCTACTATTGGGGTTTCATATCTTAATACTGCATTCAAAAAATCAATTAGTAAATCTTTATTCTTTTCTTCCCCAAATATTTTTTTGAATATGAAATCAATTGTTGGGCTTAGTAATTCCATTTTATCCAACCTTTCCATTTTTTAGACAAATTTTTACTAATTTTAGTGTATCACAAATAAATCTTCTATTCAATGATATTACTAATGATAACGCCACACAATGTGGTTAATGCAATTCCAACACATGTCCATGTATGATTGCCATAAATCTCCTATTCTATAAATAACCTTACTATATTACATTTTGGTTATTCGACTAGAAAAAACGGACTAGTATTTAATACAGTCCGCTCTTTTCTCACTTATTATTCGTTTATAGTCCTACTCTAACTACAGCGTCTCTTGTTTTATAATAACTCGTGCCCACCAATTTATTGTCTACTTGTACTCCATTTATATATCCTTGTCTATATAGTTCTACTGTTTTTCCCGAAATAGGAGTGACATCTAAACACTCTACACCTTTCATTAAGCTTACATCATAAATATAGTTTGTTTTAGCAGGATTAACTTTTGTTGTTTTTGAAATAAATTCTACATCATCATAAGGTAGCTTTACGCTTTTATGTCCAAATATATTTACAAAAATACGTCCATTTTCACAATAGCTTTCTATAAACACAGGATATTCACTAGTATTCTTGAAGTGAAAGTCTAGCCATCCTTCTGCATATGTAGCATCTCTACCCAGTGGTACATACGACACTGGTAAGGAATGATTTTGACGATTAGTAATTTTTAACTCACTCATTAAAACTGAATTATATAAAGTTGATGATACTTGACACACACCTCCACCAATTCCATCTACTACTTTTCCATCTACTATAACTCCTCCTTCTTTATACCCTTGTGCCCTAGTTACTGGCTCTATTTGATCAGAGAATTTAAAAGTCTCTCCAGGAAGTAGTTTTTTATTAATTTTTTTTGAAGCCAATTCTACATTTATGCTTCTATTTTTATTATAAGGGTCATAAGTTGTAAAAAAGCTTGAAATAGGTGTTTGTGACTGTTTCATGTCTTCAGTAGTATATTGGGGTTTTACAATATTTGTAACGATAGATATTTTATTATATATATCTCCTTTTAAAATTAGACTTTGAATTAACTGGGCTGTTTGATCTACGTTTAATTCCCTGCCTATTACTTCTGGAACTATAACAAATGATCGATTTTCTCTTATTAAATCTGCATTTTGTGGTCTAACTGAAAACATAGGCTTAAATTCTTCAAGTACATTTTTTATGGTTTCTATATCAACTAGGTAGCTTGTTTTGTAATGTATATCAGATGTATTTTCTTCTCTGTTTGTTTGAAGAGCTTCATTTAAAGTAGCATCTATATTATAAACCACTCCCAAATCTTTTAATGAAATAGATTGGTCAATTTGTCCATTGGTAATTGTAATAAACTCTTGCTCAAGTCTTTGATCTAAGGTTTCTTTTACCCAAGGTTGTGCTCTATCTTTGTCTAAGCCTCCAACGTATAGTCCTTCTATAAATATTCCTTCTAGAAAGGTTTCCTCAAAAGTAACATCTTTAATTTCTTGTGATATGTAAGTCATAGCTTCAGCATTACCTCCAACAACACTTGTTGCTATAATTGAAGCTGTAACAATCCCCCATTTAATTATACTTTTCATTATTTACCCTCACTTTTTTTAAATATATAAGAAAATTTGAGCTACTGAACTAAGAAGCATTGTTCCTACTATTACTAAACTTATTATCGCTAAAAATTTTTTTCTATCCAATCTTTTCATCATTTATCCTCCTCAATAATTTGAATTATTCTTTTCTTTAAACAGAAAATATAATCTATTGTTTTTTTTATGTTATTCTTAAATGTGATAACAGCAGTTTTGTTGTCTATATTTTCAATTGTACCGCTCCCATACCGTTGATGTTGAATTTTATCCCCTATATTTAACTCCTCTGTAGAAGATAACATTTCTTCGATAAATATTGAAGGAACTGCTTCGCTATTATTTTTAAATTTTGGTATATATAAGAATAAATATTTTTTTGCTCTAGTAGTTGCCACATACATTAGTCGCCTTTCTTGCTCAATTTCGGTTAAGGCCAAACTTTTTTTATGTGGAATGATGTCTTGAATTACGTCTATAATAAATACTATTTCAAATTCTAATCCTTTAGCACTGTGCATTGTAGTTAAAGTTACAGCATTAGAAGCATTATATTTGTTGGATTTTACATTTTTAGCTATATCTTTTAAATTTTCCTCCCACTCTAGATATGTTTCATAACCCTGAATGCTTTCTTCAATTTCTAAAACTATATCTAATAAAGCTTCTTCTTCAATTCCTTTATATTTAGCATATGAAGTTAAATGTTGTTTATATCCTATTATATTTAGTATATATTTAATTGCTTCATGTAATGGCTTAGTCCTTAAAATTTTTAAATGTACATATAAATCTTTTACTGCTTCTTTTTGTGAGTGTGACAAAGTTTTGTTATTTAAAATATTTTCAAAAAAATTCTTGTTTATACTTTGAATAATTTCATTTGAAATATATCTGCTTGGCTTGTGTATAATCCGTTTTATATGTTCAATATTTTTTAAATCATCCGCTAACTTTAAATAACTTAAAATATCATTTGTTATCCAATGACTATATAAAGTAGCAAAACTATCTTTTAGATTAAAAACTATATTTTTTCTTAAAAATGTTTCTACAATTGAACTTGCTTGTACATTTGACCGATAAATAACTGCCATATCAATAAGATCATAACCTTCAGATTTAAAAAATTCTATTTTTTTAGCAATAAGCAAACTTTGTTGCTTTGCATCAGTACATTTTACAATCTTAGGTAATTCATGACCCGTTTTATGAGGTTTCATTTTTTTGTTAAATCTGCTTTTATTTACTGAGATTAAATTATTGCTATATTTTATTATATTTGGTTCACAACGATAGTTTATATCTAAAATTACTTTATTTGTATTTGGAAAATGATCTTCAAATTGCAACAAAAATTCAGGTTTTGCTCCTCTAAATTGATATATAGTCTGATCATCATCTCCCACAACAAAAATATTATTATTATGTTCTATTAAAAACTTTATTGTTTCAAATTGAACTCTATTAATATCTTGAAATTCATCTATTAATACATATTTATATTTATCTCTAAATCTATCTTTAATATGTTCATTATCTCTTAACTCCTTATAACATTCATAAAGCATATCATCAAAATCAAACAAATTATTTTCTTTCTTAAATTTTTCAAATCTAGTATATGCTTCCAAAAAAACCTCTTTTGACAAGCCTGTAGGGTTATAGTATTTTGCATCAATAAGTTGATTTTTCATTAAACTTAATTCTTCAATAAATTTTTCAGTTGAATTTTCTTGATCAACCTCCCCTAGTGATAGCATTATTTTTTGAATATAATCTTTTTTCTTAAATTCATGCAATAAATTTTCTAATGTATATTTTGTAGGATTGCAAAACCTTAATATACTAAAAAATGTAGAGTGAAAAGTACCAAAATGGACATTTGTGTTTCCATATTTTAGAATGTATCTATTTTTCATTTCTTCAGAAGCAGCCTTAGTAAATGAAATAACTAAAATATTGTTTGGAATACATTTTAGCTCATTTATTAAGTAATTTATTCTTTCAACAATAACATAAGTTTTTCCCGATCCTGGCCCTGCTATAACTAATCCAGGACCTAACGGTAATGTTACTGCTTTCTTTTGATTTTCGTTCATTTAATACATAATTCCTTCCTCAATACATTTTTTTACACTATCGGGCATTCTTTCCAATAGTTTTGTTAATCCAAATGGACAATATATTAAAAATTTGCAATGTTCACACTTTGGAGAACGAGCTGTACATATTGCTCTTCCATGAGCTATAACTTGGGTATTATATCTTATCCAATGTTCTTTTGGCAAAATTTCCATTAAATCTTTCTCTATTGCAGTAGGATCAGTACTTGAAGTTAATCCCCATCTAATAGATATGCGTTTTACATGCGTATCCACTACTATACTTGGTATCTCAAAAATGTTTCCTCGGATTACATTTGCTGTTTTTCTGCCTACTCCTGCAAGTTCCACCAACAAATTAATATCAGAAGGAACGTCTCCATTATGCCTTTGAATAACTTGATTTGCACACAAAAGTATATTTTTAGCTTTATTTCTATGAAAACCTATAATTCTTATATCTTGTTCTAGTTCTTGAATATCTGCTTTTGCAAAATCATAAACTGTTGGATATTTTTTAAATAAATCTTTTGTAACTATATTTACTCTATCATCTTTGCATTGTGCACTTAAAATTGTAGCTACTAAAAGTTGAAATGGACTTTCATAGTTTAAATAACATTTTATATTAGTGTTATAAACTTCATCTAGTAAGTTTAGTATTTCTTGTATCATAATAACTCCTTATTTGAAAATTATACTATATTTGTCGAGATAATCAATATCATTATTAAAATCATAATTAAAGTGAAATTAAGTCGTAATATTTTTATCACAATCATTTATTCATGAATAAAGAGAAAAGACCTTTGGACTTTTCTCTTTATCTATCTTCTTTATTATTTCCATCATTTCCATCTTTTAATCAACACCAATTTCTGATGCCAACTCATCCTAAATGTCATCAATCGAATCAAAACACATAAACATTTTAACTTTTCTCACACATTCACTATTCTGTAATTTTTGTACTGCACTTTCAATGTTTTTTTCTTTAGTCTTATGGGTAATAATTATCAAATTAGAAGCTTGATTTTCTTCTTTTATAGGCTGCAATATTGTTTTTATACTAATGTTTTCTTTAGCAAAAGCTTTTGTTACATTTGCCAGACTATTTGGCTCATCTGCAATATCAAGTCTTACAACAAAATTGCTATCAATACTATTAACTGATACTACTTTTTTTGTATTATAAAATTTATATGGATCTTTTCCTGTTGTTTTTGTTGAAATATTTTTAGCAATTGCCATAACATCTCCAACAATTGAACTTGCAGTTGGCAGAGAACCAGCTCCACGTCCATACAACATCATTTCATCAATAGCATCAGCTTTTATAACAACAGCATTAAACGAATCATTAACAGACGCTAGAGGATGAGATTTAGGTATAAATACAGGTCTTACAAATAACACAATTTCACCATTTTTTTCTTTAGCTAAAGCTACTAGTTTAATTACATATCCATAGTGTTTAGCAATATCGATGTCTGAGCTTTCTATTTTAGTAATTCCTTCAGAATAAACTTCATCCAACGTGCATATTGCATTAAAACCAAGGCTTGCAAGTATAGCAATTTTTCTTGCTGGGTCAAGTCCTTCAACATCCGCTGTTGGATCAGGTTCTGCATATCCTAAAGCCATAGCTTCAGCTAAAGCTTCATCATAACTAAGACGTTCTTTATCCATTTTAGTTAAGATATAATTTGTAGTACCATTTAAAATCCCCATAATATATGAGAACTTATTTCCACAAAGCATATTTTTTATAACGCCAATTACAGGTATTCCACCGCCTACACTCGCTTCAAACATTATGTCGACATTGTTTCTTTCAGCTGTTTCAAATATTTCTTTACCCTTAATAGCTATTAAGTCTTTATTAGCAGTAATTACATTTTTTCCTTTTTCCATGGACTTTATAATGCAATCATATGCAAAGTCAATCCCTCCCATGGCTTCGATTACAAGAGAAATTTCATCATCATTTAATATCTCTTCAAATGAAGTGCAAATTTGACTTTTATCCAGTCCTGCATCATATGCTTTTTTAGGAGTTCTTGCTAAAACTTTTTTTATGACTATTTCTTCACCTGCTCTTTTGGCAATTTCACTAGCATTTTGTATAAGTAATTTACAAGCTCCCGAACCAACTGTACCACAACCTAAAATAGCAATTTTCATAATTTTTCCAACTTTCTATTTTTATATATTTATATTTAAGCTTATCACAGCTTGTATCCAAATTCAACAATATAATAATAAGCTATGATAGCTTTCATAGTCCTCTGGATTTATATTTATCTTATATCATAAATGCTTCTTACTTTGATGTCTCTATCTGATCCAGAAAGAATTTTAACTCGTTTTTCGCCAGCATTCATATCAAAATAGTTGTCTGAAAGAACAAAGTCTTCATTATTATTCAATATTTCAACTGATTTTGCATATTTCTTAGCTGTTATAATAATTTCATCATCCTCTATTCTAGCTTCTAGTTCTGGATTTAAAAATTTAAAGAATTTTGGTAAAGTGAATATAACACTACTTTCAGATATACATTCACCATTTTGATACATACTATAAGTGAAATATGTTTCCCTTATATCAATATCATCAAAGTTAATTTGTTCAAGCCATAAACTAGATAAAGCTTCAACCTCTACTTTGTCTAGAGTTCCTTCCTTTATAATGGTACAATCATTTTTTCTAAGTGACCATTTAATTCCCACAACTTGAGTATGTTGTGTTTCATTTGCAATATTTAGTTTGGCTGAAGACTTAATATTAAAGTTTGCATCGTTAATATTTACATTTTGTGTCAACATACCTTCTTCTTCACAAGACAACATTAAAGGAGCAAAAAATCTTTTAGCATAATAATGTAGAGCTTTCCATCTTCCGTAGTAATCAATTGATGCCCAAGAGGTAACAGGCCAACAATCATTTAACTGCCAATAAATAGCTCCCATACATCTTCCACGATTTCTTCTAAAATGTTCTACTCCATATCTAACTGCGTCTGCTTGAAGTAATTGAGAGGCATAAATTACAAGTTCAAAACTTGTTGGATATAAATAGGTTTGATACAAGTAATTTATTATTTTTCCGTTTGCAACTGCACTTCTTTGATGTTTTTCCATAACGTAAGAAAATACATTTTTATCTTCTTCAATTGCAAATGTTTCAATAGTTTTTACACTAGGGAAAGATTGAAACCCAAACTCTGATAAATATCTAAAATAAAATTCACGATATTTTGTAAAAGGTTGGTTTCCATGCCAAACATCCCAATAATGAACATCTCCTCTATTTGGACCGTTTGGTTCATCAAATGCACCACCTGAAGATGGACTTGCTGGCCAATAGAACGTATCTGGAGAATATTTTTTTACAAGCTTAGGGAAAATATATTCATACATCTTAACATAGTCTGATTTTTGTGAAGGTCTATCAACCCATACCCCTTGTTCAACAAACATTTCCATTTCATTGTTTCCACACCAAAGTGCTAGGCAAGCATGATTTCTAATACGTTTTATGTTGTCTATGAGTTCTTGAGTTACGTTTTCCTCAAATTCCTCAGTAAGTTCATATACTGCACAAGCAAACATGAAATCTTGCCAAACCATGAGACCTAACTCGTCACATATTTCAAAGAAATAATCGTTTGGATAGTATCCTCCACCCCACACACGAATAGTATTAAAATTAGCTATTTTACATTGCTCTAATAACTTATAGGTAGTTTCATAAGTTACTCTACTAATAAGATTATCTTCTGGTATATAATCTGCTCCCATTGCAAAAACGTCTATTCCATTGATTTGATGTGCAAAACTTTCGCCCCATTCATCTTTCTCAATGTGCATAGTAAGCTCACGCAATCCAATTTTGCATGTATATTTATCAGTTTCAATGTTATTAACTTTTTGAACTACATCTACTTTGTAAAGAGGTTGCTCTCCCAATCCATTTGGCCACCACAATTTAGGATTTTCTATGTTAATGCCTGCTGTATACTCATGATAAGTTGTTGTTTGACCTTCTGGAGAAGTAATATCAATCTTATATTCCACATTACCATCAGTAAGCAAAACATCTTCTATTTCAAAATTAAGAGTCACTTCACCATTTTTGTGTATTTGCCTAATATATACATTATCTATTTTAGCTAAATCAGTTGCTTCTAAATAAACATCTCTAAAAATTCCAATGTCCGGCATATGTGGACCCCAGTCCCATCCAAACATACAATGTGCTTTACGCAAATATGGGAAGCCAAGCATTGTTTCAGGAGCTCCACTTATAACCAATTTTTCATATTCCTGCTTAATATATTTAGTTGAAGAATTAAACATGATTTCGATACTATTAATTCCAACTTTTATAATATTTTTAACATCAAATCTCCATGTTCTGTGCATGTTATTGGCTTTTCCAACTTTTACTCCATTTAAAGTAATTGTTGCTAGAGTATCCAGCCCTTCAAACACTATATCAATAGATTTATTTTTTATAAAGCTTTCCTCTATATTGAAATCTAAATTAAATACATATTCTTTATCCATCATTGGAAGTAGTAAATCTTCATTATCTCTAAAAAAAGGATTATCTATTTTTCCAGCTTCAAAATATGCTTGATATACACTGTTTGGTAATGAAATTACTATTTTCTCAGATTCATCAATTGCTCTAATTTTCCAATTATCATTCAAAAATTGTTTTATCATATAAGGGCTCCTTTATATTCTATTAACTTCGTTCAATTTTTACTTTGCTTCCACCTTCACCTGATTTTGATGGACTAACCAATAATTTTACAGGTACACGGTTTTTGATTGATTCTACATGACTAATTATTCCAACTTTAAGCTTATCATGATGCAATTTTTCAAGAGAAGACATTACTATATCAAGCAAATCTTCATCTAGTGTTCCAAATCCTTCATCTAAAAAGAAAAGTTCCAGTGGTGAAGTTCCTTTAAGTTGAATTTCCACTGAAAGGGCAAGTGCAAGTGCTAATGAGACTAAAAATGTTTCTCCTCCAGAAAGAGTTGTTGTGTCTCTTACTATTCCTCCATTTTTATAGTCTCTTATAATAAAGTTCCCATCATTATCTGATTCTAGTCCATAATTTCCATTTGTAATATCTAGTAATTTTTTGGAAGCTTCATTTGCAACATATTTCAATCTTTCAGTTGCAACAAATTGAACAAGTTTTTTTCCTTTCAGTACATTTTGAAGTTCTTTTAACATAGAAAGTTTATGTTCTAAAGTTTCACTTTGCATAGTTATTTCTTTCATGTCCTCAAGTTTCTTACTCATTTCAATAATCTGTTCTTTAATTTTTATGGATTCTGCTGTTATTCTATTAACTTTATCTTCTGTATAAGTTTTTGAAAATTTAGTTTGTCTCAATTCTTCATCAGTAACAAATCTACTTCCTATTAATTCAATTAACTTATCGATTTCATACTTACTTTGGGTTAATTCTTCGTAATAATTTTTTATTGATTTTTCAAATTGCTCTATGTCTTCTGGTTTAATATAATCTTTTCTAGCTTCATCACTGGTAGAGTAATTATATTTATCTAATAAATCTTTTAATTTTTCTTCACTACGAATATACTTTGAAGATGCTTCCCTTGATTTCACTTCAAATTCCAAGTGTTTATTATTATGATTAATGTATTCTTTTTCCACTTCTTGTTTTTGTTTATCTAAGTCTTTCCATTTCATATTTATTTGATTTATTCTATCTATTACTTCTTGCAATTGGTTTTTGTCAGCTTTTTCAAGTATATTTTGTTGCTTAAGTTCTATGTCTTTAACTTTTTCTTCAATTTGCCCACTGATTTTGTTTAATTTATCTTTTTCTTCTTGAATTAATTTTTCAAGTTTACTATGTTCTTCTATTATCACTTTATTACGATTTAATAATACATTTTGTTTTTCTTGATATGATTTTCTTCTTGCTTCCATTTTATTAATATTATCTAGTTCTTTCTTAAAGTCATCCGTTTTAAATGTTTCCTTCATAAGATCTAAGACATTTTTCAATTCAATTAGCTCATTCTTATATTTATTAGTAATATTTGTTTTATTTTCAATTAAAAGATTATTATCTTTAACTATCTCAGTTTTATTTTGTAAATTTACTTTAATACTTTCATATAGTTTTTCGGTTTCGTTTAGCTCAGATTGTAATTTATTTATTTGTATATTATACAAATTCAAATTTTGTTTAAAATCTTCAAATTCTTGTAATGCTTTTTCAGTAGTACATTTTTTAAAATCTTCTCCTAATGCTTCCAATTCTTTTACTAAATTTTGTCGATTAATTATATTTTGTTTAATAGTTCCTTCTTTCTTTACAACTTCATTATTTGCCAGTCGTACTCTTTGATCTAAATCATCTATAGCCTCTTTTATTTGGGATATTCTCTGTTTCCTTAAGCTTGACTCTTCATCATACTCAAAATTTATTGGTTCTTTATTCATAGAATTACACACAGGACATCTATCACCTGGTATTAAGCTCTGTCTTAGTTTATAAACTGCATTCTCTAGTTCAAACGCTCTATAATCCTGACGCAACTCTTCAAGTAATTTCACATTAGCTTGATAAAATTCCTGCTTTTGATTTAATATTTTTTCATCTTCGACTATGGTTAATGCCATTTGCTCAATTTGTTCAATTATATGATTGTATTTACTCCAACTTTCACTAATTGAAGTTACCCTTTCTTTCATTAGCAATAAATCTTCCTGAGTCCCCACTGGATTATTAAGTAACTCTTGATACTCTTGATTTTTTTCATCAAATTGTTTTTTTAATATAATTTCTTTTTCTTGTAATGTTTGATATTCTTGTGAATATGCATCTAGTTTATTTTTCAAATCATCAAGTTCTTTTTGTGCATCTTGTAAATTTTTGTGTTTATCATCGTAACGTCCTTTTAGATTAACAATATTTTGTAAATCTTCTTTCAAATCAGGATCCAATTGCAATCCCAAAATTTCGTCTTGAATGATATTTATTTCGGAATTTATATTATCTATTTCTTGTTGTTTTTTTTGCAAAAACTGTTCTTGCTTAGTTTTTTCATCCAAATAAATTTTTTCAGATGCATATAATTTATTTAAAGATTCCTGAATATCTCTAATTTCCGCTTGTTGCTCTAGTGTTTTTTCAAGATTAATTTTTTCTTTCTCTAAATTAGGAATTTCTGTTTGTTTTTTTTCATTTAAACTTTCCCATTCAGCGTAAACATTTTCTTTCTTTACACTAAACTCATTAAAAATAATCTGCTCTTGATTTAATTGTTGTTTACTTCTTTCAAATTCATCTTTATCTGCATTATAATCTTTAATAAACGGAACTAACATTTCTACATTTTTAGCATTCTTTATTTTAAGTTCTTTTTGCAAGATATCATCTTTTTGATTCTCTAATTCCATATAGGATTTTTCTAATACAATCAATTTATTTTGATTTGAACTTAATTCGTCATACTCAATGCAACGTTTATCTAGTCCTTCTAGTTCAATTTCCTTTTCTTCAACTAATTTACTAATCTGCTCACAATTCTCATTTAGTTTGTCCAGTGCTTCTTGGGAAACATCTTTAAATGCAAGAAGTTGTCCTTGTAGTATGTTAAAATCTTTTTCTTCATTTTGTAATTTATTTTTTAACTTGTCTGAAAGCTTATCCCCATATTGTTCCAAATTAAAAAGACGTTCAAGCATTTGACTTCGCTCTGAATGTTTAAGTTTTAAAAATTCACTAAATTTACCTTGTGGCAAAATTACAGTTCGTGTAAAATCATCAATTCTTAATCCTATCAACTTTTCGCATTCATTATTTACGGACGTAACTTTATCAGCTAATACTTCATTATTACTAGCATTAATTAATATACATTTTCCAGAATTAATTCCTCCTTCTTTATTAAGCTTAAATTCACGGTGCACCTTATATAAATTGCCATTTATACTAAATGTAAAACTAACATTTGCACTCTCACAATGTGCATTTATAAAACCTCTGCTTTCTCTAGCGATACTTCCATATAAGGCTAAAGTTATAGCGTCTAATATAGTAGACTTTCCACTACCAGTTGCTCCAAAAATACCAAAAAAACCTCTATCTGTAAGTTTCTCAAAATCAATTACTTGTTCATCAACAAAGCTATTTATTCCTTGAATTTTTAATTTAATTGGCTTCATACTCTTCCTCCTCAACGATTGATAATAGTAGTTCTGTTAATTCTTTTGTGGGTTGTACAGACCTTCTTGACTTATAAAATTCAATAAATAACTCTTCAAAACTTTTATCTTGCAAAGATATTATCTCTTCTTTCTGATTTTGCTTAAAATTAGCTTTAATTTCTACAATATCAGGCTTCAAATGTCTTAAAGCTTTTATATCTTTTTCCAAAATATAACTATCCGTTTCGATTTCTAAATATACCCAACATTCTCTTCCTAGATTTTCTTCACATTTCGCCAATGCTTCTTCAATATTTGCACACTTCCATATCTCAATGGGTTTATATACTTCTAACGCAATATCAGTTATTATACATTCTGTACCTGCATGTACATCAATTAATATACATTTTTTTTCAAAATTAATTTCTTTTTTATTATAGTGAATTGGTGATCCTGAATATCTTGCTTTTGTATTTGCTACAACTTGAGGTTTATGTAAATGCCCCAATGCAATATATTGTGCCTTTTGTGGCAAACAGTTCCCTTCAACAACAAAGCTACCTCCAAGTTGAATTGACCTTTCAGATCCGCTTTCTTCACTTCCCAAAGTAAAAATATGTGATATCGCAATATTGATTGTATCCGCTCTAAATTTTGGCTCTAATTTATCAAATAAAGCTTTTATACGTTTTGTATATGAAGCAAGTTGTTCTTGCTCACTTTCTATATCATCATATAATACTTCATTTAATCGTTTTTCACTTGGATAAGGTACAGTTAAAATAACTGCTTTTTCATTATTTAGCTCTACTTCAATAAAACCTTCACCTGAAGTGATAACCCTATTTTGACCATATTTACCAGCAGGTACAACAGTCTTTGGTGTTCCCACCATAACAATGCCATGTTCCATAGCAAGAGGACCTGCTGAAACCAATCTTTCAGGGCTATCATGATTGCCTGCAATTATAATAATCATTCTTTCACCATTTGTTGAAAGTCTTTTTAGTGCATCGTAAAACATTTTTTCTGCTCTAGCCGGTGGATTTGACGTATCATATACATCACCTGCAATAATTATTAAATTAACATCGTTTTTATCTGCTATTTCTATAAAATCATCCAGAAATTTTTCTTGCTCATCCATCCTACTATAACCATCTAAAGTTTTCCCTAGATGCCAATCACTTGTATGCAATATTTTCAATTTTTATCACTCCTATTTTTAATCTCTCACTATAAAAGAATATAGCTATATTTCGTCTTACCATACTTTAACAGAAAAAATCAACTAAAGCAATATTTCAAACCAGAAATCTACTCTTAAAGTATAAATTTTTACACAATTAACAATAAGATGAAAAAGTCAAATGTTTTTTCTTCTTATTTGTTGTAATTATAGGTCAAAATATGATAAACTAAAGAAAATATTAATTAAGGAGTTTTTTTATGGATAATATGGAAGAAATGACTGTAGTACAGTTACGACTTAAAGCCAAGGACCTTGGATTTAAAAATATAAGCAAGCTAAAAAAAAATGAAATAGTGGAGCTATTACAAGAATATGTTAATAATAAAAAATTAAAAAATGATGAAGTTAAAAATAATGAAGTCAAAGAACTGAAAAATAATGAAGTCAAAAATAATGAAACTGTCCCATCTAAAAATACAATTCAAAATATATCCCCACAAATTATCAGAGAAACCAATATACAAGATTATCCCCGAACAACTGGTGAAGGTATATTAGAGATTATGCCAGATGGTTATGGATTTTTACGTTCAGAAAACTTTGTTCGTGGCGAAAATGATATTTATGTTTCTATTTCACAAATTAGGCGATTTAATTTAAAAACTGGTGATTGGATTCATGGAGATATAAGAAAGCCAAAAGAAGGAGAAAAAGCAGGAGCTTTACTTTATGTGCATAATGTAAATGGAGATAATCCAGAGCAAATTAAGTCTAGACCTAATTTTGAAAATTTAACCCCCGTTTTTCCAGATGAAAGATTAAACTTAGAATATAAAGAAAAAATAATATCAACTAGGATAATTGATATTATAGCACCTATTGGAAAAGGTCAAAGAGGCCTTATAGTTGCACCTCCTAAAGTTGGAAAAACCATTCTATTAAAACATATCGCAAATGCTATTACAAATAATTATCCCGATATTTCTCTAATTGTATTACTTATAGATGAACGTCCCGAAGAAGTAACAGATATAAGACGTAGTATTATTGGTCGTGATGTGCAAGTTATAGCCTCAACTTTTGACGAACCCCCAGAACATCATAAACAGGTAGTAGAAATGGTTTTAGAAAGAGCAAAAAGAATGGTTGAGCAAGGAAAAGATCTAGTTATTCTTTTAGATAGCATTACAAGAATGACTAGGGCCTATAATCTAACTACAACTCCAAGTGGACGAACTCTTTCTGGTGGACTCGATCCCGCAGCTTTATACATGCCAAAGAAATTTTTTGGAGCAGCTCGTAAAATAGAAAATGGCGGAAGTTTAACTATTTTAGGTACAGCTTTAGTGGATACAGGAAGCAAAATGGATGATGTGATTTTTGAAGAATTTAAAGGAACTGGAAATATGGAACTAGTCTTAGATCGTTCTCTTTCTGAAAGACGAATTTTTCCAGCAATTGATATCTATAAATCAGGAACAAGAAGAGATGACTTATTGTTAACGCAGGAAGAAATGAGCGTATCATATCAAATGAGAAATGAATTGAGCAAAGGAAATTCTGCGGAAGCAACAGACAATCTGATTAAATCAATGTTAAAAAATGAAACAAACAAAAAATTTATTTCACAATTTAAAACTAGTATTTAATGTTGCAATAAAAAATATTTTATGGTATAATTGCGATAATGAAAATATGAATTGTTAGTTAGAATTAACAATATAACAAAAGAGAGGTTTTTACTATGAATAAAGAAATTCAACCAAGATATGAAGAAGTAACAGTACATTGCAATTGTGGCAATAGTTTTGTAACACGTTCCACAAAAGACAAAATTCGTGTGGAAGTTTGTTCACAATGTCATCCATTTTATACAGGTAAACAAAGAGCAGCTCAAGCAAAAGGTAGAGTTGATAAATTTAATAAAAGATATAATGTTAAATAGTTTATAAAAAATGGTTGAGATTAAGCTCAACCATTTTTTTGCAATTTATATAAAAAATTTTTAAAAAAGGGTGGGAATATGAGCAGAATAGATATAGGCGGTCAGGCAGTAATTGAAGGAGTTATGATGAAAGGTTCAACTAAATATGCTGTGGCAGTACGTAAGCCAGATAAAACGATAGCTGTTGACGTGAAAAACTCAACAAGCTTATTAAAAAAATATAAATTTTTAAATTTACCAATTTTACGTGGAGTAATAGTATTTTTAGAGTCAATGATAGTAGGGACAAAAACGCTATCATACTCTGCAGAATTTTTTGATGATGGCGAGACTGAAGAAACTTCTAAATTTGAAAAATGGTTGGAAGAAAAAGTTAGCGAAAAGGTTCTATTAGCTATTACTATGGCAATATCTTTTATATTAGCAATATCAATTTTTATGATTTTACCTATGCTATTGAGTCAAATTTTCAGACCCTTTATTCCTTCTTCTTTCATACAAAATTTAATTGAAGGTTTTATAAGAATTTTAATTTTTTTAATTTATATGAAACTAATAAGTAAAGTAAACGATATACAAAGGACTTTTGAGTATCATGGTGCAGAACATAAAACAATCAATTGTCTGGAGCAAAATAAAGAACTTACTGTAGAAAATGTAAGAACTTGTTCAAGACTCCATAAAAGTTGTGGAACAAGTTTTCTATTTATAGTAATGATTGTAAGTATACTTGTATTCAGTATTTTTACAACTCAAGTAATATGGGTTAGAACTCTTATAAGAATTATTATGGTTCCTATTGTTGCAGGAATTTCATACGAATTTATAAGATGGGCAAGAATAAAACAAGATAATGTTGTTGCAAAATTTTTAAGTAAACCTGGTATGTGGTTACAATATCGATTTACTACATTAGAGCCAGACGATAGTCAAATAGAGGTAGCAATTGCTGCAGTTAAGGGGGTTTTAGATAATGAGTAATCAAATATCAATTGGAAATCTTATTAAACAAGGTGAAAATATTTTTATTAATTATAAAAAGCAGGATGCTATAATTGATGCTAGACTTTTAATGATGCATTTGTTTGATGAAGATTACACTTGGATTTTAATGAATCGGGATAAGATTGTTCCTGAACATATTAAACAGTCATACATTTATTTGGTGGCAAAACGTACTCAAGGAATTCCTTTGCAATATATTACAAATTCTCAAGAATTTATGGGTCTTAATTTTTATGTAGATGAACGGGTTTTAATTCCCAGACAAGATACTGAAACTTTAGTTGAACAAATTATTGAGATTTCAAAGACAAAATCATTAAAAAATGCAGTTGAAATTGGTATTGGTTCAGGCTGTATTAGTATAGCACTAGCACATTATATAAATAATTTAAAAATTGTTGGTATAGATATATGTAAAAAGGCTTTAGAGGTTGCAAACAAAAACATAAACATATATAATTATCAAGATAGGATATCGATCATTAATAGTGATGTTTTTAATGAATTCACTCTTGAAGACGAACTCTTAGATTTAGTAATATCTAATCCACCTTATATTACTAAAGATGAGACACCATTTTTGATGAAGGAATTGCATTGTGAGCCTAAAATAGCTCTTACAGATGATAATGATGGATTAACTTTTTATGAAATTATCTCAAAAGATGCACATAATTATTTGCGTGAAGGCGGAATTATCGCCTTTGAAATTGCATTTAATCAGGCTAAAAATGTTAGCAAATTGCTATATGAAAATAATTATAATGACATACAAGTTATAAAAGATTTATCAGGAAAAGATAGAGTTGTTATTGCTACAAAATAATAATAGAAAATTTCCCTTGTTTTGAATGAGAAAATTAAAGAGGTGATATGATGTTTGATCAAATAGAGGAGTTAGTAGTAAAATTTAATGAAATAGGAAGTAAAATAAATGAGCCCGCAGTTATATCTGACCAAGAAACTTGGCGAAAACTTATGAAAGAACATAGTGGATTGCAACCTATTGTAGACAAATATAGGGAATATAAAAAAACATTGGACGACATAGATGATGCACTCCTGATGCTCGAAGATGATATGGATGAAGACTTTAGAAATTTAGTTAAAGAAGAGTTGGCAGAAAATAAAAAGAAAATTGAACCTTTAGAAAATGAATTAAAATTGTTATTAATTCCAAAAGACCCTAATGATGATAAAAACGTTATCGTTGAAATCAGAGGAGGTGCTGGAGGAGATGAAGCCGCACTATTTGCAGCTGATTTATATAGAATGTATAATAGATTTTCTGAACGTAGCAGATGGAAAAGCGAATTGATGGATATAAATGAAAGTGGGATAGGTGGATTTAAAGAAGTTATATTTATGATTAAAGGTGACGGCGCATATTCAAAGTTAAAATATGAGAGTGGAGTGCATAGAGTTCAGCGTATTCCAACTACAGAATCAGGCGGACGTATTCATACATCAACAGTAACTGTTGCTGTTCTTCCAGAAGCCGAAGAAGTTGATGTTGATGTCAATCTTAATGATATAAGAGTCGACGTATTTCGTTCTTCGGGCAACGGTGGGCAAAGTGTTAATACGACAGACTCTGCTGTACGAATTACTCATATGCCAACAGGAATTGTCGTATCTTGTCAAGACGAAAAATCCCAGTTGAAAAATAAGGATAAAGCGATGAAAGTTTTGAGAGCAAAACTTTATGAGCTTGAGCTCGCAAAACAACATTCAGAACTTGCAGCTGAAAAAAGAAGCCAAATAGGTACAGGAGATAGAAGTGAACGTATAAGAACCTATAATTTTCCCCAAGGACGAGTGACAGACCATCGAGTTGGGCTCACACTCCATAAGCTCGATCAAGTTTTAGACGGAGATATTGAAGAGATTATTTCAACCTTATCAACGGTAGATCAAACAGAAAAATTAAAGCAAGCTACGACTTAAGTATAAATAAAACAAGAAAAAGGGACATATTTCTCGTCCCTTTTTCTTGTTTTTATTATAATTGTGTTAATTTTTTTCTTTTGTTAATTAATACATATCCTGTGCAAAAAATCACAGAATAACTTATTATAGCCATTAAAATTCCTAAATGAACATATTTCATTGTAGTTATGTTATGCATTATATCCCTAATTTGAACCATTGATAATATTACAGCAATGCAGTTAACTAAAGACAAATACATATAGGGCTTTCTTTTTATTGCGCCTACAATACAAATTCCCCCGCTTAATAAACTTAGATCAAAAAACTTGTCTAATAATATTGGTGATATTATTATCCAAGTTTCTCTAGGTAAATTAAAATTAAATAAAAAATAGCTTCCATAGAAAATTAAAGGTATTAATAAAAACATGTTTAATAAAATTATAATAATTTTATAATTTTTTTTTTGCATTGTAGCACCTCCCCTAATATATATGTTATCGGCAAAACCAAAAAATTATAATATGTAATTTCAGGGAAATATTTACTATGTTTAGAAGTGAAAATGTTGTATCACGAAATATATAAAATTTATATAAGACAAATAGATTTGTTTTTGAAGAAGTAGAAAAGAGGATGATATGCTCATCCTCTTTCTTAGTAACTAAATCTGTTATTTTACTCGTTTGAATTCAATTTTTCCATCTTCATATGCAACTATTACATCACTTAAATTATATTCTGATACAATATATCCTGAAATATCGTCTTCAATATCTAAGTCAAATTCATCTGCTATATAATCTGCAATATCAAACATAAAGTCTTCAAAATCACGTGGATCTGTATCCCAATCATCTTCATCCAACTCGTCATCCAACACATCACTAGCGTTCCAATATTTTTCATAATTTGTACTTAGATTTACAAGAACTTCAAATGTATAATTACCATTTTTCTCAGTAATATAAAGATTTTCTGTACTAATTCTATATGGATCACTATTTGAACCATCTGCCAAATGGAAGTCAGGCATTTTTTCATCATAGTCAGAGTCAATTACATCATAATATACATCTTGAGCAAATAGACCTAGAATAGTTTCTGATATTTCAACATCATACTCGATTTCATTATCATCATACCTAAAGGTTCCTAGGATATCTTGATTATCAGCATTTATAACTTCACCTTTAATTAATATATCCTCAAGGACAGAATCTTTTAACATAGTAAGTACATGTTCACAAGCTTTTTCCACAAGTTTTTCCATTTGTAGTACAGTCATTTTATCATATTCATAATCATAATAATCTGCATCAAATTCAACTTGTAAATCTATATAATTACTTCTCTCTGTCAAATTAAAGAACCATTCGATATCATATTCATCATAGAAAATATCTTCTAATGCTAAATCGATTTCTCGTAATATTTCTTTTATTTCTTCATCTGGACTTACAGTATTTTCATGTTGTAAAAGCTTATCATTGGCAATTTTTAACTGATTTTGCAACATAGCAATTTCTCTTTCCAAAGATGATGTATTTCCAACATTAGGAGCTATAATTTCAACAACGTTTTCTGATGAATTCCAGTTAACATCGAATCCAAATATATTTGTAATATCACGTACTGCTACATATGTAGTTCCACCTGAAATAAATGGCTCTGCTGAAACTGATTTAAATTGATTATTTACTGATATTTTAATATCATTGAAATAAGCATCAACGTACTTAATAACATCTGCATAGGCTGGAGATTGAAGTCCAGTAATTGCTATAACCAGTCCTATTCCTAATAAGAATGGTTTTTTCTTTAATAATTTCAAAATAATTCCTCCCTTAAAATTTATATGTATAACTCATGTAACAAATTATACCATAAATTTTATTTTAATGCAAAAGTTAACCTTTTATTGTAATATATAATTAATATTGTAACTTATTAAAGAACTATACAATACTGTTTGGACCCCTATGGCACTATCGTGGCACCTCCTCTTAAAAGTGGAGGCTATTGAAAGTCAGTACATTGATATGCCACTCTATCTTTTATAGTTGCAATTTAAATAACTAATAATAAGAAAGGAATAACTTATGTTTGACATAGAATATGAAATAAAACAGTTACCAGATACCGCAGGCGTTTATATTATGAAGAACAGCATGGACGAAATAATTTATGTAGGTAAAGCTGTAAATCTAAAAAATAGGGTATCACAATATTTTAAAAATTCATCTAGCCATTCTATAAAGGTAAAACAAATGGTGCAAAACATAGCTTCATTTGAATATATTCTAACCAACTCAAATGTGGAGGCACTGAGCTTAGAGTGTAATTTAATAAAAACCTACAAGCCTAAATATAATATTAAATTAAAAGATGATAAGCACTATCCATATATCAAGATAGATACAAACAATTCATTCCCTAAAATAATTGTGACTAGAACAGTCAAAAAAGATGGGGCAAAATATTTTGGGCCTTACACTGATGCAAAATCTATGTGGGAATATGTAGAGCTTATAAAGAAAATGTGGTCTTTAAGAAGTTGTAATAAAAATTTGCCCAGAGATATTGGTAAAAATAGAGCATGTTTAAATTATCATATTGGCCAATGTAAAGGTGTTTGTATAGGAGAAATAAATCAAGAACAATATAAAGTTATTGTTGATGAAATAACTAGTTTTTTAAAAGGAAACTACAAAGAAATAATAAAAATAAAAGAACAAGAAATGTTTTTTCAATCCGAACAACTAGACTTTGAAAAAGCCTTAATACTTCGTGACCAAATCCAGCTTATAAAAAATATTGAGCAAAAACATTTAAGTATAAATAATTCTTTGAATGATCAAGATATAATTGCTTTTGCAAAAGGCTCACAAGATACTTTAATTCAAGTTTATTTTGTAAGAAAAGGTAAACTAGTTGGAAGAGAACATTTTATGTTTAAAAATTCTAGTGATGATAAAATTGAAGATATATTTAGAAATTTTGTTATGCAATTTTATAATGAAGCTATATTCATTCCAAAAGAAATAATTGTTCAAGTTATTCCTGCTGAACAAGATACATTACTAGAATTTTTAACATATAAAAAGGGAAGTAGAGTAAATATTGTTTCTCCAAAAAAAGGTGATAAACATAATTTGTTGGAACTTGCAATAAAAAACGCACAAGTTACGTTTCATCAGTTTGGAGATCAACTAAAGAAAAAAGAGGAAAGAATATTACTAGCGTTAGAAGGGCTACAAGAATTACTAGAGTTACCTTCCGTACCAACGAGAATTGAAGCATACGACATTTCAAACATACAAGGTGTATATTCCGTAGGAGGAAGAATTGTCTTTGAAAATGGTAAGCCAAATAAGAAGGACTATAGAAAATATAAAATTAAAAGTACAACTACTCCAGACGATTATTTGAGCATGCAAGAAGTTCTTGAGAGAAGACTTAGCAATATACAGAAAATGCCAGATTTACTGCTGATTGATGGTGGGAAAGGCCATGTTAATGCTGTTAAACAAGTTTTGTTGCAACTTAATCTGGAAATTCCAATATGTGGAATGGTTAAAGACGAGAACCATAAGACAAAAGATTTAATATTTAAAGAAAAAGAACTTAATATTGATAAAAGAAGCGAAGTTTTTAAACTAATTAATCGTATTCAAGATGAAGTTCATCATTTTGCATTAGAATATCACAAAAACTTAAGAAACAAAGGACAGCTTCAATCAGAACTAGATAATATAAAAGGTGTTGGAAAAGTACGAAAAAAAATATTGTTAAATCATTTTAAAAGTATAGCAAACATAAAAAAAGCAACTTCAGATGAAATTGCAACATTAGATGGGATTTCAAGTAATTTAGCTGGAAATATCTACAAGTATTTTAATTAAAGTTTAACAAATTATAACTTTCATGATGTTTTCATTAGTGCTATAATAGGTAAATAGCCGAGGGAGGGTTACAAATGTATTCAGTTAGTGTAAGTAAATTAGTTGAGAATTTTGAATTAGAACCTTTAACACCAGATATTGTATATGATAAGAGGCTCGTTACAGATGATGATGTAAACAGGCCCGCTTTACAATTGGCAGGTTTTTTCGATTATTTTGACCCTACAAGGCTACAAATTATCGGTAAGGTAGAACATACTTATCTTGCAAAAATGGATTCAGAGCATAGAAAAGAATGTATTGAAAGATTATTTTCATATAAAGAAATCCCTTGTATAATCTTATGCAGAAAAGATGTGTATGCTTTTCCAGAAATGCTTGAATGTGCTAAAAAACAAGAAATTCCTTTATTTAAAACATGTCTTCCAACAACAACTTTTGTAGCTGAAGTAAATAGATGGCTTCAAATGGAACTTGCACCAAGGATTTCTCTTCACGGAGTTTTAGTGGATATTTACGGAGAAGGTGTTTTAATAAAAGGAGAAAGTGGAATTGGCAAAAGCGAAACTGCTTTGGAATTAGTACGAAGAGGACATCGCTTAGTGGCTGATGATGCTGTTGAAATAAAGAGAGTGTCTGAGCACACATTAATTGGGACCTCACCAGAAGTAATACGTCATTTTATTGAAGTAAGAGGAATTGGAATAGTTGATATCAAACAAATATTTGGTGTTGGGGCAGTAAAAGAAACTAAACCTATAGACTTAGTTATTGAGCTTGAACTTTGGAATAAGAAAAAAAGCTATGATAGGCTTGGATTGACAAATGAATACACTGATATTTTAGGTGTAAATATTGTTACAAATCGAATTCCTATAAGGCCTGGCAGAAACATTGCTATTATATGTGAAACTGCAGCTATAAATTTTAGGCAAAAAAAGATGGGATATAATGCAGCAGAAGCACTAAATGAACGTCTAATGAAAAACCTGCAAAATCCTTGAAAAAACTAATTAACTCTAAAAAAATTGTTAATAAATACTGGAGGAGAATAAATGTATTATATTGGTGTAGATTTAGGTGGAACAACAATTAAGGTTGGATTAATTAATGAAGAATATAAAATTGTTCAAACAGCGGTATGTGATACGAAAGTTGAAAGACCAACTAGTGAAATATTAAAAGACATGGCTTTTTTGTGTAAAGAAGTAATGAAAAAAGAAAATATATCTGAAAAAGATGTTGATTCAATTGGAATTGGTTGCCCAGGACTTACTGTTCCAAAAGATGGAATAATTTTAACATCTCCAAACCTGCCAACATTTAACAATACAAATGTAAAGACGGAAATTCAAAAATATATAGACTTGCCTATATATGTTGAAAATGATGCAAATGTAGCTGCTTTAGGAGAAGTAATAAACGGAGCTGCAAAAGGTGCAAAAAATGCTATCGTAGTTACCCTTGGAACAGGAGTTGGAGGAGGTATTATTATTGATGGCAAAGTATACAGTGGAGCATTCTTTGGTGCAGGAGAAGTTGGACACCATACTATTTCACTTGAAAGTGAATATATGTGTGGATGTGGAAGAAAAGGATGTTGGGAACAATATGCTTCGGCAACTGCACTTATAAGAGATACAAAAATAGCAATTGAAAATAAAGATAGCAAAATAAAAGAACTAGCAAATGGCGGAGAGATTAATGCTAAAATAATTTTTGAAGCAGCTCAAGCTGGTGACAAAATAGCAAATGAAGTTCTTGATCAATATTTTAAATTTATCGGAATAGGAATTTTAAATTTAATTAATATTCTTCAACCAGAAATAGTAGTTTTAGGTGGAGGAATGAGTGCTCAAAAAGAAAACTTAATTAATCCAGTTATTAAATATTTAAATGAAAATTTATATGGAGGAGTAGAATTAAAAACAAAAATAAAAGCGGCTACTCTTGGAAATGATGCTGGAATTATAGGTGCAGGACTTTTAGGCAAATCATTGTAACACAATATAAAAATACTATATATGAAATGGAGATATTTATCATGAAAATTGCAATAGGAAATGACCATGTAGCAGTAGATATGAAAAATGAAATTGTTAAATATTTAGTATCTAAAGGGTACGATGTCACTGATGTAGGTACAAATAGTTCTGAAAGCACACACTATCCAATATGGGCTGAAAAAGTTGGTAATCTGATAATTTCAGGAGAAGTTACCAAAGGGATTTTAATTTGTGGAACAGGAATTGGAATTTCAATTGCAGCAAATAAAATAAAAGGAATTAGAGCAGTTGTATGTTCAGAACCATATTCTGCTAAGCTTTCAACCCAACATAATGATACTAATGTTCTTGCTTTTGGAGCTAGAGTAGTTGGAGTTGAGCTTGCAAAAATGATTGTAGACAGTTGGCTTGATGCTCAATTTGAGGGTAATAGACATCAAATGAGAGTTGATATGATTACAGAAATAGAAAACAAATAAGAGAAAAAGCTCAAAACGCTTTTTCCCTTATCACGAATAACAGATTTAGTTACGTTGTTCCTAAATCCGTTATCATCAATAGCAGATTTAGTCATGCTGTTCCTAAATCCATACAAGAAGAAAAGACCTTTGGCCTTTTATCCTAAATAGCGAATAATAAAGATAGAGTAAGGCTTTCAAGCTTTACTCTATCTTTTTCTTTATATTTTAATAAGATTTTTGCATGTTAAAGACGTAAAACTTGAAATAAATGGATATAATAGTAAATATAACCTTTATATCCAAGTACTTATGTAAATTTAATTTTCAGTTATCATAACAATATTAAAGTTTTTATTGTTATGAATAAAATTGATTAGACAAAGTAATAAAGGTACTATATTATTTATGGTATCTGCCTTATTTACGATAATTTAAATCATTTGATTCATTAACTATTTTTATTATTGTAGATAAAAGGCAATTCATCCCATTGTCTATATAGGTTGGGACTTTTTGCTAGAAACGTTAAAAATTAGAAAGGACGATAGTATATGTCAAAAAACAAGGATTCCCTTAAGCAAAAGTTTAACAAGGAAGTTATTAATACTTATAAGCGTATTGCTACAGAAGTAAAATATAAATCGTCTGGATTGCTTACACAAATTAATAAGTATGGTGGATATGAAGCATCACTCAAGTATATTATGACCGATGCTAATACTATGGACTTTAGTGTATTGTGGGAATATCAGCGGTTAGATTTATCAATTGAAGCACTTATTTTAAAAGAGGATTATAAAAGTTTATTTCCTGATTATATATTAGAATTTTGCGAGAATAGACTTAAAGAATATAATTATACACCTAACAAAATAGTGCCTAATACTCCTGTTATAAAAAAAGATTTAGTAGAAAGTACTTCTTCAGAAGAAATTAAGCCATCATATAATTGGAATGAAGTTGATATTTCAATTAATATGTGGGAAGAAATATTCTTAAACGAAAAGATATTCACTCAAAAAAATCAAGATTTGTTTTTACGAATGTATTTGGCTGGTGGTAAGTGCATTCAATCATTAGATTTATCAGTCGAAGATGGATATAGTGAAAAATATCCTTTCAAGGAGGTAGTAACTTCATTAAGCAAAAGAATAAAAACACATACAAAAATTGATCCTCCCCAAATAAAAGATGAAGTTTTATGGTGGAATATTGTTTTTGTAGGATGGTTTAATTCAAATAAATCTTTTGAATGGACTATTAGCCCCAAATTGTTTGCTGCAATGGATAGTCTTAATACTAAAAATAAACTAATTACTTCAAAGATAACTTTAAAAATGAACACTGATGAAATTAATAAAAGAGGAGAACATATGGAAGAAAAACCAAAAGTAAAGTCTATAGATGATTTTGTAATGGGCTTATTTGCCGATATTTCTGATAAAGAAATTAAGCCAGAAATTTGTGATAAAAAAATTGAAAAGGAAAATGATGACACTATTTCCATAGACGAAAAAGTGGATATCAACTCTGTTGAACTAAATAACATTATCCCTAAAGATGAAAAAGCAAATATCGACTCAGTTGAACCAAGTAGTATTATTCCTAAAAATGAAAAAGTGGATATCGACTCTGTTGAACCAAGCAGTATTATTCCTAAAAATGAAAAAGTGGATATCGACTCTGTTGAACTAAATAACATTATCACTAAAGATGAAAAAGTGGATATCGACTCTGTTGAACTAAGTAGTATTATTCCTAAAAATGAAAAAGTGGGTATCGACTCTGTTGAACTAAGTAATATTATTCCTAAAGATGAAAAAGTGGATACTATTTCTATACAAAGTAATATTAGTGTTAATCCTGAAAAAGAAGACACTAACATTATTTCTATGGAAGAAAATCAGAAAATTACTACTATAATTCCTATAGAGGAAACTATTGCCAAAATTAAATTGTGGGAAGAATTAAAAACAATTTGTTTAGAGTATTATGGAGCTATTTGTGAGGTTTGTGGTACAGATTATGGTTATACCTATGGAAATAAATTTGAACGATTAATTGATATTCACAATATGAAATCATCTAATGAAGAATATGATAATCTTGATGTAAATCCTGAAGAAGATCTTGTACCTGTTTGCCATAATTGCCATTTTATTATGCATACTAAAAAACCTTGTTATACCATTGATGAAATGAAACAACTTTATGAGGAAAATGGAATGTAATTATGAAAAAACTAATACTAGCAGAAAAACCATCCGTAGCAAAAAATATAGCAGATGCCTTTAAAATTAAAGGCAGAAAAGACGGATATTTTGAAGGCACAGAATATGTTATAACTTGGGCATTTGGACATTTAATTCAACTATATGATGCCAAAGACTATGATGAAACAATGAAAATTTGGAGATTTGATAAATTCCCATTTATTCCGTCAAACTTTGAATATAAAATAAAGACATCTTCAAAAAACAAAGAGTTGCCGGATGAAGGAGCAATACATCAGCTAAACATTATAAAAGAGTTGATAAATAGAGAAGATATAGATAGTATAGTATCAGCTACTGATTATGATAGAGAAGGTCAATTAATAGCTGATGAGCTATTTTTGTATTTTAATG
The DNA here is from genome assembly GCA_001983455.1 of Candidatus Epulonipiscium fishelsonii. Lineage (GTDB taxonomy): Bacteria > Bacillota > Clostridia > Lachnospirales > Cellulosilyticaceae > Epulopiscium_A. The sequence continues at coordinate 28,017 of LJDB01000100.1, forward strand.
TTAAAAAGCCCATTTATAGAATTTTGATCAATGAATGGACTGAAGACGCTGTAAAAAAAGGAATGTCCAATCTATTGCCAAATTCCACTTTAAAGTCTTTGCAAGATGCTGGAATGAGCCGACAATGGGCAGATTGGATTATAGGGATAAATCTAACATCTGTTGCCTCGTTAAGATATGGCAACTTTAAACAAATGATTAATATTGGTAGAGTACTGTTGCCAACTTTGAAAATTATATATGATAGAGACAAAGAAATAGCAGAATTTAAAAGTGTTACTTATTATAAATTAATAGTAAAATTGAAAATTTTAGAAGGAAATGAACTTGAAGGTATATATTATGAACAAGTTGATAAAGATAAATATAATGAAAAATTTGATAATAAAGCTTATTTATTACAGATACAAAAAGATTTAAGCAAGGCACAAATTATTGCAAAAGAAGTGGAAAAGAAAAAAGAGTATCCTCCTTTGTTATTTAACTTATCAAACTTACAAGGTCATATTACAAGTAAGTATAAAACATTCACATCAGATAAAGTTTTGAAAATTGCTCAAACTTTATACGAAAAAAAGTATATAACTTATCCCCGAACTGCTAGTGTTGCATTAGAAGAAACTTTGATTAATAAAACAGAAAAAGTTTTAAATGCTCTCAAAATCGGCTTATCATATGAACCTCAAATTAAATTTATCAATACAAAAAGAATATTTGATAATTCTAAAGTAGAAAGTCATAGTGCTATAATTCCAACTTATATAAAGCCTAAAAACTTAAGTCCAGACGAACAAATTGTATATCTTGCAGTTAAAGATAGATTTATAATGCAATTTTTGCCTATTGCAGAATATGAAGAAACCAAAATTATTTCCAAACCTGATGGAGATATAAAAGGTGTGTTTATATCTAAGGGAAAAGTTGAGCTTGCAAAAGGATGGAAAATAGTTGAAGACATAAGTACTAAAGATACATTACTTCCAAACGTCAACTTAAATGATATTCTTGAAATTACTAATTCTAAAGTTAATAAAATTGATACAAAGCCTCCAAAGTTACATACAGAGAAGACTTTGCTTAAGATAATGGAAACTTGTGGAAAGAAGTATAATAACGAAGATGACGCAGTAAAAAATATTTTAAATGGATTTAGTATTGGAACTCCTGCAACACGAGCTGATACTATAACAAAATTAAAATCAACAGGATATATAACTACAAAATCTAAAAACCTAACTTGTACAGAGTTAGGTAAAATGATAGTAAATAATTTTCCTATTAAAGAATTGATGGATTTGGAATATACAGGAAAGCTTGAAAAAATGTTATTTGACATAGAAAAGCAACAGTTTAAAAAAGATGAGTTCCTAACAAACATTATTGAATTTACAAAAAAATCTGTAGAGCTTATAAAAAATGATGATGTTTCCCCTAGAATGAGTGTTTCAAGCAAAAATAGTTTAGGTAAATGTCCTTTGTGCAATAGTGATGTAGTTGAGAGTAATAAAGCTTTTGGGTGTACTAATTGGCGAAGTGGATGTAAATTTACTATATGGAAAGACGATTGGTACATTAAATCTTTAGGGAAAGAAGTAACCCCTATGATGGTAGAGTTATTATTAAATAATGGAAAAGTTGGATTTAAAAATTTAAAAAATTATGACGGGACTTCATATTCAGCATATTTTAGCTATGTTCAAAATGATACCCATGCATTTAAATGGCAAAAAAAAATTATAAACTGATGTTGACAAAGAATTTATAGTGTGATAATATGTTTTATAAGTTGTTGCTATAAAAGAACTAAATCCACTATATTTGTAAATGTGGAAACTTTTATAAACAACTTTGGAATTATAAAAATTTGGTTGATTAATATTTCAGTGTTAATGTTTGGGAGGGTATAATTATGGCATATTCTATTAATGATAGTTGTATTAAATGTGGGGCTTGTGAAGCAGAATGTCCTGTTGGATGTATTTCAGAAGCAGAAACTAAATATGTGGTAGATGCTTCTAATTGTGTTGAATGTGGAGCTTGTGCTGCTGTTTGTCCAGTTAATGCACCAAATCCAGAATAAAAATGATCTGAAAAGAGGTCTAATAGGCCTCTTTTTTTTCTTTTTCATGAGTAAATTTGTTATTTTGCTAATAAACAAGTCATTAAATACTCCTAGCTTACATATATATTTAAGAGTAATTTACAAAAAAAACAATAGAATAGGAGTATAATTATGAACAAAAACAGAATAAAAGAAAGTATTATTATTGCAACTTACGCAATAATATTATTTCTAGTGTTAACAAATTTAAACATCGTTAATAGTTCGTATGGATTTATCGTAGATTTATTAAATCCCATTATATATGGCTTTGTATTTGCTTATATATTAAAAGGTCCATATAATTTCATACGTGATAAAGTTATTAAATATAACGGAGGAACTTCACGTTTTGATAAATTAAAACCCGCAATAGCTTTAATTTCATCTTATACAATTTTCATCGGAGTAATAATATTGCTTGTTGTAGCAGTTGTTCCGCAATTATGGTCTAGTATAAATACTTTAATACAAGAAATAAGTACTAAGGAATTTGATAAAATTTTGGCTGAACTTAAAAATTTAAATGATCTAAATATATCTAGTAAAGAATTAGCTGAAATATGGAGCAAAGTAGAAGAAGCATTAAAAAACTTTGCAACTTTATTAACTGATATAATATCAAAAATTGTTCCTGCAATCACGAATTTCTTAGTAGGATTTACCACAAGCATTACTAATTCCGTTATAGTATTTGTTTTTTCCTTATACTTTTTAGCAGCTAAAGAAAGTCTTGTAATTCAAGTTAAAAAATTATTTTTTGCATTCTTACCTGAAAAAGTAGCGAATTATTTAGTGCATGTAGGATACGTAGTTGACGGTGCATTTTCTAAGTTTATAACAGGTCAGATTACAGAAGCTTTTATTTTAGGAACGTTATCTTTTATAGGAATGACAATACTTAACTTTCCATATGCTCTTTTAGTAAGTATAATTTTAGGAGCAACAAATGTAATTCCTATTGTTGGACCAATCTTTGGAGCATTTCCAGCAACATTCATAGTTTTTATGGCAGACACATCAAACCCTATGAAAGCAATCTGGTTCATCGTATTTATAATTGTTTTGCAACAAATTGATGGAAACTTGATATACCCTAGAGTTGTAGGTAGCTCCATTGGATTGCCTGGTCTTTGGGTTATGATTACAATACTAGTTGGTGGCAACCTATTTGGAATTATGGGAATGCTTATTGGTGTTCCAGCAGTAGCTGTTATTTATAGTCTTATGAAAGAAGTCACTAATGCAAAATTAAAAGAAAAAAACATTATAATTTCAGAAAAACTTGATTATCAGTAATTGATATATTTGATTATAGATGTATAATAAAAACCACCCGTCTAACGGGTGGTTTTACTTGCCCTTTAAGGGCTTGTTACTAACTGTGTCTTAAGACACACTGAATGGTCTGACAACTGTATATTTTTTCACGCTACCCCTAAAGGGGTTTATTTTATTTGCGTCCTTTTACTGTTTCACCCGTAAACGGGTCAATGTATTCTTTTATACTTATCTGATCTCCTACAATATCATCTTGCAACTGGTTTTTTATATATTCTTGTATTGCCTTTTTATTCCTACCTACAGTATCTACATAATATCCTTTGCACCAAAACTGCCTATTTCCATACTTATATTTTAAATTCGCATGCCTATCAAATATCATTAAAGCACTTTTTCCTTTTAAATATCCCATTATTTGAGATACACTATACTTAGGTGGAATACTAATTAACATGTGTATGTGGTCTGAACATATACTTGCCTCAATTATTTCAATTCCTTTGTACTCGCATAACTGCCTTAGTATCCTTCCTATATCAACTTTAATCTTACCATATATTATTTGTCTTCTATATTTTGGTGCAAACACAATATGATATTTGCAATTCCATTTAGTGTGTGTTAAACTATTCTTGTCCATTTGGGATGCCTCCTCGGGTTTTGGTTGCCAGACCATTAAAATTATTCCCTCGGAGGCTTACATAATATACTTAAAGCTATAAGCTTTTTTGAACCCCAGGCCTAGCCTGGGGTTTTCATTATACAAAAAAAAATAGGCCATGGACAATTGTCCGTGGCCTACACATATATTATCTCCAGTAATTAACTGGCATCATTTGATAATTCAATATTATTAGGTTCAATATTTTCATCTTCAGAATGATTTTCTAATAAAGGTGATTTATATGTAGTTGTTAAGTTCGCATCTGCTTCTTCTGACAAAGCAACACGAGTAGCATCCATCAAAATTTTAGCTGATGCTGAAATATTTTCATTTATTGGAAATTCTAAAGATTGTGTTTGTGTTACATATTGATTAACCAAAGAAATATTATTGTTTAAATCACTATATAATGCTCTTTCTGTTTCATCAAAATTATCTAATGCTACGGATAATATATATTCATCTTTCACAGTTACTACAAGATCCATATTTGCATCAGAAAAATCAAGATTTGCTGTATATATTCCGTCTTCATATCCAGAGGGTGAAAAAGTTTCGCTTAAAACACTATTGTTATCATTCGTTCCAGCTGTTAAAAATACTGCAAATGCACCAATAGCTATTGCCAACATGATAGCAGGCGTTTTAAAATCAGCAAGCTTTACCACTACAAATTTATGACTAGACATAGAGTTCCTCCTTTTAAATTTAAATTAACCTTAATAATACATATATATGGACGGGTATAAGGTTGTATGACAAATATTCATGAAATTATATAAAATATTTAGTGAACTACTTTTCAAATGTCTTTTCTTATTATTATGAACAAAAAACGTTAAAATTTGTCAATAAGTAGGATATAATTCTCTTTTGCAAAAAAATTCAAAGTTTTTATAATATATTTTAAAAATATGCTTTTAATTTTGTTTGTTTTGTGGTAAAATGAACTATATACAAGTTTGTACCAGGGGGTGAATTTTATGGAAAACATTTCAAAAAGAATAAATAATGTAGCAAGTACATTAAATGATTTAAAAAATTATCAAGACATTGAAGGATTTATTACAGATTTAGAATATCATGTTGGACAACTATCATATTTTTATGATTATTTAACGCCAAAACAAACAGGTGATCCTTCTACCACTTTTTACAGGCCAAAAAAAATGCCTCAAATACATCAAATAGCATATTTTAACTTAACTAGAGGATTTCCAAAAGAATTATACGGTGGCCATTGGTGTTATGTTTTTAAATATTTTAAAAGTAAATATGTTATTATTCCAACAACTTCAGTTAAAGAAGATTCTTTACCACCAGATCCAGAGTTTCAAATGGATATAGAAGTTGACAATTTTAAAAATGGAATGACTACAAGACTTCAATTAAGTGATATGAGGTCTATAGATTTGCAAAGATTATATTGTAGCAAAGGATTTTATAATGTTTTAACAGATAGAGATCAGATTTTACATAATGTCAATAAAATGTTACTTGAAGAACACTGAGAATATAGACCCGCATAAAATAACAAAATATAAAATTTTTACAAGATGTTGATTTTTATCAACATCTTAAATATTACCTTTCTATTGGTTGACAAAGATATACTCCCGTATTATAATTTTAATATAATTAAATAAATAATGAATTAGTTAAAATCAAGCTTTATTTCATTATTACAAATAAGGAGGATATTTTTTATGACATTTGAAAAAAATTTAACGAATTCTACTCTTCAAATAAAATTAAAGGGAAGATTGGATGCCACAACAACACCTAGGTTAGAAATGGAGTTAAATGAAGATTTAAAGGTAATAAAAAAATTAATTTTTGATTTTAAAGATTTAAATTATCTTTCATCAGCTGGATTACGTGTCATTTTAACAGCACAAAAGATTATGAATAAACAAGGAAGTATGGTTATAAAAAATGTTAACAGTACAATTATGGAAATATTTGAAAGCACAGGGTTTATTGATATTTTAACCATTGAAAATTAAAAAAAGGATAAGAAAAAACAGATGGAAATATTAAAACTAATTATTACACTAGTTGTGCCTATAATTGTTTCTATTATTTTATATAAATTCGTTCCTTTTAAAAATTTTAAACCTATGTATGAGCAAATTATCATAGGTTTAATTTTTGGCATTATGGTAATGCTTGATAATTTTTTTAGTGTATATATCCAGGGGATTCTTATCAATGTAAGTACTAGTATTGTATTGTGTGCTGGGTTAATTTTTGGAGCACCTGCTGGTATTATTGCTGGTATTATTGGGGGTGTACATAGATGTTTAACTTTTTCGCAAGGAGTAGGAGTATATTCCCAATTTATAGGAGGATTTATTACTATATTTGCAGGAGTTTGTAGTGCAAGCTTACGAGTTTATATGCTTAAGAATAAAAGGCCAACCTTGTCCCAAGGTATTTTTACAGTTATTGTAATAGAAATAATCTATATTTTGATACTTTTTACAACTCATATATTTGACATGCGTGAAATATTTTTAGCTATACGAATAGCTACTATTCCGCAAATTATTTTTAATATAATAATTATAGGTATTCTATTAAAAATATTACCGTTAATTGTTGTAGAAGTTAAAACATACAAATCTGAGAAAAAAAGCATTTCACAAGTATTTCATAAGGGAGTATTCATTTGTCTATTTATGGTTTTTATTGCTACATCATCTTTTAACTGGTGGATAGTAACAGAAGTTTCAAAGACGGATACTTCCAACTTACTAGAGGTAAATATAAAGGACATAAAACAAGATCTTGTAGAAGCTTTGGAAACCAACATAGTATACACAGCTCAAACTATAGCAAATAATCTTAGTGTATTGGATCAAATTACAAACCAAAATTTATTAAAGCAAGCTTCTGCTTTCAATCTTACAGAAATTAATGTTATAAATGAAGACGGAATAGTAAGTGCTTCGACAGATGAACAACTAGTCGGTTTTGTTATGAGTAGTGCAGAGAAACCAAAAGAATTTTTAGTTTTATTGGATGGCACAACTAAAAGCTTTTCTCAAGATGAAAGATTAAGAGGAATTAACGATGGACTGTATAGAAAATATACAGGAGTTCCATTAGCTAATGGAGGATTTGTACAAATTGGCTATGATCCACAGAGGTTACAACTAGAAATATCATATGTAGCAAAACATATTACTAACAATCGTCATATCGGCCAAAATGGATATCCCATAATTGCAGGTGTAAATTATGACGTTATTAGTTCAATTTTTAATTCCGAGGAAATTTTACAATTTGAAGTCGAAAAAGATTTGGCTGACATTGGGCAATGTGAAAAATTTTCATTAAATATGGGTGATGTTCCTTATTTTGGCATGTATGTAATGGCATATAACAATTATATAATTGGCCTTATACCTGAAGATGATGTATTCTTTTCAAGAGACGTATCTTTATTTTCCACAGTATGTTTTGAAATAATAAAATATGGGATAATATTTATTGTGATTTATATACTAATTAACAAATTAATTTTAGATAATGTAGAACGAATAAACTACTCTTTAGATAAAGTTATAAGTGGTGACTTAGAGGTTATCGTTGACGAAAACTCTCTGGAAGAATTTTATTCTTTAGCCCATGGAATAAATTGTACTTTATCGGCATTAAAGCACTTTATTACTGTAGCTGAGACACAAATAGACCAAGAATTAGAATTTGCAAGGTCAATTCAATATTCAGCTTTACCTCATTTTTTTCCAAACAAAGAAGAGTTTAGTTTATATGCTTCAATGAATACAGCAAAAGAAGTTGGTGGAGATTTTTATGATTTTTATTTTCTAAATGAAAATAGACTAGCGTTTATGGTTGCAGATGTTTCTGGAAAAGGAATTCCTGCTGCAATGTTTATGATGACATCTAAAACTTTAATTAAAAGTCTCGTGGAAACTGGCAATGAAATTAGTAAAGTTTTTACTTTAGCAAATGAAAAGCTCTGTGAAAATAATGATGCTAATATGTTTGTAACAGCTTGGCTTGGAATTATTAATTTGGAAACGGGTTTTGTAGAGTATGTAAATGCGGGACATAATCCTCCTTTAATTAGATGTAAGGGTGAACAATTTGAATATTTGAAAACAAGAGCTGGTTTTGTATTAGGTGGGATGGAAGGAATGAAATATAGAAAATATGAAATTCAATTAAATCCAGGAGATGAAATATACCTATATACAGACGGAGTAACTGAGGCAATAAATCTTGAAAATGAACTATATGGTGAAGATAAATTGAAAAATACATTAGACAGTATGGATAATTTTAATGCAAAGCAAATTTGTGAGAGAATATTAACAGATGTAAACCAATTTGCGGGAAAAGCTCCACAATTTGATGATATCACAATGTTATATTTAAAACTTAAAGGAGAATCAGATGTATGAAGGAAATGACAGTCAAAGGAACGATTGAAAATATTGATAAAATAACAGAATTTGTAAATGCTCAGCTGAACAAACTTGATTGTCCACCAAAAACTCAAGTACAAATTGATATTGCTATTGATGAATTATTTAGTAATATTGCACGTTATGCTTACAATCCATCCATTGGTCTAGTTACTGTAAAAGTTGAAATATTAGAGGAAAATTTAGCAGTTATTATCACATTTATTGATAACGGGAAGCCACATGACCCACTACGAAGAAAAGACCCAGATGTAACTCTTTCAGCTGATGAAAGAGAAATTGGAGGATTGGGAATATTTATGGTAAAGAAAAGTATGGATAAGATTTCGTATGAGTATAAAAATGGGCAAAATGTTCTCAGCATACAAAAGAATATACAAAAATAACCTTTTATAAATTATGCAAATAAAACTATCTCGTACATATACTATTCTTGATGAAAAACTCCCTTCTAGGCTAAAGCTCAAAGAAGGGAGTTTCTTGCGTACTTCTTAAAATTTCTAGGTATTTCTCTTTGGGCTGTTCTGTCCCTGAATACTATCTAAATTATAATGTTTAAAATTTTTTTGTAATATTATTGACATTCCTGTTATAATATGATACTATAATAAAGTATTTTAAGTAAGTAATGTGCGTGAATGGCTCAGTGGTAGAGCATCTCCTTGCCAAGGAGAGGGTCGCGGGTTCGACTCCCGTTTCACGCTCTTATCGGGGTGTGGCTCAGTTTGGCTAGAGTGCCTGATTTGGGTTCAGGAGGCCGCAGGTTCGAGTCCTGTCACCCCGATTAAAACGAAAAACGTCTATTCAATTGAATAGGCGTTTTTTTTTATACATATTTAAGCTAATTATGATAGTAATCATAATTAAACTATGATAAAATAAATTGAAAGGCACTTTCGATATAAATGATAATAAGAAAAGCATTTTATTACCATATTTTTATTATGAATAAAAAATATCACAACAAATGGAGGACGATTAATGTTTAAAGAAAAAGCTATTTTAAAATATTTGGAAAATAAAATAAATAATGAACCTAAATTTGATAAGAAAAGTTCCCTATTATATGATGTAATAGATAATATATTAAAAATTAATCGGGAGATTTATGAAAATACGATAGTTGCAACAAAGAAAGTTTCTGAAATAAGTGTAATAGGGTTAAATTTAGAATTTGATGCACAAGTATTAGATAATATATCAAAGGTTTTTATCAATTCAATTGAAACAAATCTAGGTTTGACAGAGGAAGTTAGTGCTACTCTTAATATGCTTACAGGAGCTATGATGCAAACTAATAAAGGTCTAGACAAAATTTCTAAGAACTTTATCAAACTAGAAAAAATAAGCCAATCAAATGGTGAAGATTTAGAAAACATTAAAGACATTAATAGTTTAGTTGTAGATAAAGTAAAAGATGTTGAGCAAAACATATTAAGTTTGTCTACCATATCTGATGAAGTTGATGAAATTGTTAAAGGGGTTCGAAGTATTGCTGAACAAACTAATTTATTAGCTTTAAACGCAAGCATTGAAGCTGCCCGAGCAGGAGAGCAAGGAAAAGGCTTTGCTGTTGTGGCAAATGAAATAAGAAAACTTGCCGAGGATACAAAATCTAGACTATCTAATATGGAAGATTTTACTAAGGACATAAGACAATCCACAGACAAAGGAGTTACAAGTGTAAATGAAACTACACAATTAATAAGTGATATATCAAATAAAATAATTATTTTAAATGACAGATTTCAAGATAACTTCCTTGCAAATCATGACACCATAATGGAAGTTAAAACAATTAATAAGACTATACACCAAGCCACAAACTCCATAACCGACATTAATGAAGCTATTTCAACAGTTGCTATAGAAACAGAAATTGTGAATATGCAAACATCCTCTTTAGAGTCAAAAATTAATCAATTATATGAAAATGCAAACAGCCTAAATCAGATTGAAAGTGAAGCTTTGGACGCAATGAAACAAATTACAAGAAAAATAACTATGTTGACAGTGCCATTATCTAACAAAGAATTTATAACCAAAATAGAGGAGGCTATTGTTGCACATAAAGAATGGTTAAACAAAGTTATGACTATGGTAGAAACACAAGTACCTGTTGCCGTTCAAGTAAATGGTAGTAAATGCGAATTTGGAAATTTTTATGAGAGTATAATTATAAATAACCCCGATATAAAAGAAAAATGGTATGGAATTTCATCTGTTCATTTAAAACTACATAAACAAGGATATATAGTAATTGAAGCAATATATAAAAAAGATTTTGAAGCTGCTCAAAAAGGAGCTAAACTTGCAGAAGAATGTTCTAAAGAGATAACAGGGATGTTAAATGAAATAATTAATATTGTAAAAAAATATGATGCTGAAGGCAAATCATTATTTAAAGTACGTATTTCATAATTAGTCTGTGCCTATATCTTTAGATGGCCCATCTCACATATATCCCACAAATGTTATAGGGGTGAATAATGTTCACCCCTTATATTATATAATTAGAACATTTGAAGTCGAAAGCAATTTTATATTTTTAAATAAAGCTTCTAGTGCTTGTAACGACAATTGTTCATTTCCACTAGCGATTTGTTTCATCAAATCACTATGGGCAGCGTTAATCTCTCTAGTAATATCTACATTGAAATGATATTGCATGTAATATAATCGTCTTGCCAAAGGTTGCAATGGCATAAGTGCTGTTTTTGCAAAGATGTTTCTGGCACAATCTCCAGCAAATAAATTAAATTCATAGTCTATACGTATAGAACTTAAAGCATCCATTGCTGTTGTTGCTTTATCGTATTCTGTTGCAAGCTTTAAAAATTGTTCTCGTTCGCTTGGCGTAGAAAATTTAGTAGCACGCATAATCACAAGTTTCTCCAATATATTTCTTACTTCCATCTGTAATGCACAATCCTCCAGCCTAACCTTAGCGATATTAATTCCATGCCTAGGGATTATTTCAACCAGTGTAGCAAGCTCCAATTTTTTTAAGGCCTCTCTTACAGGAGTTCGCCCAATTCCAGAAAATGTACTAAGTTCTGCTTCAGAATAAGTTTGCCCTGGCTTTAGCTCCAAAGTAACAATTCCTTCCTCCAAAATTTCATACGCTTTAGTAGTTAAGTTTGAATATTTCTTTTCGTTATAATAATCAATATATTTATACATGTTTCAATTCTCCTTTTTGTTATATAACTTTTCTAGAGCTATCTATCTTTTTCATACTCCAAATTTACGCCTAGTAAATACTACAATTTTACCATAGTGAAAAATCATTATATAAAATATGTCATAAAAAATTTAATAAAATTTATGGATATAATAGAAAATTTTAAACTTTGTTGCAAGACTAATATATTCATGATATATTACAAATATATAATAAATATATTTTGGGAGGAAATTTTTATGAAAGCATTAACAATTAAAAAAGTAGAGTTTTTTATGACTGGTGACGAAGCTGCATATCGCCCACGTTGGGCACAATATTTAAACGATATCTTTACAACAAATACCATTTGTAGAATTACCACTGAAGATGGATATGTTGGAATTGGTGGAGGCATCACATATTGTGAAGAGCGTTTTGACCCATCAATGATGGAAACAGGAATTTTGTATGTTCCTGGACTAATTGGGAAGTCAGCTCTAGACAGAGAAGCAATTTGGAGCTGGATGTCACAAAGACCAACACTTATTCCACTACCTGCTATGTCAATGATAGATATTGCACTTTGGGACCTAGTAGGTAAATATGCAAAACTTCCAATTTACCAATTGCTTGGAGCTTCCAGAGATAAAATTTTATCTTATGCTTCAACTCCTTTATATGATACAGATGAAGAATATATGCAATATATTGATGATTCAATAGCAGAAGGATTTAAGGCAATTAAAATTCATCCATATACAATTTTTGAAAAAGATTATGAGCTAGTAAAAAACATTCAAAAAAATTATGCTGGCAAAATTAAGTTTATGTTGGACCCAGACGCACAATATAACCGAGAAGAAGCTTACAAAATGGCAAAACTGCTTGAAGAATATGAATGGGTTTGGTTTGAAGCTCCACTACCTGATAGAGATTTAGAAGGATATAAATATCTTATTCAACACACGCATGTACCAATTTCTTGTGGAGGAAACACTCTTACTTCTCTAATGGATATTAATGAAGGAATTAAAAAAGGTGCTTGGACTGATGTTAGGGTGGATATTACTGGATGTGGAGGATTTACTGGTATTCGTAAAATCGTAGCCCTTGCACAAGCAAACAATATGCGTTGTGAAATGCAATCTTGGGGAGCAACTCTTACACAAGCTGCAAACTTGCACATGATGCTTGCATGCAATAACACTAGTTACTTTGAGCAAGCTTTCCCATACGAACCTTTTGAAATAGGGTCAAAAACTGTTATTCGTACAGATAAAGACGGATATGTGCATGCACCTGAAGGATATGGGTTGGGAATTGAAATGGATTGGGACGAAATTGATAGATTAACAATTAAAAAATATGATTCAAGTGAGGTGTAAAATGAATAAAAAAGAACAATGGATGCTGACAAATAATCTTGTAGAAAGTGAACGACTACCTGTTATTCATGACGTGGATGTTGTTGTTGTTGGAGGTGGCCCTGCTGGTGTTGGGGCTACTGTAACAGCTGCTGAAATGGGATTAAAAACTCTACTTATTGAAAAGTATGGATTTTGTGGAGGTTCGGCTGTAGCGGGAATGTCAGCGACAATTTGCGGACTGTACCTAACTCATAAACAAGGGCAACCTAACTTTCCACCAAAACAAATTGTGGGAGGATTTACAAAACGTTTTCAAGAAAAATTGCGTGAAAATGGAGGTTTAACTGAACCTCAGCTTTATGGAAACACATATTTAGATGTACATGAAACTCGTGTATGGAAGAAAACAGCAGATGAACTGATTACCCAAAGCGGGGCAAGCATATTATACCATTCGTATGTAGTTGACATTATAAAGGAAGAAACTCATATAAAAGGTATAGTGGTTGCTACAGATAATGGTATGGGAATTATAAAGTGCAAAAATGTAATTGATTCCAGTGGAAATGGAATTGTAGCAGTTATGGCTGGAGAAGATTTTACTTGTGGAAAAGATGGTGTAGTACAAAACCCAACAATTATATTTAAACTTGGCAACATTGACTATAATAAATTTTGGGATTACTATGGAAAAGACACAATTTGCCATGATGAGTTTTCTGATAAAATCCGTCAAGCCGAAAAAGAACTTGGAGCAACTTTACCACGTAAAAAAATCTGGACATTTAAAGCAATCAATGACACTGAACTTATAGTAAACGCTACAGCTATAAATCATGATACAGAAAAATTGAATATGATTTATCCAGAGCATTTTACGTATTCAGAAATTGAAGCAAGAAAACAACTTGAAAGTTATGCAGAATTTTTTAGAAAATACATTCCAGGGTGTGAAAATGCTTTTATTGGAGAAACTTCTTGTGAAGTAGGAGTTCGTCAAACACGCAGCATCAAATGTAAATATACATTAAAAGATGAAGATGTTCGTGATTGCAAAATATTTGAGGATGGGATAGTGAAATCATCTTGGCCAATTGAACTACATAGAGGAGAAGCTCCATATTTATATTGGCTTGAAGAGAGATATTACGAAATACCATTTAGTGCATTTCAACCAATTAAAACATCAAACTTAGTAGTCGCTGGAAGGTGCCTGAGTGCAGAACATGCTGCATTGGCTTCTGCTAGAGTAACTGCTCAATGTTTTGAATATGGTAGAGCTGCTGCAATAGGTGCATATTTAGCACAAAAAGAAGGAGTTGCACTTAACGAGGTTGATGGAAAAAAAGTTAAACAATTGATGTAATTGATATTATATGAAAAAGAGAAATAACGAAAGTTGTTTCTCTTTTTATAACAAGGGGGATAATATATGACTAAAATTAAATGGGGATTAACGTTGACTTGTTTCACATTAGTTTTGTTGCTAGGCGTATGTGCAGTTTTGATGCCTGACCAAACAAAAGGTACCATGGATTTACTTTTTAACTTTACAATATTCAATTTAGGTGCTGGATTTTTATGGTATATTTTATTTGGCACACTAATAATGCTTTTATTAGCTTTTTCTAAATATGGTAATATTTGCCTGGGTGGAACTAAGCCACAATTTAATAAGTTTCAACTTTTTGCTATGGCTCTTTCTGCTGGTATGGGTGCAAGTACTATGTATTGGGGATTTATAGAAGTAGTATATTATTATCTTGATCCACAGTTTGGCATAACAGACCCTGGAATGAAGATGGAATATGCTTCCGCATATAACATGTTCCATTGGGGGCCTGCGGGATGGGTTTCATATTTAATGTGTGGAGTACCATTTATGATTTCTTTTTATCTAAAGAAAAACCGTGACATGAGTTTTAGTGGAGTAATAAATTCATTTTTTGATGGAAAATTACCTTATCTTGCACAAAAAATCATAGACCTACTATTTATGATTACTAGTCTTGCTGCTACAGCACTTACACTTGGTCTTGCAATCCCTATGATTTCATCTGTAGTAAGTCAATTAACAGGACTTAGAAATGATATCACACTAGGTATTGGAATAATCATTGGGCTTTCCATCATTTTTGCACTAAGTTCATATGTTGGTATAGAAAAAGGTATCGCTCGTTTAAGTAGTATGACAGTTTATATTTGTGGAGCTATGATTGTAATTATTTTACTTGTGGGTCCAACAGCGTTTTTAATTAATTCCACAACAACAGCTATGGGGCTTACAGTTGCAGAGTACTTACGTATGAGTACGAATACTGCTCCATATGGAACTACTGGGTTTCCACAATATTGGACCGTATTTTTCTTTGCAAATTGGATTTCATATGCTCCTGGTATGGGTATCTTTATCACAAAAATTGCAAAAGGACATAAATTAAAAGATGTTATAATTATATTGACTGGAGCAGGATTTATCGGAACTTCATTGATCTTTGGTATATGTGGCAACTTTACGTTTAGCTTGATGAACGAGGGAATTGTTGATGCAACTGGACTTATTGAAGCAGGAATGCCTGACCAACTAGTAACTGCTGTTCTTTCCTCAACACCATTTCCAACTCTTATGCTAGGTATTTATTTAATAACAATGATCTTGTTCTGTGTAACAACTCTTGATGGAACTTCTTTTTCATTGGCATCAGTTGCCTCAGAAAAAGTTGGTGAAGATGGTAATGTATCTCCGCTGTTTAGATTATTTTGGTGCTTGCTACTAGCTATAATTCCAATTATATTCTTGATAATTAAAGCTGACTTAAATATCTTAAAATCATTCCCAGTACTTATAATAGTTCCTATGATACCTATATTTACTATACTACTTTATAAATCATATAGTTTTATATCAAAAGAGTTTGGTGAACTAACTGATATAGAAATTCAAAAAATAACTGCTGAAGAGTAACAAATAACCATGATTATTATAGAGGGACACCTGATAAGTAGGAGGGTGTTCCTTTTTTATTAGTATAACCATTTGTGCTAGTTAACTTCAATATAAATGACAATGTAATATTGCAGGCAACTATTAGAATTAATTGTATATATAAATTGCATATCCATGCATAATTATACATTTCGGAGTAATACCAATTATATAGGATGTAATTCACTAGTGAGAAGGAATATACTAGGGTATTTTGTCAATTGAATTTTGTTCGATATAGGTATATACTTTAACAGTTAACCCATGTGAAAAAACAAGTAGCAGAGTAGCCACGAAAATTAAGTAGCAAATAGGCGAAAAAATAAGTAGTAGAGCAGATGTGAAACAATAAGTAACTCCTAGTTAACAGCCCACAACAACCTGAAAAAAAACAAAATAAGAAAAAACTAACAGTGCTTTTTCTATTATCATGAATATCACAAATTAAAAAAAGTTACATATGTTTCAACCATCAAGTAAAAGCCACGGCATTGGTCTTAGTTTAATTCAATATAAATACTGTTTATAATCTCTACAAGAAATTTAAAACTTTAATATTTATCCTAAACATAGTGTTATCTTATTAATAATCGTACATTTGAGATTATAAACAGATTAAGTAAATTGTTTACAATAAGTGGCGTATTAGCAAGCCTACTAAAGAAATTTTAATCCTATAATAAACTTTT
>LJDB01000101.1 GCA_001983455.1 Candidatus Epulonipiscium fishelsonii
TCACTGGAATCATCGACTATGAATATTATTTATAATAAAAATAAGAAAATCGCCTTTAATAGTAATATAAAAAATGCAATGAACTAGCACAAGACGTTATTTATTTGAATTTAAAGAGCAATCGATTAATCGAATTTTAGTATATGGCGATAGTATTAAATCAGTAGCTATTGAAATTGGGTTTAGTTCTGATAAAAGTTTACGATCTTGGTTGAAAAATTATCTTGAAATAGGGAATACTTCTAAGAAAGATAAAAAAAAGGAGCTTCCCAATGAAAAAAACTATTAAAACTGCAAATACATTACAAACTATAGAAGAAAAATTGAAGTATTTAGAAGATGAAAATTTATATTTGAAAGCTAACAAAAAGTAATAATTATTGATGAGTTAAGAGTTAAATATCCACTAAAAATGCTTCTTAAAATAGCTAAAATACCACGTTCAACCTACTATGAAGTAAGAAATAGACAGGACAAGGACATAAAAAATGTTGATATTATAAGTGTGATAAAAGATATAGCTATTAAAAATAAGAGTTTATATGGTTATAGAAGAATAACCCTAGAATTAAAAAATAGAGGATTTAATGTAAATCATAAAAAAGTATTAAGACTTATGAAAAAAGAGGGTTTACTAGCAGTAACTAGTTCAAAGGACTAACTCCTAATCAATTTAGGAATCAGTCCACATACTAGTTAAAATTTATCCAAGAAACAAGGGTAAGTTTATTACATCATTCCTGGCATGCCTGGCATTCCGCCGCCACCCATACTTGGTTCATCAGATTTAATATCTGCAACAATACATTCTGTTGTTAAGAAAGTAGCAGCAACTGAAGTTGCATTTTGTAATGCACATCTTGTAACTTTAGTTGGGTCAATTATACCACCTTCAAGCATATCAATATATTCTTCAGTTAAAGCATTAAAGCCTTTTCCTTTTTCAAGACCTTTTACTTCATTAATAATAACAGCTGGTTCAAGCCCTGCATTTGCTACAATTTGTCCAAGTGGAGACTCAAGAGATTTAATTATAATTTTAACTCCTGTTTTTTCATCACCTGTTGTTTTATCAAGTAAAGCAGTTACTTCTTTTATAACATGTATATAAGCACTTCCTCCACCACAAATGATACCTTCTTCAACAGCTGCACGAGTAGCCGCTAAAGCATCTTCCATACGAAGTTTTTTCTCTTTCATTTCTGTTTCAGTTGCAGCACCAACTTTAACAACAGCAACTCCACCAGCAAGTTTTGCAAGTCTTTCTTGTAATTTTTCTCTATCAAAATCTGAAGTTGTTTCATCAATTTGACGACGAATTAAAGCAACTCTATTTTTGATTTCTTCTTTGTTTCCACCACCATCAACTATAACAGTGTTATCTTTATTTACTTTAACACTTTCAGCACGTCCAAGTTGTTCAATAGTAGCTTCAGAAAGAGATAGGCCAACTTCTTCAGAAATTACCACACCACCTGTAAGAATTGCAATATCTTCAAGCATTTCTTTTCTTCTATCACCAAATCCAGGTGCTTTTACAGCAACACAGTTGAATGTTCCACGAAGTTTATTTACAACTAAAGTTGCTAAAGCTTCTCCTTCAACATCTTCTGCAATAATAAGAAGTCTTGCACCTGATTGAACAATTTGTTCAAGAACTGGTAAGATTTCTTGAATATTAGATATTTTTTTATCAGTAATTAGAATATATGGACTGTCCATATTTGCTTCCATTTTTTCAGTATCTGTAACCATATATGGAGAAAGGTATCCTCTATCAAATTGCATTCCTTCAACAACGTCTAGTTCTGTTGTCATAGTTTTTGATTCTTCAATAGTGATAACTCCATCATTTGATACTTTTTCCATAGCATCTGCAATAAGAGTTCCTACTTCATCGTCTCCAGCAGAAATAGCTGCAACTCTTGCAATATGGTTTTTACTTTCAACAGGTTTGCTCATAGCTTTTATAGCTTCAACAGCAACTTCTGTTGCTTGTTGCATACCACGGCGTACAATAATTGGGTTTGCTCCAGCAGCAACATTTTTTAGTCCTTCAACAATCATAGCTTGTGCTAATACTGTTGCTGTTGTTGTTCCGTCTCCTGCTACATCATTTGTTTTTGTTGAAACTTCTTTTACAAGTTGAGCTCCAATGTTTTCAAATGCATCTTCAAGTTCAATTTCTTTTGCAATTGTAACACCATCATTTGTAATTAGAGGTGTTCCGTAAGATTTATCAAGAACTACGTTGCGTCCTTTTGGGCCAAGTGTTACTTTTACTGCATTTGCTAATTGATCAACTCCTGATTGAAGAGCAACTCTAGCTTCTGTTCCAAATTTCATTTGTTTTGCCATTATTTTATAAACTCCTTATATTCAATTTAGATTTAATAGTGAACTACCCCCACTTATTAAGTAGGGGTTTCTCAGTCAATAGTAGTATTCTACTAAGTATCCCTGATCTATCCCCATAGTTCCTATGGTTCTTAAATATTACTCTGAGTATTCTTGCTATTGTTAGATAAAATTATTCAACTACTGCTAAAATATCGCCTTGTTTAACAATTACATATTCTTCTTTATCTAAAGTTACTTCTGAACCAGAATATTTTGAGTAGATAACTTTATCGCCTACTTTAACTTCCATAGTAACTTTTTCTCCATCAATCATGCCACCTGGTCCAACAGCAACAACTTCTGCCTCTTGTGGTTTTTCTTTTGCTGTTCCAGTTAAGATAATTCCTGATTTTGTTTTTTCTTCAGCTTCAAGATGTTTTAGAACAACTTTATCGCCTAATGGTTTTAATTTCATAAATACCTCCAAAAAATTATTCTTTTTTCTTTAATTTATATAATGCAAAAAAATCATTTCATTATTAGCACTCCTACAAATAGAGTGCTAACTGTACCTTTATATTATACCAATTAAAACTATTTTTCAAGACTTTTTTTTATTTTTTTTATTCTTAATAATATAACTGCTCCATCAATTGATGTTTATATACTATCTTACTCTTACTAAAAAGAAATTAAGAGTGTTATGTCAATTATCCAAAAAAAATACAAGTTGCTTTTTTATTTATTTTTTAAACAGTTCGTTTTCTCTTGCATAATAAAATAAGTACTGTTGAGCATATCCAGCTAGTTCACCATAATAATCCTTAGCAAATTGCTGGATATCTTGCAATTTTTGTTCCCTACCTTCAAAGTATAACCCTTCTATCACTCTTTTAATCCAAACGTCAGTTGGAAATACTTCCATTTTTCCATATGCGAATAAAAGAACACAGTCTGCAATCTTTGGCCCAACTCCCTTTATTTTCATAAGGATGTTTCTAGCTATCGATGTTTTCATTGTAAAAATCTCGTTTAAATTAATTTCACCTTCTACTACTTTTTTGCATGCATCTATAATATAAGGAGCTCTAAAACCTACTTTACATTCTCTCAACTCTTCTTCAGGGATTTTGATTAGTTCTTCTGCGGTAGGAAAAGAATAGTATTCTATTTCAGAATCGACATTTTCTAATTTTTCACCAAATTTTTTTGTAATATTTTCTATACAGTTTTTTATCTGAGGAATACTATTGTTTTGTGAAATAATAAAAGAAATTAACATTTCCCACGGGTCCTGCCTCAGTATCCGTATTCCTCTGCCAAACTCAACTGCTTTTTGCATATGCTCATCTTTATTACTAAGGATATCCGTTATTTCCATATAATTTGTTTCTAAGTCAAAATATGGTTTCCATATTTGTTCAAGGTCGCCAATCCTACTATTACAAATAAGAATACTTGTGCTATTTGGCTGATGGCCTACCTTTATAATTTCATCTTTTGCAACTATGATATAAGTTGTATCATTTATCTTTTGAAATCGAAATATCTGTCCGCTCTCTAAAATCTGTTTTATATTAAAACAGTTAATTCCTTCTACTATAACTGCATTTTTCATTTTCCCACTCACTTTCTTATCTATGTATTACATATTATTTCCATTTATTTATTTGTTTATCCTGTATCAAAGTATAATTTATCTTATATTTAAATTTATTTCATTAAAAATATGAATTTTGTTTTGTAGAAGTATGTAAAGAAATCATCACGAATAAGAGGTATTGGAAATCCAATGCCCCTTATTATATTCTATAATACTTTTTTGAATGCATTATCAAATGCTTGAAGAGTTTTATCTATAATTTCCTTATCATGATAAAGAGATAAATTAAATCTATTTAATGGCTTATTATAAATTCCTTCTTTAAACAGAGCAAAGTCTAGTCTTTTTCTTAAATCAAAATTTGATTGTTGAACATCTCTATAGCAAGTGATTGCTTCAAGTTCTGTTATGCAATAGTTAAACATTGCTCCTTCACCAACAGTTAAGATATTAATACCATAAGATTTAAATAAATCCACTAGTTGTTTACGTAATGAATTAGTATTTTTTACAATGTTTTCAAATTCTTTTTCAAGAATGTTTATTGTTGCAATTCCAGCTTTTAAAATCAATGGATGGCCATTATATGTTCCACTGTGAAATAATACATCTTTAGCTGCAGAACGTTTGCTAGTGCTACTGTCAAATATATCAGAACCAACAGCAGGAGAAGTTGTCATAATAATATCTTTTCTTCCTCCAACAATTCCCATTGGCATTCCAGCACCAATGACTTTTCCTAGTGCTGTAATATCTGGCTTAATGTTATATAACTCTTGAGCACCACCCAAAGCAGATCTAAATCCTGTTTTTACTTCATCAAAAATTAATAGTATGCCCAAACGTTTAGTCACTTCTCTTAAGCCAGTCATAAATTCATGTGTAGCAACAACATATCCTCCAAGAATTGGCTCCATTATAACAGCTGCCATTTCATCTTGGTGTTCTTCTAATATTTTTGTACACGCTTGTAAATCATTAAACGGCAACACTATAGTATTTTCAGTTTGATATGGTTCAAGCCCTTTGGTTTCAGGAATTGCTTTAGGTGACTTAATGTCTCCAGCTTCTGAAACAGGAGGGTTTACACTAATAAGAACTTGATTGTATCCACCATGGTAGTGCCCTTCAAATTTTCCTATTTTAAACTTATTAGTAAATGCATATGCTAGACGCAAAGAAAGAAGAGTTGCTTCTGTGCCAGAATTTGTATATCTAAGCATTTCAATTGAAGGATAAAATTGCTGGATTTTCTTTGCAAATTCATATTCAACTTCACTAGGGGTTCCATATAATATGCCCTTTTCAAATTGTTCTTTCATTGTTTCCTCAATTATAGGATTACAGTGGCCTAAAATTAACGGTCCATAAGAGCCTAGATAATCGATATAGTCATTATCATCAACATCTGTTAAATAAGCTCCCTTTGCAGATTTCATAAAAATTGGATATGGAGCAAAATATTTTATATTTGCGGAAACACCTCCAGGCAATACAGTCATTGCTTGTTTATGAAGTTTTGAAGATGTTGGGGTAAAATCTTTGTATTCTTTTATTAATTCTTCTAAGTTCATGTTTCACATTCTTTCTATAATATATTTATAGATTGATTATAAATTATAACCAAAAAAAGTCAAGATAATTTATAAAAAAATAAATATAGATGCTTAAAAAATGCAAAAAATAAGACCATATGAACCGTTTAGAATTTAATTTTTAAGACCATATTTTTAATAAAGAAACGGAGGAATATTTAATGTATTTACATTGGAATAAAATAATTATACATGGTCAAATTTCTTCAACATACAAATTTGCACTGGCAGAAGCAATACTCGAAATGGCTTCTGATGGAAAAAAAGAAGTAACGTTAGAGGAACTAAGTTTGTATTATGCATATCATATGTGTTTTCATCTTAAAGAAGCCAAAAAACAAGCTACTTATAAAAAAAGTAAGTTTTTGGAAGTATGTAAGTTATATAATGATGAAGAAATAGTTTTAGATGATTTAATAAAAGTAACTGTTAAAAATGGATTTAACCATGTAATTGATTAGATATACTAGATATGTATAAACTAGTCAACATATAAGGAAACTTGTGTGTAGCGTCGATTTAAAAGTCGCCCGATACTACCTGAATTGCTGGAAAGCCCTAAAGCTATCTATACCACAACGTAATTTCTTTATTAGAAATAAGCGTGAGATATTTTTGCCTCTTGGTTACGAAAGTAGAAAAAAATAGATAGATGATATATTGGTTAAATCCTAAGTGTCTTAATAATGGGTAATCAGCAGCCAAGACCGAAAGGTAAGGTTCAACGACTATTCCTTTTAAAGGAAGTACACTATAAGTTATTGATGGTGGAAGTAGGTAGGCCCAAACATGTAATGGTGTGGGATAAGATATAGTCTGTGCTTTGGTGAAAGCTAAAGAAGTTCGAGGTTTTGCCCCATGAGGTAATAGAGAACTGCAGCAGGAGTAGCGTCTTGTTGTGAACAACAAACTTATAAAATTAAAGATTAGAATTTATAATTTTAATTCGTGATAACAAGAAAAGTCCAACGGTCTTTACTTATTATCTGTAAGGTTCAGAGATTTCATATAGTTAATAGAAATTTTTTACCAGTCAAATTCTTTATTAAAAAATTTTCACAAAATAATAAAAAACTAATATTTACTCAAAGCTTATTTGATTTAATTGAACATAATAAATTGGAAAATTTATTAAATGAAATTGAAGAAAGATGGAAAGATGTTGAAAAAATTTGGTCTTCAAAAAGTAAATCTTCAAAAAATGAAAAGCGTTCTGATATTTCTCTAAATATACACAACAATACAATAGAGCCTTTATTTATAAGTGATGATTTTTCCACTCGTATTCAAAACAATGAAATAGAAAATGAAATAAATTATTTAATGATGGATGAAAGACGGGACTCTTTTATAAATACTGAGTCAGATGATGAACTAGATTTTTTCATTATTTATGATAACTCTAGTTTGTGATTCCATATTATTAAACCAACTCCAATTTTGCAAATTCTAAAAAATACAAAAAGGAGTTGGTATTCAAAGTACTAAAAATTAGTTTAAGTAAATTGGGATGCTATAATTTTTAATAACAATATGGGCAAGGTTGTAGTCCTAAATTTACAGCATCTGTTAGAGATATTGCATATATTGTAGAATTTGCATGTTCACATCCTGCTGCATGGTAGGTTGAACCAGTATTAGTTCTATAAACAGTTCCTCCGATGACAGGTGCAGGTGTTGGCACTGGTAATCCCACAGACATATCGTTGTCATAAGGATATGTTTGTTGGCCAGGTAACAATACATAACCTCCTCCAACTTGATCGTTATCATACCAATATCCTGGTGTTGGCACTGGTGACATTACATAACCTCCTCCAACTTGATCGTTATCATACCAAAGTCCTGGGTCTGGCACTGGTACACCCACAGACATATCGTTGTCATAAGGATATGTTTGTTGACCAGGTGACACTACATAACCTCCTCCAACTTGATCGTTATCATACCAATATCCTGGTGTTGGCACTGGTATACCCACAGACATATCGTTGTCATAACCATACTCAAAGGATGGAGTTGGTACTGGTACTGCTACAGACATATCATTGTCAGGGGGATATGTAACTATAGGTTGTTGTGCTAATAAAACGTTAACATCGTCAATTATTTCATCTAAATCAAAAGTTTTAATTTTTATTCCTTTATCATCTGCAATTTCATGCAAATCTTTAAATAAGTCTGGTCTATATCCATTAGCCATTAATATACTTCCAACTCTAAATTCCTCTACAACTTCATCCAACCCACTATCAGACAAATTTTGTGTCCCGATAACAGTATCAATTCTTGAATGCCCTAGTCCTTTTATATAATCAACTATAAATTGGCTATCTATACTTTTACCAGCATTAATTAAAGTTGTTGTAAAATCGGAGTTTTCAATAAAAATGCTATGACCTCCTGAAACTTGTAAAATATATGTTTTTTGTTGCATTGATGGAGCTGATGAATATAATTGTGCACCCATAATAGGAGCTACACCAAGAACAGCAGTCATTAAGCCTAAAATTAATTTTTTCATTATTATTACCCTCTTTTCAATTTAAATTTTTGACTTGATTATATTTTATCATTATATCATATTTTTAACAATATGTTATTATCTTGTGTATGTAAAAATACCGCCTTATAATTAAGACGGTATTTCTAAAAAAAAGTTTCATTCTTTAATAACAATGTGGACAAGGTTGTAATCCTATATTTATAGCATCTACTAGAGATATTTTTTGTATTGTAGGATCGGTATGTTCACAGCCTGCAGCATGATAAGTTAAACCTGTATCAGTTCTGTAAACAGTTACTCCAACAGTCACATCGTTAGTATAATCTGGCACTGGTACACCAACAGACATATCGTTGTCATAATCGTACCAAGGACCAGGCACTGGCACACCAACAGACATATCGTTGTCATAATCATACCAAGGGCCAGGCACTGGTACACCAACAGACATATCGTTATCATAACTATAATCTGGGTTTGGGGTTAGATTTGGCAATGGTAAACTAGAAGACATATCATTGTCATAACTATAGTCTGGGTTTGGGGTTAGATTTGGCAATGGTAGACTAGAAGACATATCATTGTCAGGATAATATGCAGATGCAATTTGTATTGGTAGCAAAGTATCGATATATCCCATTATTTCATTTGATTCAACTGCTTGAGCTTTTGTTTCTGGTAGAGTTGATGAACATAATTGTGCTCCCATAGCTGGCATTGCACCAACAACAGTAGTTATTAAGACTAAGATTAATTTTTTCATTTTGATTACCCTCTCTCAATTTGTTTTTATATTAAAAAATACCGCCTTATCATTAAGACGGTATTTCTAAAAAAAAGTTTCATTTTTTAGTTTGTCCATAGATATTTATTTTAATTTATTTTTGTAGCAACTTTTCGGATGCTAGAGTCAGTTTGCCAGTATCATCTATTATAGGTGTATCAATTATAGATTTCATAGTTTGAGCATGTTCAAATGCTTCAGCTACTACAAATTTTTCATCTTCACTATAATCTTTCCAATTGCTTTTTTTATCAATTAAGTCAGTCAAATCATCTAGGCTCTGATTAAATTCTTTACTATACACGTTCATCAATAATTTAATTTCATTGGCACGCACTTCCAGATCTTTCAATTGATCACAAGCAGTGTTAATTTGATCTTCATATCCTTCTACACTGACTAAACTCTCTTCTGCATTCTTTAAATTTTTATCTGCATCAATAGCGTAAACTATGCCCGCCCCCAGCGCAACTGCAGGAGCTGACATAGCACCTAATGCAATAGTGCCTCCCGCTATTCCAGCACCTCCTGCAGCAAGTGTTCCTCCTCCTAGCCAAGCTAGAGCAGCACTATTAGCAGCGGCACCAGATAAGGATGCTATAGCTGTGCCTGTACCAGCAGTTCCAACAGCACTGGCAACAGCCATAGTACCTCCTGCCATTCCAGCTCCACCAACAATACCCGCAGTGGCAGCAGCTCCCATAGTAGCTACTTCTTCACTAAAAATTCCTGAAGTTTCTAAAAGCTCTGTTGTTTTGTCTTTTGCTTTATCAAAGAAATTTACTGATGTATCTGCTACTTGCTCAAAAGTTTCTGAAACTCCTGAAGTTTCCAAAAGTTCTGTTGTTTTGTCTTTTGCTTTGCCAAACATTGTCCCAACATTTGAAAAAAACTTTGATGTCTTCTTTTCAGCAACGGCTACTTTTTCTTCAACAACCTCTACTTCTTCTTCAACAATATCTACTTCTTCTGAAAATTGTGTTGGTTCTTCTTCAGCAATATTTAACAGTTGGCCAAGGTCTTCAGCAAACCTCAATGTATTTTCAAATCCTGATATTCCTATTAAAATCATATCAGATTCATATGCTGACATTTCTTCATCAGTAAATTCATCGTCAAGAACTGTTGCGTCATGACTATATGTAGCTAACTCTTTTATTTCTTCAAAATCTTGTTCGCTAAAGTTCAACTTATCTGTCTCATAATTTATAGATTGTATTTTTTCATAGGCCTTAACAAAATTTTGAAGTTCATCATTATAAATATCAATCTTATTTTCACCCAGTTTCACTAGACTATCCAAGGTATAATTAAGTTGGTCTTCTAATTTGCTGTCTAAAACACTAGTTATAGTATCAGCTTGATGTTGAATAGAAGTTGCTTTGTCATTATCAATTTTTCCTTTTATACCTGTGCCTACTCCTGCAGTTCCTACTAGTCCTGCTATTCCAAGTACTACTAATGGTATTGCCATACGCCACCCTCCTTTTTCTATTACTGAATTTTGTGGGGGCAAATAGTTTAACCCCCCTTTATATTAACATAAATTAGCTGTCTTTAGATTCTAAAAGCAAGTTTATTCTATGTTTCTTCTCAAGAATATAACGTTTATGGTAGAATATATCTGCAAATTCAATAACCTTCTTCATTTGTGTAGTGTCTAGGAATGCTCCTATTCCAGCTGAGATAACAGGGATAGCTCTTTGTACTGATTTTAAAGCAAGTTTTCTCCCTATTTGTTCAAATGTTCCTTTAAATACAATACTTTCTAGTCCTTTTCCACCAGCTTTTTCAACTGCTCTTTGGGCAGATTTATTTGCCAAAGCTCTTATTTGGGCCAAAAGTATCGGAATGCTACTACGTGAAGCTATATCTGCCCAAGTTTTCTTAGCTGTGTCATGCAAAATGGAGTCTCGAGTTATAAGCATCATCTTGTCTATATTTCCACCTAATTCATTATGGCTACTTCTGGGTGAAAGTGCATTGCCAAACACTTCACTCGCTATAATTAATTCAGCAGGATTATTCTTTACATCAAAGCCATAAAACATAGCAACAGATTGAACAGCTCTAAAATACAAGAATGTGCTAAGAGCAAGATTAAAAGGTATGCCCACAAAACCAGCTATGCCAGTAGTTCCTCCTTCAACAAAGGCTAGAGCTACATCCTTTTTCTTATGGGTATTAACTACATGTGCAATTTTGTAACTTCTTAACATACAAATTTCATCTAAGTTCTGCACATCAAAATCTATATTTCTTATTTTATCAATGATATACTCTTCACTAGCAGAATATTTGGATGCCTGCTCTTCTAATGTTTTAAAGCTATCCCCAATAATCTTCATAGTTTGAAGGTATATTTCTTGCTCAGATACAGTTGACTTAATATTATTTGAAATTGCTTTAACGCTGGAAGGAATTTTGCTATTTACATTTTCACCTAGTTTAGATAGACTAGTAGGCTTAATAAGTTTGTTATATCGAGTTATGAGAATATCAAGTTGGTCTAGTTCTTGTTGGTCTAATATTGGTGTTGGCATATTTAAATTATACATATATATACTCCTTATTTATAATTATAATAAAGCAATTTTAAAGAAAAGATATTCAATTTGAATACCTTTCTATCATCATAATATTATTTCTTAATGATTAATCGTTTATTCAGCTTTAGCTTGGTAAGCTGCTAGGTACTCAGCACTTTTAGCTGGGTCACCAACATGGACATTTCCCGTATCAATCAAAGTTGATATAGTAGAGAACGCTGGATTAACAAGATTGTTTTTTACAGCAATAAAAGGTTGTTGGTCCACAGCGTAAAGAACAGCTTTTCTTAGGTCTAAATCAGTAAATTTGTTTCCTTCTGCAAGATTAAATACCGCATAAGATACTCCGTTTGAAGAACGTTTCATAACTTCAAATTTTTCTTCGGCATCCAGTATTTCAACTTGAGTAACATCAACAGCAGGTAAGAAATCTACTTCACCACTTCTAAATGCAGAAGTAGCACTCACATTATCTTTAATAAACTTAACTACAATGTCTTTAATTTTTGGTTCGTATTCTGTTCCCACCATATAGCCAGGATTTTTTTGGAATGCTACTTCATAATCATCAACATAAGTCAACGCATAAGGGCCAGACATCCAAAGGTGATTATCCCCAGACTTAATAGCATTAAAATCTCCATAGCACACATCTTTGGTAGCATCATAAGTAGCTACGTCAAACTTAGAGTTGATAGAGGTCACTTGTTCAGCATTTAATATACCAGCAGATTGGTGAGCAAGGTAATTTAATACTTGTGGAAATGGTTTAATAGTTTTTATTTTTACCACTTGATATACTCCGTTTGCATTGTCTGCTTGTGTTTTATCAGCAGTTAAAGAAGTTATTGGAGTTTCCATTCCATTCATTAACATTTCCATAATTGGTACACCAGTGTTTGATTCTTTTATGGTGTTTAATTCCTCAATATCTGTTACAATAGAAATTTCTTCCATATGAGAGTGTAATCCATAAGTTTTATGTAGTGGCACACTGTTTTGGTCTTTTGCACGGTTTAATGTAAACACAACATCTTCTGCTCCAACTTTTACGCCAGTATCAACTGCTTTTTTATCTTCAATCTTAGAGAAGTTGACATTATCACGAAGCAAGAAATAGTATTCTGAATTTCCCTCTGCTATAGCGTAGTTGTAAGAAAGAGAACCGTCAGCTTCAATTTCATCTTCATCAGTCAAGTTTATAATACGAATATTCATATTTGAAGAAAGTTGATTAATTGAACCATCATTTGCTTGAATTGGGTCCAGTGAAGTAAGAATACTTGATGTTTGAGTCATAATAAATGGTCTAGTCGCATTTAGTGACGCATCTTTATAAGTCCAAGATTCCCAAACAGCAGAACGAGATTTTGGCTGACGCATAGTTGGCTCCATAAGGTCAGTGTTTACAGCTTGCATTCTAAGACTTGAGTAAAGTGGCAACATATATGCATTTTCGTTTACTAGTACATTTTCAAGTTCTTTATAAGTAGTTATATATTTTTCTGAAGTTTCCGTTGAAGCTTTTTCAATCAATTCATCTACTTTTGGGTCACTCAAATTTTGATTGTTGTAAGCTCCTGCTGTTCCAAATATATCTCTAACTGCATAGTCTGGGTTTCCTGTAACAGTAGTCCATCCTGTAAGTGCTAGATCCCAATCGCCAGCATCAACAGCAGCTGAATAACTTGAGTAGTCTGGTTGCATATTTACGTCTACATCAAAATTAGCTTTTGTTAACTGGTCAGCAAGAATATTTAAGTCCATTTCATTGGCTGACATTCCTAAAACTTTTATTGTTTCAAGTGTTACGTCTCCTTTTCCTTCTGCTTTTTCTGAATCTGTTCCTCCACATGCTACTAGTGATAATGACATTGATGATAATATAAATGCTCTTAATAATCTTTTCATTGTGTTGTCTCCTATTTTTAAATTGATATATATAAATTACAGGTCGTATGAAATAGTTTTGTTTTTAATTTCAGCTGATCTGTGACATGCTACAAAATGCTCAGGCTCTATTTCAAGCAGTTTTGGAGTTTGAGTTGTGCAAATATCCTTGGAAAAAGGACATCTGGAAGCAAACCTACATACACTTTTAGGATTAATTGGTGAAGAAATCTCTCCTTTTAATACTATCTTCTTACTCTTTTCCATAACATTTGTTGATGGTATAGCTGAAAGAAGTGCTATTGTATATGGATGAAGAGGTGACGTAAATATCGTATTTTTTGGTGCACGCTCAATCATTTGCCCAAGATACATAACTCCTATATTGGTTGAAATATGCTTTACTACAGATAAGTCATGGGAAATAAACATATATGTTAATCCCATCTTTTGCTGTAGTTCCATCAGCAAATTTAAAATTTGAGCTTGAATTGATACATCTAAAGCTGATACTGGTTCATCACATACTATAAACTTTGGATTTATAGCTAGTGCTCTTGCGATAACTACACGCTGTCTTCTTCCTCCGTCAAACTCATGCGGATATTGATTATAAGACCGATGAGGCAGCCCCACAAGGTTCATCAGCTCCTCCACTTTTTTGCGAACATCTTTTTCTGTTTTATAGACTTTATGTAGTTTTAAAGGTTCGCCAATAATCTTACCAATAGTCATCCTTGGGTTTAATGAAGCATATGGGTCTTGAAATATAATTTGCATATCTTGCCTCATAAACCTCATTTCATTGTCTGTAAAATTGTTGATGTCCATGCCGTCATAGATTACTTCTCCACTAGTAGCTTCATGTAGTCTTAATATTACACGGCCAAGTGTGGATTTTCCACATCCGCTTTCTCCAACAATCCCTAGTGTTTCTCCTTTTTTAATTGTTAGATTTACGTCATCAACTGCATGAAGAAACCCAACTGGTACAGGGAAATACTTTTTTAATCTTTTAGTTTCTATAAGAATGTCAGTTTCTTCTTTATTAAAATGAACTAAATTATTTTCTTTATTATTTGCTTGTGGAACCACATCTATTTCATCTGTAAAAATATCAAAGTGGCACATAAATTTATGTTCATCACCTTTTATTGGTGGTTGCTCACTTTTACAAATATCTTTACAATATCTACATCTTGGATGAAAATAACATCCAGATGGCAAATCTGCGGAGTTTGAAATTTGGCCTTCAATAGGTATAAGTTCTGTAGCATTATCATCCAGTTTAGGAATTGAGTCAAATAATCCTTTAGTATATGGATGCTTTGGATGCAAATACACATCCTTAACACTACCTGATTCCACAATTTGACCTACATACATAATGGCTACTTTGTCACATGTTTCTGCCACCACCCCAAGGTCATGGGTAATCAACATCATAGCCATATTAAATTTTGCCCTAAGCCCATTTATTATTTCAAGCACTTGTGCCTGTATAGTAACGTCAAGAGCTGTTGTAGGTTCATCTGCAATTAAAAATTTAGGTTTGCACAACAAACTCATTGCTATAACAACACGTTGTTTTTGCCCTCCTGAAAATTGATGAGGATAATCGTCATATCTATCAGCTTTTACGCCCACTATTTCTAAAATATCAATTACTTGTTGCTTAGCTTTTGCTCTGCTTATTTTGTTGTGAGTAATTAATATTTCACTTAATTGGTTTCCAACAGTCATAATTGGATTAAGAGCAGTCATTGGGTCTTGAAATATCATTGATATTCCACTTCCTCTTAATGATTGATTTTCTTTGTCAGTATTGTAAATTAAATTTTTACCTTCAAAAAAAATCTCTCCGTCCACTATAACTCCAGAGTGTTCGGGTAATAATTGCAATATGGATAGAGCTGTTGTAGTTTTTCCAGCTCCAGTTTCTCCAACCAAACCCATGCTTTCACCTTGATTTACAGAAAAACTAATACCATTTACCGCTTTTGCTGTCATATCATCAGTAACATAATGCACATGAAGATTTTTAATTTCTAATACGGTATCCATAAATATCTCCTTTATTAACTTGTCGTATGTTATGTTTTATTTTAACTTTGGATCAAGAGCATCTCGTAATCCATCCCCAAAATAGTTAAATGCAAGCACTATTGTAATAATTGCAAGCCCTGGAAATATAGCTATATAAGGATTAGTTTCAAGATATGTTGAGCCAGCCTTTAAAATATTTCCCCATTCAGGAACATGTGACGCAACTCCTAACCCCAAGAAAGATAGACTAGAAGTTGAAAGAACTGCTGAGCCAATCCCCATAGTCGCACGCACAATGACTGGTGCAAGTGAATTTGGGATAATATGTTTAAATATAATAGTACCATTTGTTGCTCCACAAGCCTTAGCTGCCTCCACGAACTCTTGCCCAGCAAGGCTCATTACTGTTGCACGTACTGTTCTTGCATAAGAAGGAATTCCTCCAATTGATAACGCCAATATAAGGTTCATGGTGCTTACCCCAAATGCAGCAATTATTGCAATTGCAAGTAATATTCCTGGAACAGCATATAAAACGTCCAATAAACGCATTAATATATTATCAGTTTTTCCCCCATAATACCCTGAGATTGCACCCAAAAATCCACCTATAATAATCGGAACAATTGTAGCTACCAATCCAACTAATAAAGATATTCGAGCACCAAACACTATTCTTGTAAATACACATCTGCCTAGTTCATCTGTTCCAAAGGGATACATCAACGATGGCGATTGCAATAAAGTAGAATAATTATTTAGTGTAGCTATATCGTAATCGAAGGTTAACAGTGAAGCTATAGAAACTGATATTAAAAACACTACTATCAACATTCCGATTGCTGCCATATAATTTTTAAATAAACGTCTTATAACATCTACCCATTCAATAGTCACTTCTTCATTTTTATTAAAATATTTTGCAATACTTATAGTTCCCATTAAAAATGAAAATACATTTCCTGTTATAAGACCTATTATACCTATTAATGCTAGTGGCAAGAATTTTTTGTCTGGGCGTTTTTCAACTGTATATATTCCTGCAAAATATAAAGTTATTAAATTAATTACAGCATAAATGCCATATGCACTAATGCCCAGCATAAATGTACTTACTAAGCTGTCTTTAAATAAGTTTAAACTTGATAGCAACAATATAGATATAGTTGTAAGTGAAGAATATACACATAATTGATATTCAAGTGTTTTATGCTTTTTTATTAGCATAAAGCCTGCAATAAACATAAAAAAGTTCCCTGTTATTACAAAAGGAAGCAATATCCAACCCATTTTCCTAGTATCATCTCCAATTTGACCTTCGTTAGATATTATTTGTGCTGTAATCTTCTTATAAATAGCAAATTGTATTATAAATTCAAATAAGAATATGATACTTATAATTAAAGGTATTTTATTAACTTCACTAGTGTTTGGACTAAATATGTCAATTGAAGAAAGTAGTGCAATAATTGTAATCACTAGTGAAACTTGCCATGATAACTTAGATGTAATATATTCAAGAGAACCACTAAGTTTTCTCTTATTAACCTTTTTCTGATAAAACTCCATTCCTGCTTGGTTTTCTGCTTTTATCATATCTCAAAAGCTCCTTTCATCTAGTCTTAATAGTTTTTCATCTTGGATTTAATACGTGGATCAATAAAAGCATATAAAATATCTACAGCTAAATTCACTATACTAATTACTATTGAGATATAAACCACTCCTGCTAATACAACAGGTATATCAGGAACAAACTGTTTATCAACTATCCAAGAACCTAATCCATTAATATTAAATACTTTTTCTGTTACAGAAGCTCCGCCAAGCATTCCTCCAAATTGCATCCCAATCATTGTTACAATTGGTATCATTGCATTTCCTAAAATGTGCTTTAATACTACTTTGCTTTCACTCAACCCTTTTGCACGTGCTGTTAAAACATAATCAGAATGTTTAACTTCCAACATTGATGAGCGTGTCATACGTGCAACTGAAGCAGACATTCCTGTACCTAAAACTATTGCAGGCATAACGATGCTTATCCAATTTCCATCTTGAAACGTAGCTGGTAACCAATGTAGTTCTATTGAGAAAGTTAATATTAAAATTAGCCCAAGCCAAAAATTTGGTATTGACAGTCCAATTAATGCTATAAACATAAATATATAATCAAATGATGAATATTGCTTTATTGCCGATATAATTCCTGATGGTATAGCAATTGCTACGGATACGAATACTGCCCAAAAAGCTACAATAAGAGTAATCGGAAATTTATTCATTATAGCAACGCCAATATCTTCATTTCCTTGATAAGAATTTCCTAATTCAAATGTGATCAAATTTTTAAAACTATCCAGTAATTGAGCTAGGTAAGATTTATCTAGACCATACACTTTGTTAAATTGCTCAACCTGCTCTGTTGTTGCTGTTTGCCCTAATATATTTAAAGCAGGATCCATTGGTGATATATAAAGAATAGTGAAGACTAGAAATGTGACCCCAAATAATACGAATATCATCATAAATAGGCGGTCTGTTATGTATTTAATTATAGGTCTTGGATATAGTAATATCAATAAATACATTGGCCAAGATATTAATATTGAAAAGAATGTAAGTATTGGACT
>LJDB01000102.1 GCA_001983455.1 Candidatus Epulonipiscium fishelsonii
TAAATAATATTAATAATGACAGTATAGAATTATCAGACAATAAAATATCATTAGCATATGGACAAAGAGGATTGTGTGGGGTAACTGGAAACAACTTAGAAATAGGTAATTTTGAATGCCATCATAAAAAGCCTAAGAAATTAGGGGGGACAGATGAATATAAGAACCTAATACTAATTAATTCCGAAGTACACAAACTTATTCATGCAACAAATGAAATTACAATAAATAAATATGTAAATAAAATTAAAAACAAAAACAAAACCGACCTAGATATCAATAAAATTTTGAAAAAAGTCAATACTTTGCGAGTTAAAACTGGAAATTTTGAAATTAAATATGAAGTAAAATAATATCGTTGGAACGCCGTATGAGGTGAAAGTCTCACGTACGGTGTGGAGCAGGGGAAAAGATGGAGATAAATTCAAAGTCTTACCTATTGCTATAAACTAATAACATAGAAAAAATCTTGTTTGATATACATCAACTTATTAAGGATGTATTGGACAATTTTGAGGTAGTTATACAGGAAAAACATATTACTGTAAATCTCATTTTAGAGGGAAAAATTCAGATGGTATGGGGCGATCCTGAAAAACTTTTACGTGTTATTCAAAATTTGCTGGATAACGCTATTAAATTTCAAAATGGTATTATTACAATCGAGACTGTTGAAAAGCAAGATAAACTTTGGGTCTATATAAAAAACAATGGTGAGCCTATTCCAAAAGAAGACCTTAGTAATATTTGGGATAGATTTTATAAATCTGACCGTTCGAGAGGAAAGGATAAAAAGGGAATGGGAATAGGTCTTGTCATAGTGAAAGAGATAATTAAACAACATAATGAAGCTATGGGAGTTAGTTCTGACGAAAATGGAAGTACTTTCTATTTTTCAACACAAAAGTAAAAACGCTAGTCTTTTCCTACACATGAATATTTATCAACACCAATTTTTGCCAAAAGTCAAGGGTATAAGCTGAAATTTCTTAAGAAATTTTGATTATACCCTTGTATTTTTTTTTTTTTGAGGTACAATAAAAATGTAGATTAATAGGATATATATTAGTTTACATGAATATGAATAAGAAAGAAATGGTAAGATGAGTGTGATTTATAATAAAAAGATTGAGATAACATTTAAAAAAAATGATGTCTGTATTCTTGATAATCAAAGTAAAATATGTAATTGGTTATATAATTATTTATTAGAAGTTTGTATTAAAGATTATATGGACAATAATGATTCTTTAAAACTTCTTGATGGAAGAAATTTGCGTAATTATGCAACATCATTAAAAAAAGAATATCCCTTTTTGAAAACTGTGTATTCTGCTCCCTTAAAAGAGTGTGCATATAGAATAAAAAGAGCCTACATAAAGAGTTTTACCTCTAGTGCGGGCCTACCTAACTTTAGGAGTTGGAAGAAAAAATGGTTTAGTCTAGTGTTTGACGAACCTTTTAAAGGGTGGGAAGTAAAAGATGATGGCAATATTATATCTGTTTCTTTGGGAAAAATTCCCGACCTGCCTGTTGAAGACGGTAAGCGAAACCCTAGTGTTTTAGGTAAACTCAAAGTACCTATGATTTTGGAACCAGATGAACGCTACAAGTTATTTTCTCTAGTGAAAAAAGATAATAAGTTTTATGGCATCTTTACTATTGAAAAACAACTACCCTTAATACATTCTTCAACCTCTAAATGGATTGTCTTAAATTTGGAAACTCAAGATTTCTTTATATCTTTGGATTATAAAGGTGATATCTTAAAATTTAAGCAAATAAACCTTGTTAAATATTGGGACAACCAAATTTATAATATAAAAGCTAAAAGAGATGACTGCAAAACAAAATATAAAAAATATACTACTAGTGGGGCAAAGTTCACAACACATTCCTCACGGTGGAACAAACTCAATGATGCTTTAAACACTGCAAAAAATACGAAGCAGTCTCAACTTAAAGGCATTCTTTTTCAAATATCGCTTTATCTTTATAAACACTATGATTTAATTGTAGTTACAGATTATACTTCAAACGTCAAACCAGTAGGCTATTTTAGACGCATATTAAAATGGACTTCTGAAAAACAACAAAAGCATTTTATTATAAATTCTCATCCAAAAGAAAATAGTGTAGATATCGAAGGCACTAGACATATTACTAGGTTAGCAGGATATTGTGTAGACGAACTTTATTCATCAAACAAAACTCTAGTAGGTGAGGCTTCATTTAAAGAAGGCCTTCATTTCAAAGAAATATAAATATTACAAATTTTGCCTTGCTTGGGCTAGTCAATAATATTTGAAACTTCCATGGATTTCACAAGAAATTGACTATACTTAGATGAATGGCATCAATATAGTTACTACGAGTAATTACATTGAGGAGATTCATCCTGCTGACATGGCCGCATCATCCATAGTTAGGGAGAAGATTGGGTTAAGATGTTATTTCACAACAATTCAATCAAAGAACAATAAGTTAAAGTACATGTTATAAGGAGGAGGAAAAAAGTGAAAAAAGTACTCTTTACAGCCACAGTGGATTGGCATATTACGTTATTTCATTTGCCATATTTAGAGTGGTTTAAAAATCAAGGATATGAAGTGCATGTTGCAACTAATGGAATAAAAGAAATTCCGTTTTGTGACACGAAACATACGGTGTCATTTGAACGGTCTCCATTTAATATAAAAAATATAAAAGCATATTTTGAACTGAAGGATATTATTAACAAAGAAGGCTTTGATGTAATACATTGCCATACGCCTATGGGCAGTGTAATTACTAGGTTGGCCGCAATACACGCACGAACTGAAGGAACCAAAGTATTTTATACAGCACATGGTTTTTTCTTCTTTAAAGGTGCACCATTAAAAAATTGGTTAATGTTTTATCCTGTTGAGAAGATATTTTCTTATTTTACAGACGTATTAATTACTATGAATAAGGAAGACTTTAATCTTGCTAAAAGAAAAATGAAAGCAAAAACTATTAAATATGTAAATGGTGTAGGACTAGACACTTCTAAATTTAAAGATGCAGAAGTTGATAAATATAAAAAACGTCAAGAACTTGGAATTCCACAAGATGCTAACATTATTTTGTCAGTTGGTGAACTGATACCACGTAAAAATCACGAAACTGCAATAAAAGCTATTGCTAAATTAAATAACCTTAATGTTTATTATATTATTTGTGGAATGGGAGAACTTGATCACTATCTAAAAAAACTGACCAACAAACTAAATATAAGTAAGCAAGTTAAATTTTTGGGATTTCGTAAAGATATAGCTGAACTATGCAAAACAGCAGACATATTTCTGTTTCCTTCTCTTCAAGAAGGTCTTCCCGTTGCACTAATGGAAGCTATGGCTTCAGGGCTGCCATGTGTCGCTTCTAAAATACGTGGACAAGTTGACTTGATTGTTCCTAAAAAAGGCGGATTATTATATACCCCAACAGATGTAAACGGCTTTGCTAGGGGAATAAATAAGATGCTCCAAAACAAAGATAAGTGGCCTAAAATGGCAAGATTTGATCAAAATAAAGTAAAACAGTTTGATTTAAAAAATGTCATAAAAGAAATGGAAGAGATATATGAGGAAACCATGTATAGTACATTTACTAAATAGTAATAAGTTTGCTGGAGCAGAAAATGTTGCCTGCCAAATAATAGAAGGTACTAAAGATAGTTATGACTGTTTTTATGTGTCTCCAGCAGGAACAATTAAAAAAACATTAGATAATAAAAAAATTAATTTTTATCCTATTAAAAGCATGAATATATTTGAAATTAAAAAAATGATTAAAGTACTAAAGCCTACAATAATTCATGCTCATGATTTTAGAGCAAGTATTATAAGTGCTTTAAGTACTAGTAAAATTCCTATTATATCACATCTGCACAATAATTCGCCGTGGCTTAAAAATTATGGCATTTATTCTTGGGTGTATTTGATATCAACTATTAAATATAAAAAAATACTGACAGTATCTAATTCAATTAAACAAGAATATGTTTTTGGAAGATGGATAAAAAGTAAAATTTTAATGATAGGTAATCCAATTAACATTAAATATATACAGGAAAAAGCTAACCAAAGTAATATAAAAAAAGCTTATGACATTATATTTATTGGAAGATTTATGCCAGAGAAAGATCCTATAAAATTTATAGAAATAATTTCTGAGCTAGTTAAAACCAAACAATTGAAAAATTTGAATTGTGTCATGATAGGAGAAGGCAAACTTAAAAAGGATTGTAAACAATTAATTTATAATCTTAACTTAAAAAATAATATAGATATGGTTGGTTTTTTAGATAATCCATATATATATTTAAAAAATTCTAAGTTACTTTGTATGACTTCAAAGTGGGAAGGATTTGGATTAGTTGCCATTGAAGCATTAGCTTTAGGTGTCCCAGTAGTTGCTAAACCTGTAGGTGGACTCATTAATATTGTAGATAGTAAATGTGGCAAATTATGTAATAGCAATAAAGATTATATTATAGAGTTAAAGAAGTTGCTGTTAAATGATAATTATAGAATAAATAAAGGGAAAGAAGCCATTATCAAATCAAAGGAATTAAATAATTATAATAGCTATATTAAAATAATTAAACAGCTTTATAAAAAATTAATTATAAGAGAGGAATAAAACATATGAAACCAATTTTAACAATATTCACTCCTACTTATAATAGAGCTTATATCTTACATCAATTATATAATTCTTTATGTGAACAAAATAATTTAAACTTTATTTGGCTTATAGTGGATGATGGGTCGACTGATAACACTAGGGAGCTAATAAATAAATGGTTAGAAGAAAAAAAACTTTCGATAAAATATATTTATCAACCTAATCAGGGTAAACATATTGCTTGGAATACTGCTATTGACAAATGTACTACAGAATTATTTTATCCTGTTGATTCAGATGATTATCTATTATCAAACGCTGTTGAAAACATTTATGATGAGGAAAAGTATATTAAAGATAAAAATATAATTGGAATTTTGGGATTAAAAATTACAAAAGACAGAGAACCTTTAGGAAAGAAAAATTTACCTTGTAAAATTAAATATATTAGCTTAAGTGAATTATATGAAAAATACAAATTTAAAGGTGAAACATCTTTAGTTTTTAAAAGTGGTATTTTAAAAAACTATTTATTTCCTAAAATTAAAGGGGAAAAATTTATTGGAGAAGAATATGTTTATTGTCAAATTGACAGACATTATAAATATTATCTAACTAATAAAACGTATTATATTGCTGAGTATTTACAAGATGGCTATACATCTAATATGCATAGATTAATTGCTAATAATCCTAGAGGGTATATGTTAACTAAATATAAAAAATTGCAAAACAGTACTACTTTAAAAGTAAAGTATAAATCAGCAACTCTGTATATAGTAGGAGCATGGTTGTGTAATGAAAAACATTATATAAAGAAATCACCAAATAAATTTATAACAATACTAGCATTTCCTCTAGCAATACTAGTGTATTTTAAGCGATTTTACATCATAAAAAATAAATAAAAAGTTGTGAGATTATTGAAATTAATAAGAAAACTTTATCATAGCAATAACTATCTAAAGTAAGTTGTGTTTATATTAAGATTAAATTATGTAACAAAAATAAACAAATAAATTAGATACGGAAATTGTAAAGATAAATACACTTTTAACATGGGGAGATATAGAATAGATGATTAAATTAATAAAAAAGTTAAAACATGAAGTTTTTATAAGATATGTAGTGAAAAATAATAATCGGTTAACTTCTATTTTGTATTATTTAAATAGAATAGTTTTTCAATTTAAATATCGTAGGCAAAAAAAGAAATATGGAAATTTAAATCCTGATAAAACATTTTATGTTATTAGACCTCGAGATAAAACAGAAGGCTTATTATCTTTATTTTTATATGTTATGAGGCATATAGAATATGCTAGACTTCAAGGCTTTGAACCTATTGTTGATTTTGAAAATTACCAATCACAATATAATGTAAATAGAAAAATAAACAAAACTTTAAATTCGTGGGAACATTATTTTGTACAACCAACAAAATTTAAATTGGATGAAGTATATAAAAGTAAAAATGTTGTGTTAAGTGGGTGGACTTTTAGAAATAAACCATTATTAAAAAAATCTATAATTAAAACTTCGTATGCTTCAGATGACTTGTTAAAACTAAAAGCATTTATAAAAAAAAATAGTGGAATTCAGCCTTATATTATAAAAAGAATAAATAAGTTAGAGAAAAATTTATTTGCTCAACCTACACTAGGAGTATTTTTAAGAGGAACAGATTATGTGACTTTAAAACCTAAACACCATTATATTCAGCCAACTATAGAACAAGTTATATTACAAACTAAAAAATTTATGGAAACTTATAGAATAAATCAAATTTTTCTTGTAACTGAAGATATTAAAATTTATAAGGAATTTACAAAAGTCTTTGGAACAAAAGTTATTGATATAAACAATAATTATATAAAATATAATATCAATGATTGTTTAAGCTATAATATAACAGGAGATAAATATGAAGTAGGATTAAATTATTTAACGAAACTATTGTTATTAGGTAGATGTGAATACTTAGTAAGTTCATTAACAAATGGTTCCATATTTGCTTTAACACAATGTAATCAAAATTTAAAAGAAAAATTTATTTTTGATATAGGAAAATATTGATTTTAAGTGTATTAAAAAATTAAACTTGAGTAATTTAATTTTATCTAACTAATAAAACATATTATATTGCTGAGTATTTACAAGATGGTTATACATCTAATATGCATAGATTAATTGCTAATAACCCTAGGGGATATATGTTAAGTAAATATAAAAATTTGCGAACAGTACTACTTTAAAAGTAAAGTATAAATCAGCAACTTTATATATAGTAGGAGCATGGTTGTGTAATGAAAAACATTATATAAAGAAATCACCAAATAAATTTATAACAATACTAGCATTTCCTCTAGCAATACTAGTGTATTTTAAGCGATTTTATAGAAAAGGGAATGAATTGAAATGAAAACTTATATTATATATGCACCAATAAATTTTGATGAAAATAATTTGACTGGAGGAAATAAAAGATTTCTAGAATTGTTAAAAGGGATTTCTGCTAAAAATAAAGTGATTTTATTATGTGGACATATAGATAAAATTCATTTGAATAAAAATATTAAAAGTATACCTATGGATAATAAAAAGCTTCCTTATATGCCTTATGAAATTGGATTTTTTATCAAGAATATTGTTAAAATACTTCAAATAAAAAAATCACATTATAATTATACAATAACTTGGTCTTCAAATGCTGCAGTTACTTTAATTTTAGCAGGATTTAAAAATATAATATTATTACTAAGAGCAGACTTAGTAGAATATATAAAAGCAGATTTGCTTTCAATAAATTTCAAGACTAAACTATATTTATATTTTAAGATATTTTTTGAAGGGATAAGTTTGATAGGGTCTAAAAAAATAATATTACAATCTAAATATGATAAAAAGGCTCTTTTAAAAAGGCATAGATTTATTAAAGAACAAATCGAAAAAAAAATATTTATCCAATCAAATAATATTAATCCAAGTTGGGTACAAAACTATAAAAAGACTTATGAGATTAAACAAAATGCTCCAATTAAAATTTTATTTATAGGCAATTTTGATAGCTACAGAAAAGGTTTTAAGGTATTATTGGAAGCTGTAAATGATTTACAGAAAGAAAAATATAATATTAAATTAGGATTAATTGGAGGTGGCTTATATTTAGAACAATATAAACAACTATATAAAAATAATAAACAAATTAAATTTTATGGCCCAATATTTCCTTTAGATATTGATTTAGTATTAAATTATGATTTTATAATGGTTCCATCTTTAGCCGAATCTTATCCAAATGTTATAATGGAAGCTTTATATTATAACATAGCTGTCTATGGTAGTAAAATTGGTGGAATACCTTATATATTAAATAATCCATCATACTTGTTTAAACCAGTAAAAAAAGATATAAAAGAGTTTATCAAAGCAAAAATAAGCAACACTCAATATATTACAGATGCACGAAATCAAAATCTTATAAGAAAAAACTTAACATTTAATTGGAGTGAAAAAATAATAAATATAATTGAAAAATAACAAATATGTTATGAGCTTCTATAATAAATATTTATAAAATGCAGGAGAATTATATTATGAATATAAAAATAATTAAAAAATTAAAAAGATTAATATTAAATCCATATGAAATATTTGGTTATCTAGGTAGAAGAGAGCTATTAAATTGGATACCAGATAAATTATACTTAATGCTACGATGTAAAGCTAAACTGGGTTATTTTCCTAATTTGAATAATCCAAAAACTTTTAATGAAAAATTGCAGTGGTTAAAATTGCATGATAGAAATCCAAGATATACAAAATTAGTAGATAAATATGAAGTTAGAAAATATATTGCCAAGAAAATAGGGAAAGAGTACTTAATACCATTGTTAGGTGTATGGGATAATTTTGATGAAATAGATTTTGACAAATTACCAAATCAATTTGTACTAAAAGCAACACATGATTCAGGTGGCGTGTTTATATGCAAAGATAAAAATAATTTTAATAAAGAAGATGCACGAAAAAAGATCAATAAAAGTTTAAAAAGAAACTATTATTGGGGTGAACGTGAATGGCCTTATAAAAATGTAAAGCCAAAAATTATATGTGAAAAATATATGGTTGATGAATCAGGTTATGAATTAAAAGATTATAAAATATTTTGTTTTAATGGAAAACCTAAATTAATTCAAGTGAATTATGGAAGATTTACAAATCATAAACGAAATTATTATAATCTCAAATGGCAACATCTAGATTTAGAAATAAATTCTCCAACTGACAAAAATGTAATTATACAAAAGCCTAAAAATTTTGATAAAATGATACAACTTGCTAGAATTTTATCAAAAGATTTTGCTCATGTAAGAATCGATTTTTACAGTATAAAAGATAAATTATATTTTGGAGAAATAACTTTATATCATGGAAGTGGTTATGAGGAAATTAGACCATTTAAATATGATAAATTAATGGGAAGCTGGATAAATTTATAATTTAGAAAGAGGTGAAATTAATGAATATAATAATTGGCGGTGATTTAGTACCTACTAGTTCAAATTATAAATTTTTTGAAGAAGGAACAATTACTAGTTTAATCGGCAAAGATTTAAGTAATATATTAAATAAAGCAGATATACGGATTTTTAATTTAGAAGTACCTTTATCAGATAAAAAAATGCCCATAAAAAAATGTGGACCAAATTTAATAGCACCACTCAGTACAATAAAAGGATTAAAAAATTTAAATCCAACACTTTTAACTTTAGCTAA
Source organism: Candidatus Epulonipiscium fishelsonii (assembly GCA_001983455.1). Taxonomy (GTDB): domain Bacteria; phylum Bacillota; class Clostridia; order Lachnospirales; family Cellulosilyticaceae; genus Epulopiscium_A. The sequence goes on from LJDB01000102.1 coordinate 9,430, forward strand.
TAATCATATTTTAGACCAAGGAGTCCAAGGTTTAAAATCTACGATAAAAGTATTAAAAGAAAATAATATACCGTTTATTGGAGTGGGTAAAAACAATATCGAAGCTCATAAACCATGTATAATATTAAAAGATAATTTTAAACTAGGCATTTATGCTTGTGCAGAAACCGAATTTACGTTAGCTACTTCAAATAGTGCGGGAGCAAACGGATTTGATCCTTTTGAAAGCCTTGATTATATAAATGATTTAAAAAGTAAGTGTGATTATGTAATAGTTTTGTATCATGGAGGTAGAGAACATTATAGATATCCAACTCCTTATTTACAAAAAGTGTGTAAAAAAATAGTAGACAAAGGTGCCGACTTAGTTGTTTGTCAACATAGTCATTGTATTGGAGCAATGGAAGATTATAAAAATTCTAAAATTATTTATGGGCAAGGAAATTTTATATTTGATCATTCTGAACAAGAATGTTGGCAAACTAGTATTTTAATAGAAATAAATTTTGATCAAAAAATTACAATTGATTATATTCCAATAAAAAAAATAAATAATAAAATAAGATTGGCTAAGAACTTAGAAGGAACGAAAATTTTACAAGAATTTTATAAACGTTCTCAAGAAATTACAACTATAAATTTTATAGAAAATAACTATAAAGAATATGTTTTGAAAGAATATTATTTAATCGGAAAATTACTAGGGTATAATAGAATCCAACATAAACTTAATAAAATTTTAAAAAATAAATTAATAACTTATACTCACAGTCCAGAAAAATTATTAGGGTTGCAAAATTCTCTATCTTGTGAACCACATAGAGAATTACTTATTAAAAATCTTAATTTATTAAACAGGAGATAGGTATGAAAAAAATAAAAGTAATACACTTTCTAGGAACTTTAGCAATGGGAGGAGCAGAAAAATTAGTTGTAGATTATGCACTTTCTTTAGATAAAAGTAGATTTAATGTTTGGATTATATGTAAAGATAGCTCATCAAATACTATCAATGAAGTTATATTGAAAGAAAATAATATAAAAATAATATTTTTAGGAGACATTATACCTAAAAAATTAAATAAAATAAAACCAATAAAAGTTTTATTTAAAATTTTATTATTGAATAAAATAATTAAAACTATAAAACCAGATGTTATCCATTCACATCTATCATCAACTCAAATGTTGATATTTACAAACTGTAAAAAAATTAAAATGTTTCATACAATCCATAGTGAAATAAAGGCATTTTTTAATAAAAATAATTTATATAAATGGAGTCTTAAATATTTAATAAAATATAAAAATATAACCTTGATAACATTACACCAACGAATGGCAGAAGAAGCAAAAAAGTTATTTAATACCAAAAATTGTATAGTATTACGAAATGGAATTGATTTAAACAAGTTTAAGACAGATATTGGAATTCGCAAATCAAAAAGACAAGAATTAGGCATAACAGAAAAAGATTTTTTAGTTGGACATATAGGAAGATTTGGAAAAACAAAAAATCATAAATTTTTATTAAAAGTATTTTATGAATTAAATAAAATACAACCAAATTCAAAATTATTATTAATTGGAGCAGGTCCTTTAGAAAATGATATCAATAACAGAATACAAAAGTTAGAATTAGAAAATTCCGTTATACAACTTGGAAATAGAGCAGATATAGGAGAACTTCTAAATGCAATGGATGCATTTGTTTTGCCCTCGTTATATGAAGGATTTGGCTTAGTTGTACTAGAAGCACAAGCTGTAGGAGTCAGAACAATAGTTTCAGATGCAGTTCCAGAAGACGCAATAGTTTCAAAAAATGTTATCAAGCTTAGCTTAGAAGATAGTCCAAAAAAATGGGCTAAATATATTTTAGAAGCAAAACCAACCACCGATTGTAAAGAAAAAATAAAAAAATATGATATGAAAGTTATAGTTAAGGAACTAGAAAAGATTTATATAAAAAACTTAAAAAAGGAGAAATAATTATATACTAATAACGGTTTTAACTCCAACTTATAATAGAGCTTATCTCTTGCCACAATTATATAAATCATTAAAAAATCAAACTAATGAAAATTTTGAGTGGATAATAGTAGATGATGGTTCAACGGATAATACAAGAGAATTAATATATTCTTTGAACAAATCAAACTTAAATGTTACTTATATAAAACAAATTAATGGTGGCAAACATAGAGCAATTAATAGAGGTATAAAGTATGCAAATGGAGATTTTACAATAATTGTGGATAGTGATGATTACCTAACTAATGATGCAATTGAAACCATTATCAAATGGTGCAATACAATTGAAGGTAAATTAGAATTTGCAGGTGTATCGGGTTTAAAGGGGTATAGTCTATTTAAAAAAATAGGAGGATTTCCAAAATATATAAAGTTCATAGATGCAACGAATTTACAAAGAAAAAAATATGATTTAGGAGGAGATAAAGCAGAAGTATATAGAACTAATATATTAAGGCAATATCCATTTCCCACATTTAAGAGTGAAAATTTTATAGCAGAAGGAATTGTATGGAATAGAATTGCAAAAGATGGTTATAAAATAAGATGGTTTAAGTAAAAATATGTCAAATATTTTAAAAAATAATTTTAAAGGTTTTACTTTAGCTTGTAAACAAGGCTTTCGATTGCAAAGTTTCCCCTATAATTATTTATCAGTAATACATTATATTACAGTAGGGAGAAGAAATCATATATCTTATAAAGCTTTGTATAAACAAATAAATATAAATTTATTTCATTTTAGCATAGGATTAATATTATCATTTGTTAAAAACATAATTAAAATATTATTAGGGAGGAATATAAAGATATGGAAATTACTAAAACAAAATTAATAGATGGAACTATTATGTCTCATTTTAAAAATGACACAATTGGATGGGTTTTAGAAAAAACAAAATACTTTTGGGAAGCTAGTTTGTTAAAAACTTTCAAGAATATACGCATCGTTAAGGTTAGTAGATTATCTTAAAATTATTTTTTTGAAGGAGTGAAATCATGGATAAAAGAGCATTGTTTTTTAATACGCTAAAAAAAATTTTAGGACAAAAATTTTATAATTACACTAAAAATTATTACAAATCACTTATAATTACTTTGACAAATATTTTAAATACTAAACTAGGCAAAATAGGATATGTAAATACTAAACATACAAATAAATTTGGTCGGAATATTTTTATAGAAATTGTTGAAAAAACACAAAAATTAAATGGAAACGAATTTTTAGAAGATTTTAATAATCTTATAACTAATTTAAATGAAGATAGTATCGAAACAGTTACTCGAACTATTAGTAGAATGCAAATGATTCAAGAAAATAGATTTCCTTATTTAACGATATATACTCGAAAAGAAGAAGAAAACTTAAAAATTATAAAAGAAAATAAAACTCAAGTAGTAAGATTAACAGACAATATATATCAATATAAAAATTATAAGTTACCAGTTCCTTTCTTTACACCTAGTGTTTTTTATTATAAGCATCAATTGAATGAAGTATCTAATTTAGATAAAACAAAAAATAAATCTATTATTGATGTAGGAGGATATATAGGAGATAGCGTATTAATTTTTAATGAACTGAATCCAAAAAATATTTACACTTTTGAAGCAATTCCACATAATTTTGACATGTTATTAACAACAATTAAATTAAATAAACTTAAAAATATTATTGCTGTTAATGTTGCACTAGGAAATAAAAGAGGATATTGTAAAATGTTATCTGCTCATAGTGGGTCATCAATTGTAAATGTAAAAAAAGACAAAAAGTTTGATATAATAAAAGTTCCTATAATAACTTTAGATAGTTATGTGAAAAAGAATAATATAGAAGTAGGATTAATTAAAACTGACATAGAAGGTGCAGAACCTTTATTTTTAGAAGGAGCAAAAGAAACAATATGTACTCAAAAACCTATCTTATTAATTAGTATTTACCATAATTATCATGATTACTTTAAATTAAAACCAATGATAGAAAGTTGGAACTTAGGTTATACATTTAAAATATCCAAACCTGTTGATGGAGGTATAGTAGGTGAAACCTTGTTAATTTGTGAAGTGCTTGAGGAGAAAAAATCATGATACTGATAACAGGGAGTGCAGGATTTATAGGTTTTCATCTGAGTAAATTATTATTGGACAAGGGATATAAAGTTGTAGGGCTTGATAATCTAAATGATTATTATGACCCCACATTAAAACAATCTAGACTAGATATATTACTTAAAAATCCGAGTTTTATATTTTACAAAGTAGATTTAAAAAATAAAGATGAAGTCGATAAAATATTTAAAGAGTATAAACCAGACTATGTTATAAATTTAGCAGCTCAAGCAGGTGTTCGATATTCATTAAAAAATCCATATTCATATATAGATTCTAATATTATAGGGTTTATGAACATACTTGAAGCCTGCAGAAATTATCCAGTAAAGCACTTATTGTATGCATCCTCAAGTTCTGTTTATGGAGGTAATACAACAGCCCCCTTTTCAACAGAGCATTCCGTAGATCATCCAGTAAGTTTATATGCTGCTACCAAGAAAGCAGACGAGCTAATGGCACATTCGTACAGTCATTTATATAATATACCAACAACGGGCTTAAGATTTTTTACTGTATATGGACCCTGGGGAAGACCTGATATGGCATACTTTTCTTTTACAAAAGATATTTTATCAGAAACTCCTATTAAAGTATTTAATCATGGGAAGATGGAACGAGACTTTACCTATATTGACGATATAGTGGAGGGGGTATATAAATTACTAGATGTTATTCCCAAACCAAATAAAGACTGGAGTGAGGATAAAGATAAGATAAGTGAAAGCTTTGCTCCGTATAAAATATATAACATTGGAAATAACGAGCCTATACAACTAGAGAAATTCATAAATGTACTTGAGGATTTACTAGGGAAGAAGGCTCAGAAAATTTATATGGATATGCAGGATGGCGATGTAGTAAAAACTTATGCAGATACTAGTGATTTAGAAAATGACATAAACTTTAAGCCCCACACCTCAATTGAGAAAGGACTTAGTAATTTTGTTAACTGGTATAGAAACTATTACAATGATACTATATAAAATGGAAGACACATATTTAACAAGTTAGAATTAATTGATTTTTCTTTATTTACACTAGGAATAGGCCAAAAGCACTTTAATTGCTACTATGTAACAACTAGAGAAACTTTTGACCTATTTTTATGCACAGCAAATATGCTGACAACTGTTTAGCTTTATACTAATTAAGGATAATGTTACATAGTAGCAAAGCAAAAATTTGTACTCTATGTATTATCAAATATAGAAATCTGTCTACAATCATTGTGATTATTAAAAAGATTTTTTTATTATTGTTATGTAAGGTTATTTTTTATAAAGATTATAAACAGATTTCATTTATGATATATAAGTCCACGGCCATTGGTCTTTTTTTATCTTTAATATTGTAAAAATCTAAAATTTCATTTCAAAGGTATAACATAATGAAAGAAACTCTGGGGTAAATCAATTTATCGTATTTATTTGGTGTAGCGAACGATGTCCACTGGTAAATCAACTTATAAGTATTGGGTTAGCGAACTGTGTTCACTGGTAAATCAACTTGTCGTATTTATTTGGTATAGCGAACGATGTTCACTGGTAAATCAACTTATAAGTATTGGGTTAGTGAACTGTATTCACTGGTAAATCAACTTATCGTATTTATTTGGTATAGCGAACGATGTTCTGGTAAATCAACTTATAAGTATTGGGTTAGCGAACTGTGTTCACTGCTAAATCAAATTCTAGTATTTATTGAGGTTAGCGAACGATGTCCACTGGTAAATCGAATTTTCTTATTATTATTTATATATTGTGTAGCGAACTGTGTTCGCTGGTAAATTAAATTTATAGTATTATTATTTATAAAAGGTTTTGGTTTACATATCTGCAGTATCATTTATATATGTCGCTCCTTTAAGTATGGGTGTATACGGTTTCATTTGGTATATTGGCATACGGGCGGATTGAGTTTGGTTAAATCAACTTGTACATGTATTTGTTAAAATTATATACCAATTAAGTACAAAATTCTATTGACAAAATAGCCTAGGATTTCAAATTCACTAGTGCACATTTCAATATAAGTAAGCTGGATAATGTTGTAAAATTTTACTAATTCTTACAGTACATAATTAAACGGGATATTTTTATTAAGAAATCTATGGAGTTGGTACAAGACATTTATGAGGAGTGTTGCAATACTGAATAAATCTTTTTACTCTAGGAATAGGCCGAAAGTACTTTAATTGCTACTATGTAACAACTAGAGAAACTTTTGACCTATTTTTGTTCATTTTCTATTTTTAAGCAGAATAATCATCTTACCTTAAATCATTCTTGGGAATAAAGCAGTATAATAATCTTGCCTTAAATCATTCCTAGGAATAACGTAGTATAATCATCTTAGCTTAAAACATCCCTAGGAATAACGCAGTATAATCATCTTGCCTTAAAACATTCCTAGGAATAACGCAGAATAATCATCTTGTCTTAACATTCCTGGGAATAAGGCAGAATAATCATCTTACCTTAAAACATCCCTAGGAATAACGCAGTATAATCATCTTACCTTAAAACATTCTTAGGAATAACGCAGTATAATCATCTTACCTTAAAACATTCCTGGGAATAACTCCGAATAATCATCTTGCCTTAAAACATTCCTAGGAGTGAAGAAGAATAATCATCTTGCCTTAACAATTCCTAGGAATAACGTAGTATAATCATCTTACCTTAAATCATTCCTAGAAGTAAAGCAGTATAATCATCTTAGCTTAAAACATTCCTGGGAATAACGCTGTTGGTATTATAAGCCAAACGTCAGGGAATAGCACCATTAAAAGTAAAACTGCAATTGATGAAAGGAAATATGGTAAAGTTCCTTTAAATGACTCTTCAATTGTAATTTCGCTTATGGAGGCTGCAATAAGTAAGCACAGTCCATAAGGTGGAGTTACTAGGCCTAAAGCCAAAGTTGTAACTATGATTAATCCTAGAATTATAGGACTTATCCCTAGAGCTGTTGCTGATGGTAAAATAATAGGTACAAATAAAATCATAGCAGGCACAGAGTCCATAAACGTTCCAATAAACATAAAGAAAACAACTACGACTAGCAGGAATACTATTTTTCCACCTGCCATGTTTACAAAGAAATCTTGCACTAATCTATTTAGTTGATAGTAACTTAATAATTCCCCTAGTGCATTTGCTGTAGCTAGTGCAAATAAAGATAAAGAAGACAATTTCATTGTTTCAGTTAAAATTCTTGGTAGTGCACTAATTTTAATTGTTTTAAAGAAGAATATCCCTACAACAAGTGCATAAATGCAAGCAAACGCTGCTGATTCAGTTGGTGTGAATAATCCTGAAACAATTCCCCCAATTAGTATAATAGGAGTAAATAACGCTGGTAAAGAACCTAGTGTAAGCTTAATTACTTCTTTCATAGGCACTTTTTCACCTTTTGGGAAATTTTTTCTTTTAGAGAAGAAGAATATAACTGCCATCATAGCAAGCCCAAGCAAAATCCCTGGAATTATCCCTGTCATAAACAGTGCTCCTGTTCCAACGTTTGCAATGCCTGAATAAACAACCATCGTTATGCTTGGAGGAATAATTGAACCAAGTGTAGAGGAAGCTGCTGTTACTCCAACGGCTGTTCCTTTATCAAAGCCGTCTTTTTCCATAGCAGGAATAAATATTTTTCCAACACCTGCTGTATCTGCTTGTGATGAACCAGAAATACCGGCAAAAATCATTGAAACTAAAACATTTGCATATGCAAGCCCTCCCCTAAAGTGGCCCACCAATGCTGTACAACATTTAATTAATTTTTGTGTTATAGCTCCTTCGTTCATCAAATTAGCTGCTAATATAAATAGTGGTACTGCAAGTAATGTAAAACTATTTAATCCGTTAAACATTTTTGTAAATACTACTGTGTTTGGTATATCTGGAAGTGAAGAAATCCCCACAAATGACACTACCCCAAGTGCAAAAGATATAGGCACACCCAATGCAACAAAGCCTATAAACATCACTACTAATAAAGCCCCCATAAATTATTCCCCTTTCTTTACTATAATTAAAGCGTCTACTATAATATGATAAATTAAATATATGCTTGATGTAACTCCTGCTATTGGAATGCACAACCAGACCGGCCCTCTTTTTAATTCTGGAAAGAAAGTCCAAGTATAATTCCAAAAGATTTTAGCTACTTCTTGCCCATATGTTACCATTAACACAGTAAAGTAAAGCATAATTAAAGATATAAGTAAGGATATTATTGATTTAACTTTTTTACTTTTTAACATATCGCTTATTGACGTGAATGCAAAATGACGCTTTTCAAACACCATTGCACTTGAGCCCATAAAAATTGCCCATATAAATGAATACATTGAAACTTCTTCAGTCCATGTAGCTGTAACACCCATAAATCTGGCAATCATTTGGTAGACTACTACTACTAAAAATATAACTAAAAAAATTGCCCCCAAAGCAATTTGAATTTTAGCTAATCCTTCAACAGCTTTTTTCATAAATTCCCCCCTAATATGTAGCTGACGGGCAAATTTATAGTTTGCCCGTGCAGTTTAATGTTATAAAGATAAAATTTTGTTCCAAATTTCTTGATTAACTGGAATTCCCTCTAGTGTATTTTTCTTTCTAGTGTTTATTGAACGTTCTGACGGATAAAACACATCTTTATCAATTGGTGTAGACGTTTTTAAGTCTGCTATAAAGTCCTCAATGATTTTATCAATTTCACATTGACTAGTAAGATGTTTTGGATCAATAGCAATCATCACTTGGCTCAAGCCAACTTCTTCGCTCAATTTGCCGATTTCAGCAACAGAATTAGCATTTGTTAAAATTTTTGTTATTAAGTCTAGTAAAATAGACATGCCACTACCTTTCCAATATCCCATAGGTAACGTACGCCAAGACTTTTCAATTTCAGTTGGGTCTGTTGTCAAGTTTCCTTTTGTATCATACCCACCATAAACAGGAAGTTGTTCTCCACGCAATTTGGCTTCTTCCATTTTTCCATAAGAAAACTGGGACATTGCACAATCAACCATTATATGCTCTCCGTTTGAACGAGGAACAGCTAAGATTAGTGGATTATTTCCGATTTTTCTTTCGACCCCTCCCCAAGCAGGCATATTTGGCATGGTGTTTGACCAACATATAGCAATGCAACCTTGGTCACAAGCTTGTAGGCCATAAGTTCCTCCACGCATCCAATGGTTGTTGTTTCCAAGTGCCACTATACCTACTCCAAAATTGTTGGCAATTGAGCAAGCTTTATCCATAGCCTTTTTAGCACCCAAAGGTCCAAACCCCTGATGTCCATCCCATTTTTCAATTGCTCCAAAACTTATTTCACAAGTTGGGCTTGCATTTGGATTGACTAAGCCTTTGTCAATGACATCAATTGCTTTAGGAAATCGGTTTATTCCATGAGAATATACCCCGTCTAAACTATTTTGAGCAAAAATTGTGGCAGCAGCTTTGGCATCATTTTCGTTGAAGCCCCTACTTAATAAAACTTTTTCAAATTGATGTAGCATATCAAGATATTGAATTTTCATCCTGTTTTAACTCCTTATCCGTTATTGAGGATTTGCTGAACTTCTGATCATTTCTAGGTATTCAACCATATTGTTATCTGCTGCAAATTGATCTTGGATTGGAATTGCTAGTGCTTTAAATGCATCGATGTCAATTTCTTCAAATGGAACAACAGTTGCCCCATCAGCGATAACTTTTGCTTTTGACTCTTCTAACATTTCATAAGTTTTTGTACGTTCTTCCAAAGTTGCGGCTGCCACTGCTTCAGTAATCCATGCTTGTTGCTCTGGTGTTAATTTATCAAATTCTGCTCCACTCATTAATAGCAAACGAGTTGTATAGTCGTGGTGTGTTTCACTAATAAATTTACCATTGTCTGTTTTATGGTGTTCTTTTAGCATAAGGTTTGTATAGTCATTTTCAGCACCATCTACTACACCTTGTTGAAGAGCTTGGTAAAGTTCTCCCCATGCAACCGAAGCAGGAACAGCACCTGTAGCAGAGAACAAGTCTTGCTGAACTTTTGAAGATTGTGTTCTTATGCTTAAATCGTCTAGATCTGCAGGTTTGTATATTGGAGATTTTGCGTATACATCACGAACAGAGCTTGACCAGTAGTCCATAACTTGGAAATTGTTACCTGTTTTTTCTTTAATCATTGTTTTCATTGCATCCCCAAATTCACCATCTAGGGCAGTTTCCCAGTGGTCAAAGCTGTCAAACAAGTATAGTAAGGAAAACATATCAACTTCTGGAACACCAATTGCTGTCATAAACCCTGGTGAAACATTAACCATATCTACTGCACCCATTTGAAGTTTTTCAATTAGTTCAGACTCATTTTCCCCAAGTGTTCCGTGATGAACAGTTACTTGAATTTGTCCTCCAGATATATCTTCAAGAACTTCTTCAAATTTATTCATACCATATGCATATGGATTTTCTAAAGAAGTTTGGTTATGTGCCACAATCAACTCTAATGGACCTGCTGTTGAGCTATCACTAGTTGCATCCTCTGCTCCTCCGCATCCAACTAGAGACATGCTCATAAGTACTCCCCCAAGTAATACTAATAAATGTTTTTTCATTGCTAAATCCCCCTATAGTTTTTTTATTCTCTATATATGTCCTTCCATAGCATGAATTGTGTTTAACACAAATTCTTGCGTTTTCACTGGAACTCCAAGTTTGTGTCCCATACGAACAACCGCTCCAGTAATTGTATCTACTTCTGTTTTTTTGCCGTTTTGTAAATCTGTTGAGATAGATGTTACTCCATCTTTAGAGTTTATTGTAACAGCAGTTATTTTTTCCCAACTTAATTCTTTATCAACCTCTAGTCCTTGTGCCTTAGCAACTGCACAAACTTCATCAAAAAGAGCTCGCATCATATTGTTTGCATATTGATTTTCGTTTAAATAACCAATAGTGCATTTAAGAACACCAGTTGTGGCACTTAAAGAAGCGTTGTTTATTAATTTATCCCACACGATTTGTTGAATGTTGTCTTTAATTCTTACATTAAAACCAGCATCGTCAAATGTTTGTTTAATATCATTTAGTATAGTGGAGTCTGTTTCTACTAGCATACCAATGTTGGTGTTGCCATCTCCACTACGTCTTACTTTCCCTAGTTCTAAAACAGTCCCAACGTCTTCGGTTGTTCCTCTTATTATTCTTTCAAGAGGTACAAATTTTTGTAAAATATCTTCATGTCCTGCTCCGTTTTGCAGAGTCATTACATAAGTATTTTCGCCAATAAGATTTTTATTGTTTTGAAGAGCCACTTCCGAAAATATAGATTTAACAAAAAGTATGATTAAATCCATCTTGGGCAAATTTGAACTATCACTCACTGCTTTTGGATGATAAATGTTTTCTGTATCTTTTTCACTCAATATTAATCCGTTATTATTTACAAAATCAACATAAGCTTGATTTACGTCTACTAGATATACTTCGTTATTTTGTGAAAGCTTTCCTCCGTAGATTGAGCCCATTGCACCTGCACCAACTACTGCTATCTTCATAATTTCCCTCCAAATAGTAATTAACTTTATTTCAATAAATCAACACTAATTTTAATTACTACTTTACGAATATTCATAGGAGCTCCATTTGCAACGGCTGGTCTATGAACATCGTCTGGGAAAAAGACGCAAAAGTCTCCTACGTTCATTTCAATAAACATTTCATTTTCAAATTCTTCATAAAAAATTAGATCTTTTTCTTTGTTATGTTCTTTTACTTTATGGTTTTTATTTAAATTGGCAGCTCCAATTTTTTCTTTTCCGTTTGCCAAAAACTGTACATCAATAAATTTTTCATGTGTTTCTGGTGAAGCATCTTTAGCATCTTTTGTTTCTTTATCAAAAACTTGAGCATAGATATCTCTACCTTGAATTTCGTAAACTCCTGCTTCCATTTTGTTAAAATCATTATTTTTTAAATAATCAATTGCTGTCATAATAGGTTGAGGATAATGTGGTAGATCTATATTACAATTAATTGATGAGTAAATCATGTTATTTCTCCTTTTAAATTAAATTGTTGTTTATTTAATAACAGTATTTAGTTGGATATTTCCTTTGAATAATGCCTAGAAATATCCATTTTTTCCTAATTATTAACTTCATGCATAAAAGTCAACGTATTCTTTTTACTTAGAAAATTCTGCTAATCCTTCAATTGCATAAGCACGCACTGGACAAGAATCTAGTCCTTTTATTGGTAGTGGTGAATAAGACATGAAAAATGTATCTGTTGTAAGTTTATCTAGGTTTTTTAATACCTCTAGAAAAACGATGTTTTCTTCCATCAATATGTCATGGAAAGCACAAACATCTTCATTGTTGTTTTCTATTGATACTCCATCTCCAAACCCAACACATTTAACTTTTTTCTCTTTAAACCATTCTGCTGCTTCTCTACAAATTAATAATCTTTTATCAGCATCTGTATTTGTCAAATCTGTAAAAGGAGGAATTTTATTTGGTGAATCAAGAATAATTATATCACCGTCTTGAATTCTATCACCTAAAACTTTGTCTAGGTCTGCTCTTTTAATATGAGTATATGGTTCCATATGTGTAATTTCCACATACAAAGCACGCCCCATAAAAGTAGTAATTGGTAGTTGCTCTACATCTGACCAATCATTATGATGGTGATATGGACATTCTACATGTGTACCTAAATGACTAGTAATGTCCATATGAGTATGCCAATCTGGAATGGGACCTCCTGTATTAAATCTATCAATTTTTAGACGACGACTTTCTGTTGCTGGATCTAAAACTTTAGTTAAATCAATCACTCTTAAATTCCCTAATTGTCCTACGCTCATTTTAGTGCTCCTACTCTTTTTTTTTAATTATAATTGTAATTTTGCTTTTCAATTTTATCTTAATTTGTAAAAGCAATTGTACTTTTATTATAACATATCTAGTAATTTTTTCAACTATTTATTTATGTTTCCATAATTAATAGTTCAATTTATTCCATACATAAAAATTTAAGATATTTCTATATCAAAATAATTAACTGCATTATTAAAACATATATCTTGAACTACTTTTCCTAAAAATTTTACTTCATTTGGATATTCACCATTTTCTACGTATTTACCAAGCTTGTTGCATAGTATACGTCTAAAATATTCATGACGAGGAAATGATAAAAAGCTTCTTGAGTCTGTAAGCATTCCTACAAATCTACTCAACATTCCTAGTTGTGCTAACGCTTCAAGCTGTCTTTCCATTCCGTCTTTTTGATCATTAAACCACCATCCGCTACCAAATTGAATTTTACCAGCAATTCCTCCGCCTTGGAAATTTCCAAGCATTGTTGCCAAAACTTCGTTGTCCCTTGGGTTTAAACAATATAAAATTGTTTTTGGTAATTCATCTATTGCATCCATACTGTCTAATAATTTTGATAAATCTTTTGCACACACTTCATCGTTAATTGAGTCAAAACCTGTATCAGGCCCAAGTTTTTTAAACATACGAGAAGAGTTATTTCTCAGTGCACCAATGTGTAGTTGCATAACCCATCCTTTTTTAGAGTAAGCTTTACCTAGTTGAGTTAAGATGTAACCTTTATACTGTTTCAACTCAATTAAACTCAATTCTTCCCCTTTTAAAGCTTTTTGGAAAATCTCACTTACTTCTTTTTCTGTGGAAGATGCATATAAAACTTCGTCTAGTGCGTGGTCACTTACTCTTGCACCATTTTCATGGAAAAACTCTAGTCTTTCTAAAAGTGCTTTCTCTAGCAAGTTATAACAACTAATTTCATATCCTACAACTTCACTTAGCGAATTAACATAATTAACAAAGTCTGGTTTTTCAATATGGATTGCTTTGTCTGGTCTGAAAGTTGGGAACACTTTAAAGTCTAGGTTTTCTTTTGCTATCGCTATATGACTTTCTAGGTTGTCCACTGGGTCATCAGTAGTACAAAGAACTTTTATATTCATCATTTTAATTAAATTTCTTACAGTAAATTCTTTCGTCTGTAATTTTTCATTACATTTTTTCCATATCATCTCAGCTGTATCTTTATTTAGTTGCTCATAAATATTAAAATATCTTTGTAGCTCTAGGTGAGTCCAATGATAAAGAGGATTTCCAACTAGATATGGCATTGTTTTTGCCCACAGCAAAAATTTTTCATGATCAGGTGTGTCTCCTGTTATATCTTGCTCAACTATTCCATTTGTACGAAGAGCACGCCATTTATAGTGGTCTCCGCCAAGCCAAACTTGTGTAATATTTTTAAACTGAATATCATCTAAAATAGATTTTGCACTTAAATGATTGTGAAAATCATGAATTGGCATTTCCTTCGCATAATTATGGTAAAGCACTTTCGCAGTATCATTCTCTAGTAAAAAATTCTTGCCCATAAATTGTTTCATCAAAAATTCTCCTTTGGTTAATTTAATTAAAAAGGCCAACGGTCTTCTCTTATTATTATGAACTATTATGCCACAAAAAAGCAAGCTAAATTTAGCTTGCTTCTGAGTATAGAAAATTTATTTAAACTTTAAGGGATTGAGTATTATAGTTTTCATAATAGTATTTCCAAAATAAATAAAAAACTATTAAGACTACTAAATATTCAATTCCTAAATATTCTAGAACGTTAAAATCCATATGTTTAAAGATAACAACACAAATTGTAAACATAAGCCAGTAATTTGCCATTGTATCCGAGTCAATATTTATGTTGTCAAAAGGATTTACAATATTATTGTGGTCAGCAATTTTATTAGTGTCTTTATCCATAATGTCACACTCCTTCATTTAATAATTTATATAGTCCAAATCCAGTTAAACCTATAACCATCAATATTATAAGTAAATCTGTTGAGCTCCATTCTGAGAAATTAATCAAAGTGCCTGTGCTTTTTAAAATTATGTATCCTATAATTAAAATTACAGTGCACGTTTTCCAATCAGCTTGTGGCATAATCTCATTAGGATTTTCTTTATATAATGGCTTATCAGCTTGTGTATGTATAAAATCTGGTTCTTCACTAGGCATTTTGTCTTTAACTATGTTTTCACTTTCAGATACTTTATTTTCGGTATTATATGTTTTGTTAGGAATAAACTCTATTTCTTTATCAGTTCTATTTTCAAAAACTATACTCATAATATCACTCTCCAACTCCAATATTTAATACATAATATCTATATGCCCATATTCCGATTGCTACCATAAGAAGTAAATCTGCTTTAGACCATTTGGATAAGTCGACTGCATGCTCAATATTTTTTAAGATTAAATATCCAATAATTAGTGCCATAGTCCATGTTCTCCAATTAATAATAGGAACAACATATTCATTGTTGTAAGTTTCTTCTTCAGGTAAATCTTCAGGTAAACCAAATCCATTATCGTCAAAATTATCTACGAAAATCTCGCTCATTATTAAAACCTCCTTCTTACTTACAATTTTATAGTTCTTCTTCAGGTAATATTTCATATTTATAATCAGCGAAATAAGCGATTATCCACCAGCCAATTATGCCTAATAAAATTATATCTACTTTTTTCCATTTTCTCAGATTAAATCCAAATTCTCTGTTTCTCCATGCAAGTGCTCCTAGAGAAAGCATAATTTCAACAGTATCTTCTAGTGGTGGCAATCTATCCAGCTTAATTTCTTTTTTTGCGGATATTTCTTTCATATGCTCTAACCCATCAATTGAAGGATATTCTATATCTTTATATTGAGGCTCACTACTAATAGGTTGGTTTTCCTTGTCATTTATAAGAAATTCATTCATATTATTATCCTCCCCTATAATTTATTTTACTGTAAAAATTGGCTGTTCCGATGGAGGTACAGACTTATAAACTTCGGGCATTGCTGGAGGCACAGGCTTATAACCTTCGGGTATTACTGGAGGTACAGGCATTACTGGAGGTACAGGCTTATAAACTTCAGGCATTGCTGGAGGTATAGGCATTACTGGAGGTACAGGCTCATGAACTTCAGGCATTAACGGAAGTATTTCTTCATCTAACTTCGGCAATGCGGGAGCTGTTTTGGTATTTTCAGTTAAATTATTAAAATAAATAAGAACTACCCCTAAAATCATAAGAGCAAGCATAGGGTTACTATTATCTTCATCTTTTTTATCAGCATTAATCCAACTCACAAATTTTTGCTGAAATTCATCAACAACTCCTGGATAATATTTGTACAGTGAAATTCCCGCTCCAATTGCTGAAAGCAATAGAGTTTGCCAAGTTTTAGTATCCCATTCAGCAGTTTCATTACGGAACAAATTTAATAAACTAAATTTAGCATTCATTAAAATCAGTCCTTCCAAATATAATTCGATACATTTACATAATATGGAATTAATGTTAAATAGTTACATTGTCTATTAAAATTTTTTAGTATAAGTTGTCCATCACTTTCATAAATTTTATAAGGGGGGATATAAATGACAAAAAAATTTTCAATTATATGTATGTGTATAAGCATTGCATTAATCGGAATGGTTTTAGACATAATAAAGTTTGAGAAAGTATTTAGTAATACTGATTCAATTGAAAATGTAATTCTGGACTATGTGCCAAATTTAAAATCATTCGATGACCTAGATAAAATTATTTCTCAAAAAGAAACCATGCTTCTCACATCATACGGAAGTGAACAACTGAATTTATTTATTACAAATTTTTATGATGACTACTACTCGGCAATTTTATATAGTGACTATGGATACATTATTGAATATATAAGTGAAACTTCTAGTTTGGATATATATAACGATTTTAACAATTGGTTTGTAAAAAATAAAAATATAGAGGATATTAATATTGAAATTGCTCTTGGAAAAATAACTTTTAATCAAAATAACAACTTGGTTTTAGATATAACTGAAACAATATTTTTAGATAATAAAAAAGACGATAATTTGACTAAGTTTAAGATTTATTTAAATTGGCAAACAGAAATTGATATAGATGATTATAAAATTGAAGATAGGACACTTACTGAAAGCTTAGTATCCTATTCAAAAGATAATGAATGGGTTATATACTAAGTACTTCCCATTCTTCATAAAGATTGTTTAGGAGCATTATAAGCTCCTGCTTTTTTTGAGCAAATTCATTAGCTTTTTTAAAATCATTATATATTTCTGGAAGACACAAGCTTTCATCAATTTCGCTTATCTCAAGCTCAATTACTTCTATTTTCTTCTCAATTTTATCTATTTGAGTTTTAATTTTTCTCATATTGGTTTTTGTAATCTTTTGTTCAGCCCAATCAGATTTTTCTTGTGGTATATCAACTTGTTCAACCAGATTTTTCTTCTCTGCTTTTTTTTCTAGATAATAATCATAATCTCCAAGGTAGACTGTTATTCCATCGCTATTCATTTCTAAAACTTTTGTAGCTGTTTGATTAATAAAATATCGATCATGCGAAACATATACTACTGTTCCTTCATAACTTGAAATTGCTCTTTCTAAAACTTCTTTTGATGTAATATCAAGATGATTTGTTGGTTCATCTAAAAGTAATAGATTTGAATATGAAAGCATAATCTTCGCAAATGCTACTCGTCCTTTTTCACCGCCACTCAAGCTTGAAATATGCTTAAATACATCTTCATCGGTAAATAAAAAAGCTGCCAACACATTACGAATATATCCATTTTTAAGATTTGGAAAGGCTGAACTGATTTCTTCAATTATAGTATTGGAATTATTTAGAGTCTGGTGTTCTTGGTCATAGTACCCAACATTAACATTTGCTCCAAGATAAAAACTACCACTTTGTTGCTGCAGTTTCCCTAGAATAATTCTAAATAGCGTCGTTTTTCCAACTCCATTTGGTCCAACAATAGCGACCTTCTCTCCTCTTTTTATGTCCAAATTTATATTATGAAAAATTTGATTGTCTCCAAAAGACATAGAAAGTTCGTTTGCACTTAAAACATCATTTCCACTTATGATTTGTGGTACCAAACTAAAGTTTATACTAGAGCTATCAGCCATAGGCTTTTCCATAACTTCTTGTTTTTCCAATAGCTTTTCACGGCTTCGAGCTCTCTTAATAGATTTTTCTCTATTAAATTGACGTAGTTTTGCTATAACAGCTTTTTGGCGATTTATTTCTCTCTGCTGATTTTCATACTGATGCATCGCAACTTCTTGAAACTTAGTACTCTCTATAATAAAATTATTGTAATCACCGTTATACATTCGTGATTTACCAAATTCAATATGAATGATTTTATTTACAATTCTATCTAAAAAGTATCTATCGTGTGAAATAATTAAGACTGTGCCTCTATACATTCGTAAAAAATTTTCTAACCATTCAATCGCTTGTATATCTAAATGATTTGTTGGTTCATCAAGCATTAATAAAGTAGGCTCTTGTAAAAGCAATTTTGCTAGGCAAATACGAGTCTTTTGCCCACCTGACATTGTTGAAATCTTCATGTTATATGCATCTTGGCTAAACCCCAAGCCTTTAAGAATTCCACGCACTAGGCTTTTATATTCATATCCTCGTTTTTGTTCAAAAATAGATCTTAAGTCATCATATTCATGTGTAAGCTCAATAGAATGTGTTTTGGCTATTTCTTGTTCAATTGAAAACAATTTTTGTTCAATATGCATAACTTCATCAAAAACGGTTAATAATTCTTCATAGACAGTATGATTTGAATTAATTTCCATATTTTGCTTTAAATAACCAAAAGAGCTATATTTTGGAAAATGAATTTCTCCACTGTCAGCAGAAATTTCTCCTGCTATAATTTTAAATAGAGTAGTTTTACCCGCTCCATTATTACCGACAACACCAACTTTATCATTGTTTTCAAGATGAAAATGTATATCTGATAAAACAGTATGTCCATCAAACGTTTTTTTTATATGATTGCAAATCATAGATTTTACCTCCAATTAATGAATAATACAGAAATACATTCTGTTTTCTGCATTATCATGAATAATAACAGAAATATAATAGAAAAGGAAGTATATATATGTATAAATCAAAGTTAGGATTAAGAGAAACAGAAGTGGCAATAAAAAAATTGAAAGATTATTTTGAAACGGCGTTAGCTAATGAGTTAAACCTTACTCGTGTTTCTGCACCATTGTTTGTTAAGCCTGAAACAGGATTAAATGACAATTTAAGTGGAACAGAAAGAGCCGTAAGTTTTGATATAAAAGATGATTTTGGAAATATAGCAGAAATTGTGCATTCGCTTGCAAAATGGAAGCGTATGGCTTTGGCTAGGTATAAATTTGAAGTTGGAGAAGGCTTGTATGCGGATATGAATGCAATTCGTAGAGATGAAGTTCTTGACCATCTGCATTCAATATATGTTGACCAATGGGATTGGGAAAAAATTATATCTAAAGAAGATAGAAATGAAAATTATTTAAAACAAACTGTTAAAAAAATATACGATGCATTTTTAAAAACAGAAAATTTTATTAATGAACAATATCCAGCTTTAGAAAAATGGCTTCCTGAAGACATTACTTTTATTACTACCGAAGAATTAATTGAAATGTATCCAGACTCTACTCAAAAAGAACGTGAAGATAAAATTTGTAAAGACAAAAAAGCAGTATTTCTTATGAACATTGGTGGAGTGTTATCAAACGGAGTGCCTCATGATGAGCGTGCACCAGACTATGATGACTGGAACCTTAATGGAGACATTTTGGTATGGAACCCGCTTTTGAACCAAGCTTTTGAACTGTCTTCAATGGGAATTCGTGTGGATGAGGTTTCTTTAGTTGAACAATTAAAGATTAAAAATGTTGAAAATAAGTTGGAACTAGATTTCCACAAAAAATTATTAAACAAAGAGCTGCCTTACACTATTGGTGGTGGAATTGGACAATCCAGAATTTGTATGTTCTTCTTGCATAAAATGCATATTGGAGAAGTGCAAGCTTCCATTTGGAGAGATGATATGATTACACAATGTGAAAAAGATGGAATTATTTTATTATAATTAAAAAAACAGTTGTCAAGTAAATTATTTTAGGGTAAAATTAAACTATATATTTAATAATTTGGAAGGAGCTAAAACATGGAAATTTTAAAGTTGTTAGAAAATAATCCTGGTTTTCAAGAAAGAGCTCGTCAAGAATTAGAAGCAGAAGTATTAAAAAAATTTATTGGTCAAAGTAAATTAGAAGAAATTATAGATATATTAAATCAAATTCCTTCTATGGCTTTGGCCAGTAAAGAATCACCATCAGGTTATGCAAATGTGCAACAAAATTATGAAAACTTAAAAAATGAAGTTAAGACTCTAAAAAACGAATTGCATCAAAGTCATGCTGAAAGACAAATCTTAGAAAATCGTAAAAGGGATTTATTAGTTCAAGTACAATTTTATAAAGATAAATATGATACTATTGAAAATATTTTTAAAGTATTTGATAAGCTGGATGACAATGTTAAAAGTGGTTTAGATGGGATTTTCAGAGATAATAGTAGAGATAAATTTTTGATGAGTTGTGCTAGTCTTGAAAAACTAGAACTGTTGTGGGACTTTATATATTATACTATTGAAAATGTTAGCGACAATACTGAAGCTATTAATAATTTAAATATAATTTTAGACTATTTCTTTGATCTATTTAGTTATACTAATCCTGTGTATGAACGAATTAATACGGAAAATAATGAAAACTTTGATTCAAAATTACATATTAAAATAGGTTCAAAAAAAAGTGGTCCAATTCAAGAAGTTAAATTACGAGGAATTAAAAATAAATATACTCAAAAAATTCTAAAAAAATCGGTTGTTCAATTATAAGGAGGATTTAAATTGGTAAAAAGATTAATAAGAATGAAATTTGATGAAATTGAACTTATAGGTACAAAAATTAATGCTCAAGACAAATTAGAAATATTAAGAGAAAGTCTTCCTGAAGGAGAGGCTCAAAACATTGTAGATACTTTAATCTCTAAAAAATTCATTTATAGTAACACTAGAGATAAAGCAGAGATGTATGAATATATAAGAAAGGAATTAATTTGCAAATAGAAAATATTTTAGCCCTAAAGGATTACCTTTAGGGTTTTTTGCACACACTATAAAAAAATATTAGTTTAAAGAAGGTGTTTTTCTATGATAAGTGTATTTGATGTAATTGGGCCAAACATGATTGGGCCGTCTAGTTCGCACACTGCAGGAGCACTGCGTATTGCTTTAATGGCAAAAAATCTTGTATCTGTTCCAATAGAAGAAGTTGAGTTTATTCTATATGGTTCATTTGCTAAAACATACAAAGGGCATGGTACGGATAAAGCTTTGTTGGCTGGTATACTTAGAATGAATACAGAGGATGAGCACATAAAAGATGCTTTGGAAATAGCTAAATCTAAAGGACTAAAATATAAGTTTACAATTGATGAAAGTCCTATAAATAGTCATCCAAACACAGTAAAAATTATTATTAATAAAAATGTATCTGTTGTTGGCGAATCTATTGGTGGTGGAAATATAAAAATTATTGAAATTAATAATATAAAAGTTGAGTTTACAGGGGAATATTCAACTTTAATAGTAAAACAATATGATAAAAAAGGCGTATTGGCTCACATAACACATTGTTTGAGTGAATACGAAATCAATATTGCATTTTTAAAACTATATCGAGAAGAAAAGGGTCAAAAAGCTTATACAGTTATTGAAGCAGACCAAAAGATTAATAGTGATGTAATTGACGAAATTAAGCAAAATCAATTTATTATAGATGTCAATCTGATTGAGGTGAAATAGATGGAATTTAAAAATGCCAATCAATTAACAGAAATTTGTTCGAACAATAATATCCCAATTTCTGAAGCAATGATACAATGTGAAATGTTCATTTCTCAAAAAAGTCGTGAAGAAATCATATCTCAGATGACTCATTCTTATAATATTATGAAAAAATCAGTGTACCGTGCTTTAAGTGAAGATTTAAAATCAATAGGTGGATTAATAGGTGGTGAGGCGAAAAAGATATTAAACAGAGGAAAAAATAATAAATCTGTTTGCGGAACATTGATGAACAAAGCTATTGGGTATGCTATGGGAGTTTTGGAAGTTAATACGTCTATGGGACTTATTGTTGCTGCACCTACCGCTGGAGCCTCTGGAGTAATCCCTGGAGTGTTTATAGCCTTACAAGAAGAGTTTAACTTTACTGATGAAACTATGACAAAAATGTTATTTAACGCAGGTGCAATTGGATACTTGATAACAAGAAATGCAACCGTTTCAGGAGCAGAGGGTGGATGTCAAGCGGAAGTTGGTTCGGCTAGTGCAATGGCGGCATCGGCTATTATAGAACTAATGGATGGAGATGTACAGAAATGCCTTGATGCAAGCAGTACAGCTTTGGCAAATATACTAGGGCTTGTATGTGACCCAATAGCAGGACTAGTAGAAGTGCCTTGTCAAAAAAGGAATGCACTTGGTGCGTCAAACGCAATGATAAGTGCAGAAATTACGTTAAGCGGAATTGTAAACCGTGTTCCATTTGATGAAATGGTAACTGCAATGTATAACGTTGGTAGAAGCCTACCTTTTGAACTAAGGGAAACAGCACTTGGAGGAATTGCCGCAACTCCAACGGGGTGTCGATTATGCAAGAGTATTTTGTAAAGAGGTGAAACTGTGCAAACTATAAATTCTATTTCGTATGTAGAAATAGTTGAAAAAAAATCCACTTTTATTGGTCAAGCTTTTCCTATAAATTCTAAAGAAGAAGCGGATGAACATATTTCTAGTATTAAGAAAAAATATAAAGATGCAACACACAATTGTTATGCATACAAAGTTAGTAATATTGAAAAATGTAGTGATGACGGTGAGCCTAGTGGAACAGCAGGAAAACCTATATTGGATGTATTAAAAAATGTTGATAATGTTTTAATTATAGTTACTAGGTATTTTGGCGGGACTCTTCTTGGAACAGGAGGACTTGTTCGGGCATATGGAAGCTGTGCAAAGCTGGCCTTAAACGAAGCTGGAATTGTCGCAAAAAAAGAAGCTCAAATTTTTCAGCTAGTATGTGAGTACAATTTTTTGGGCAAGGCAGAACATTTATTAAAGCCAAAATATACCGTACAAGAAATTAACTATTTAGATAAAGTATATATACAAGTAGTAGTGCTTTCAGATCAAGTACATGAGTTTAAACAATTAATACAAGAAAATATGTATGGTAATGTTGAGTTGAATTATCTTAAAAACATAGTAGTTTTTATGTAGTTGGAGCATTGTATGGATAGATTAAATACAGAAATACAAAAACGTTATAATAGTTTTTTGAGTGGAAATAAACCCTACACTATAGTTAGAATTAAAATCTCCCTTGCTAAACTTTATTTAGGATATGATTGCAAATTTGAACATGATCAGACTAGAGAAGTCGATAATACGGGATATATTTTTTATAAGGCATTTGGAAAGTCTTATGGAACATTATATATGTTTAGAGGCAAGCAATATGTTAAACCAAGAAAACCTCCTAGTTTTAATCCTATAAGTAAAATTAGAGAATTTATACGCTTTCGCAGTTATTATAAAAATAGAGACATTATTGAACTAAAAATATTGAAGGCCTTTATTATAGACCTTGGAGTCCCACTATTAATTGTACTAACTATATTTTTGGCTATAGTGCATTATCTATAATCTGTATTCATGATAATAAGGACGAATATTATGAATGTTCGTCCTTATGTATAAATATTAGCCACCAAGGTAAGCTTCCTTAACAGCAGAGTCATTTAGTAGTTCTGTTCCCGTGCCAGCAAGAACAATCTTACCAGTTTCAAGAACATACCCCCTATCAGCTATTTTAAGTGCCATATTAGCATTCTGTTCAACTAGAACAATAGTAACTCCTTGTGAATTAATGTCTTGAATAATTCTAAAAATTTCTTGAACTAAAACAGGAGCAAGCCCCATAGAAGGTTCATCCATCAGCAATACTCTTGGACGAGACATTAATGCTCTGGCAATTGCAAGCATTTGTTGTTCTCCACCACTCATTGTTCCTGCCATTTGGGTTTTTCTTTCTTCAAGACGAGGGAAACTTTTAAACATCTTCTCGATATCTTCTTTAATTTGATTTTTATCAGTAACTTTGTATGCCCCAAGTTCCAAATTTTCTGCAACTGTCATTTTAGCAAAAATTCGTCTGCCTTCGGGAACATGAGCAATCCCAAGATTAACAAGCTCATGAGCTTCAATATTTGTTATTGACTTGCCCTCAAAAATAATTTCACCTGATTTAACAGGTACCATTCCACTTAGAGCTTGCAAAGTAGTAGTCTTCCCAGCTCCATTTGCACCAATCAAAGTAACAATTTCACCTTGATTTACATTAAAACTAATATCTTTTAACGCTTGTATATTTCCATAATAAATATTTATGTCTTTGACATCTAGCATTTTACGCCCCCTGACCAAGATACGCATTTATAACTCGTTCATTATGTTTAATTTCATTTGGTGTACCTTTTGCAATTATTTTTCCATACTCAATAACAACTAGTCTTTCACATATGTCCATAACAAAGTTCATGTCATGTTCAATTAAAAGAATTGTTATATCAAATTGCTTTCTTATCAATTTAATAGTTTCCCTAAGCTCCAAAGTTTCCTGGGGGTTCATTCCTGCTGCTGGCTCATCAAGAAGAAGTATCTTTGGGTCACCAGCTAATGCCCTAGCAATTTCAAGCTTTCTTTGCTTTCCATAGGGCAAATTCATGCTTTGCTCTTCAGCATATTCCCCTAGGTCAAAAATATCAAGGATTTTCATGGCTTCTTCATGCAACCATTGCTCTTGATCTTTATATTTCTTATTATTAAACAATCTGTCAAGAATGCTATAATTAATGCGATTATCAAATGCTACTTTAACATTTTCAATAACAGTCATAGACTTAAATAGCCTAATATTTTGAAATGTTCTAGTAATACCCTTTTTGGCAATCTGAAAAGGTTTTAAGTTGCTTATTAACTTACCTTCCAATGTAATTTTTCCTTCAGTTGGGGTATATACTCCTGTAAGTAAATTAAAAACGGTAGTTTTTCCAGCACCGTTTGGTCCAATTAGTCCAACCAACTCTCCTTTTTGTAAGCTCAAGTCAAATTGATCCACTGGTTTAATACCACCAAAGTTTACACTTATTTTTTCTACTTCTAACATTTTTTATACCCCCTTTGATGCAAATTCTTGGCGTTGTTTTTTAGTTGGCAACTTAATATTAAATTTTGACTTAATTGTTTGCAAAGTAATACCTTTTGAACGAGAAATCATTATTGCAATTAATACTAGTGAATACACAATGGTTCTATATTCAGAAAATCCTCGTAGTGCTTCATTTAACACTCCTAGTATAATTCCTGCTAAAATTGTTCCAAATAAATTTCCCATTCCACCAAGCACTACTATAATTAAATATTCTATTGAAAGCGTAAAGCCAAAACTTGTTGGATTTATTACTGTATGATAGTGTGCATACAATCCTCCTCCAATTCCAGCAAATAACGCTGCTATACTAAATGCCATTGTTTTATAGTAAAATGTTGAAATCCCAACGCAATCCGCTGCTATTTCATTTTCACGTATTGCAACAACCACTCTTCCTTGTCTTGAATTAATAATTTTATATAAAACAACAATAGTTAAAATAACTACTATAAATGTAATTGTAAAGTTACTATAACTTGATACTCCAGAAAGTCCTTGTGCACCGTTCGTAATTTTTAAGTTGTTTAACACTATTCGGATAATTTCTCCAAAGCCCAAAGTGATTATCCCTAGGTAATCCCCTCTTAAACGTAAAGCAGGTATCCCTATTAAAATTCCAACTAGTGCTGCAAATATTCCGCCACATATTATTGCAAGAGGAAACTCAATAAACATCGGCAAATCCATATTCATTGTAATAATAGCTGATACATATGCTCCAATTCCCATAAATCCCGCATGACCTAAAACTAATTCACCTAGGTATCCTGTAACAAACGCTAGTGAAACTGCCATAATTATATTGATTAAAATAGACACTATTATTCCGCTAATATATCCATTACTAACTCCTGTCTCCATACACGCTGCCAAGATTGCGTATGTTATAATGGAAATAGCTAAAAATTTAGTTGTAGTATTAGATTTCATAAGTTACACCTTCTCCCTAATATTTTTACCTAAAATTCCAGTAGGCTTTATTAATAACACTATAATTAGTACACTAAATAATACTGCGTCTGCCCATAAAGTAGCAGGAGGCCAAAATGATGAAACAAATCCTTTTGTAAAACTTTCAATAAATCCTAAAGTAAATCCTCCAAGCATTGCACCAGGAATTATTCCAATTCCACCAAGAACTGCTGCAATAAATGCTTTTAGCCCTGGCATAACTCCCATCATTGGTTTTACTTGTGGATATGCCACTACGAATAAGACTCCTCCAATTGCTGCAAGAGCGGACCCAATAAAAAATGCTAACGAAATTGTTCTATTTACGGATATTCCCATTAAAGATGCTGCTTGAGAATCTTCGGAAGACGCTCTCATAGCTTTACCTAGTCTAGTTTTCTTAATGAATAGTTCTAAAAATACCATAAGAATTACTGCAATTGCTACAGAAACAATGGTTATTTGACTAACTTGTAAATTGCCTATTTTTATAGGACTTGATGCGAATGATGGAAATGGCTTAGTGCCTGCTCCAAATAAAATCATTATAAGAGATTGTAGAAAAAAGCTTACTCCTATTGCAGTAATTAGTGCCCACATCCTAGGTGCATTGCGAAGAGGCTTATATGCTATTTTCTCGATAGTTACACCAAGTACACTGCAAACTATAACTGCAAGAAGCAATGCCATACCAATCGACAAATCCAAAACAGTTATCCCAACAAACGCAGTGTATGCACCAACCATCATAACATCTCCGTGTGCAAAGTTTATTAATTTCACTATACCATAAACCATAGTGTAGCCTAATGCAATTAGTGCGTAAATACTCCCTATATGTAGTCCATTGATAATTTGTTGTATAAATAATTCCATGATGCTTCCTCCTTTTCTATATATAATAGAGATTGTAAGCATAGTTGTGTTTTTTTATTAAGAGTTGTACCTCTATTATTATGGATAATTAATTAATCCAATTTGTTCTCTCTTGACTCTATACCTCTCATATAGCCTCCACTTTTTAAGGGTAGGTGACACGTAAGCATCGGATCATACAGCCCCACTTTTAAGGGTAGGTGACACGTAAGCATCGGATCATATAGCCTCCACTTTTAAGGGGAGGTGACACGTAAGCATCGGATCATATAGCCTCCACTTTTTAAGGGGAGGTGACACGTAAGTATCGGATCATACAGCCTCCACTTTTTAAGGGGAGGTGGCACGTGAGTGTCGGATCATATAGCCTCCATTTTTTAAGGGGAGGTGGCACGTAAGTGTCGGATCATATAGCCTCCACTTTTAAGGGGAGGTGGCACGTGAGTGTCGGATCATATAGCCTCCACTTTTTTAAGGGGAGGTGGCACGTGAGTGTCGGATCATATAGCCTCCACTTTTAAGGGGAGGTGGCACGTGAGTGTCGGATCATATAGCCTCCACTTTTAAGGGGAGGTGGCACGTGAGTGTCGGAGGGGTACGGATTAAGTGATGATAAAAGAAAAGACCTTGAGCCTTTTCTTTTAAATTTTAGTATTGAGATGGGTCTAATTTTTTGTATAAAGTGTTTTCTCCATTAGTGATTTGTATAACTGATACCGTTTTAACGGGGTTTCTGTTTTCGTCAAATGTAATTTTTCCTGTTACTCCTTCAAAGGAGCCTGTTACTAGTGCATTTGTAACGGCTACATTATCAGTTGAATCAGCCGTATCAATTGCTTCAATTAATATTCGTGCTGCATCATATCCTAAAGCTGCAAATGCATTTGGTGTTTCTCCATATTTTTCTGTATAATTTGCAATAAAGTCTTGAACAAGTTCACTATCATCTTGAACTGTATAGTGGTTTACAAAATAACTTCCTTCAACAGCTTCAGGGTTATTTTTAGTTTGCTCAGTAACTCCGTCCCATCCATCTCCACCAATAAGTGTTGATTTAATTCCTAGTTCTCTAATTTGTGGTGCAATCATTCCAATTGTTTCATAATAGTCTGGAATTACAATAACGTCAGCATCAACTCCTTGAATTGTTCCTAAAATTGGTCTAAAGTCTACGTCTGCTGCCCCATAATTTATTTGTTTAACAATTTTTCCACCTTTTGCCTCAAACTCTGTAATAAATGCTTCTGCTATTCCTGTTGAATATGCATTTTCAGAGTTTACCATAACAACAGCTGTTGTTGCTCCCAAATCACCCGTTGAAAATTGTGCTAACAACTCTCCTTGAGTCGGGTCAATATAACAAGCTCTAAATATATGGTCCCCAATTGATGTAATGCTTTCTTTTGTTGCTGTTGGAGTTACCATAGGGATTTCTCTTTCTTGTGCAAGATTTGCAATTGTTTCAGTGTTTGAACTTACATCCGCCCCAATAAACACATCGATCTTTTTGCTATCTACTAGTTTTTTAAATGTATTTGCTGCTTCGATTTGTGTTCCTTTATTATCTTCAACAATATATTCAAGAACTTTTTCATCAACAATTCCTGCTTCTTCAATTGCCATTTGTGCTCCGTTGCTTGCAAAGCTTCCATACTGTGCATATGGTCCTGTTAAATCAAAGCTTGCTCCAATTTTAATGGTTTCTGCTTTTTCTGAGCCTTCAGTTTCTTGTGCTGAACCACAAGCTGTTAGCACTGATACACTTAAACCTAAAACTAATATTTGTTTCCACATTATAACTGCCCCCAATTTTATGTAATTTATCTAAATTATTATTAATGAAATTATAACGGTTTTATATTTCATTTGCAAGGAAAATTTTTTACTTAGCCTTATTTTTTATATGTAATTTGAAATTTAGTATACGCAAAAATTCAAATTATCAGTTGAAACTTAATTTGAATTTATGCTTAAATGTATATTTTTGTGCACAACAACTATATTGTGTTGACATAATTAACATTTTTTTTAACTTTTAATTTATAATTACGTGATACTATACAAAAATAAACTTATAAAATTAAATATTAATTCCGTATCAGTTTGTCTGATCTTATATACATTTTCTTTTACAAAAAAAGAGAGTCTTGTGTGTATGTTAAAAGTGATACGTTGAAACAACACTAAAAGCGTGGTATACTTTTGAGGTATTAGATATTTTTAGGAGGTTATGTATTGAAGGATAAGGAGCAATTATTTAAAGAAATTACTGAGATATTTATTCAAGCAAACGAAGAAAACGAAAGAGATGGGTTATCTTTAGAAGAAAATAGCAACTTACATACTACAGATTATGAAATAGAAATTATAAAGCTAGAATTTAAGAGAGCATTACAACTATATGTATATGCCACAATAAGTAATCAACTTAACTTAACAATAATAAAAAATATAAATTTTAGTTTAGATAAGCTAGAAAAAGACTATGACATGAGTGTTATTTCAATGGAAATTTCAGTTTTTGATTTAGATTTAATAGTAAAAACTACAGACAAATTGGCTCCAAAAAAAGTAATAATTTTGAATCCTTTTTCAACTGATTTAGAAATAGTAAGATTTCATATTAAACTGCAAGAACAATTTTTAAGAATGGCATAAATATATTTGTAGAGAGCGAACAGCATTCGCCCTCTATAATATTAATTAATGTCAGGATAAATTTCTGCAATACCTTTTTTTATTATTTCTAAATAAGTTTCACTAGGGGGATTAGCAGGTCTTCGTGTTTCATTTGTAAACGTAAGAATTTCTATGCCATCTTTTTCCCCTAGACATACAACTTTATTATACCAATTTTTATAGTTGCCTTCTTGCTCCCAAATATCTTCAAATTGGTCTCTTGTAATTAAATACATTCTGCCCATTGTTATTCCAGACACTTCTACATCCAAAAAAGCCACTCCGCTTCCTCCCCAAGTGGGACTACTATTTCCAAAATAAAGTTGATATGGTATTAATATTGGTTCATCCTCTAGTGGTAGTTGAGTGTTTTCGCAACCCAGATATTCTCTGTTATTAAATTTTCCACCTTTTATATAATATAAAAATCGCTCATAAAGTATATTTGATCCATAACTTGCATACCATACATACTCTTCTTCTTCAAAGTAATTTTCTTCAAAGCGATTTTGTCTGGATGCCTTTCTCCAAGGTTGATCACAAAAAGGAATCTTAGTATATCTAGTTATATCATTGTTATAAATATAAACATAAGCTCTCTCTTTAGTAAGATTTTGTTCATCTTCAACTTCTACTGTTAGCCTGTTATATAGTGTTCCCTCACCTTCTAAAATATCTAAATCAGCTAACATATCCTCTTCGATTTGGTACAATTCTCCTCTAACTTTTTCGCCTTTCCTAGCTACAATGCCTGGATATGCTCCTAAATCATACAGTTCATAACCGTCAAGAACTCTTTCACCCAAATAAGTAGCTTTCGCTAAATAATAATCATGATTATAATGTCCTTTCATAAGAGTTCCATATACAAATACTTTGTTACAAGGTTTATGATAGGCCTTTAAATATTCTTCTACAGACCTGTTCATTTCCATACTAAATTCACTATTAAATTTTCTTTTACAAAATGCCTTCATATATTCGTCAAAAGATTTTGTGGAATTTTCTCTATCAGTATAACAGCTAATCAACTCCACATCACTCAGATGAGGATAAGAATTTTCTCCAACAATATACTTTATATCAAATCTGGCTGGCTTTGTACGGTTCTTTTGTTTCTCAGTAGGATATCCAATCACAAGCATACATACAGGCACACTTTTTTCTGGCAAATTTAGTAGTTCTCTATGCAATTCACATTGTTCCAGTATATCCCCAATGTAACAGCTTCCAAGCCCCATTGCTTCTGCTGCCACAACCATATTTTGTGCAGCTATTGCAGTATCGGTAATTGATAAAAATAAATCTCCAACTCCAATTTCACGTGGATTAGCTCCAGCTATGTTAAAACTTCTGTGCCATCTGGTATGATCTGCAACAAAAATAAACACTAGAGGAGCAGTTGCAATAAATGGTTGATTGTCACAACTTTTCGCTAGTTGTTCCTTTAACCTAGGGTCTGTTACATCGATTATACTATACATCATTTGATTTCCTGCTGTAGGTGCCTGAACAGTCGCTTTTAACAGCTCCTCTTTAATTTGCGGAGCAACATCTTGATTTGTAAATTCTCGAACTGACTTTCTATTATATAAGCTTTGTATTATTTTATCCATAAGTGAACTCCTTATCAAATATAAATAGACCAATCATCTAAGCTTATCATAAAATATGATAAAGTTGAGTTGGTCTTATAAATAGTATTTGCACTATTCAAATGTATCATACTAGTTAAAAACTCATTATGTTGTAGGTTCAGCTTCTAAGTCAGGTTTTACTTCAGGTTTTACTGCAGGTTTTACTTCAGCTTCTTTTCGAGCATTATGCCTCTGATAGATTGTATATATTACAAAAGCAGCTAGGACAACTTGAACGACAACTTCTACATAATCTTTTTTTAAACCTAAAAATTGATTTTTGCCGTCTATATCTTCTATTATCTGGTGGTCTTGTGCAAGTATTTGCTCATCTTGCTTGAACATTTGCTGAGGATCTAAAACCTTTTTTTTAAATTCTTTATTTCCAATATCCACTCTCATATAATACACTTCCTAACAATTACCTTTTTTAACATAATATGTAAATACACTTAAGAAGTTACACTTTTAAGACATTTTGGTACAACAACATTTTTTAGGCATAGGTGGAGGTAAACACCTAGGCTCACCTCTATGGAACAAAGTTTCAGATGAATACACAAGCATATATTTACCAAGGCTTAGCTGGGTCAAATCCATATATCTGAATTGTATCAAACAGCGGGCTTTTAGCAATATCTTCGGGGCTTATTATCCAACCTTGATTTGGATCAATATCAACTCCAAAATGATTAAATGCTTGCCATAGTATTAAACTACAGTGTGTACTTGTTATTGGCTCTTGATATTTACTAGCTAAAATGTTATACGGTATTCCCTCTAAATTGTTAAGTGCATATTGTGCAATCTTATTTGCCATAGCTTCATCTTTAAATCTTAAAAGCTTAAACGTAGGGTAATATGTCCAATGTCCAATTCCAAGAAAAGATGAGTTTGTAAATGGTTGGATGCACTCCAAAACTTTCCCCTTTTCAGCATCAACGACTATTCCAATATGGCCATGTCGAAAACCAAATGTCGAAGTTGATTTTGTTAAAAATATATCTCCATTTTTATATGGAACCATTTTAAAAGCAGGAATCCATTTCCCTTGCTCATCAAAAACCTTCTCTTGATTTGTTATAAAGTTCATTTTTTTTGTTACTACGTTATTAGGTTTTTGATAGATTTTTTGATACAACAATATATCATTAACAAAACTAGGGTGGCTTTGCATGTCAAGAATACCTTTTTTGGAAATCCCAGTTTGCTCAAAAATAATGTTGTAGTCATCGTCAGAAAGATTTGATTTTAAGAGAATAGGCTTAAGATTTTTAAAATTTACATTAGTCTGATAAAACACATTAAGACTAGAGCTAATTCTTAATATAAGATAAAATATTATTGTAATACAAATTATTAAATATGCAGATTTTATTTTTCTCAAAGTGATACCTCTTTCCAACATAAAATAATATTTAGTATTTCAAATTAATAGAATTTTATAACATTATTTTCCTCATTTATATTGAAATATGCACTAGTGAATTTGAAATATTAGGTTATTTTGTCAATAGCATTTTGTACTTAATTGGTATATAATTTTAACAAATACATGTACAAGTTGATTTAAACAAACTCAATCCACCCGTATGCCACTATACCAAATGAAACCGTATACACCCATACTTAAAGGAGCGATATATATTAAATGACACTGGCAGATATTTAACCTAAAACCTTTACAAAATAATAATACTATAAATTTAATGGGAAACACCGTTCCCTAACCAATATATAAATACGATAAGTTGATTTACCAGTGAATATCCTTCACTACCTCAATACGATAATTTGATTTACCAGGGAACGCTGTTCGCTACCTCAATACTTATAAGTTGATTTATCAGTGAACACAGTTCGCCACCTCAATACTTATAATTTGATTTACTAGTGAACACAGTTCGCTACCTCAATACAATAATACGATAAGTTGATTTACTAGTAAGCACAGTTCGCCACCTCAATACTTATAATTTGATTTACCAGTGAACACTGTTTGCTCCCTCAATACTTATAATTTAATATTGAATACAGTTTACTACCCAGTATATAAATACGATAAGTTAATTTACTAGTGAATACAGTTCGCTACATTAATATATAAAGAATAATGTGTTACAATTAATGTTACACAAAATATGCTTCATAGAATAATACCTAGAGTTTCTTTCGTTATGTTATACCTTTGAAATGAAATTTTAGATTTTCACAACATTAAAGATAAAAAAAGACCAACGGCCGTGGACTTATATATCATAAATGAAATCTGTTTATAATCTCCATAAAAAAATAACCTTTGGATGATAATAAAAAAAAGTGGTATAATAAACAACCAACTTTAAACTTTGTTAATCATCTTATATAACAAACAATAATAAAAAATCTTTTTAATAATCGTACTGATTGTAAACAGATTTCTATATTTGATAATGCATAGAATTTTTCCTTTGCTATTATGTAACATTATCTTTAATTAGTATAAAACCAAATAGTTCTCAGCATTATTCGTGATAACAGATTTAGGAATACCGTGACTAAATTTGTTATTCAGGATACCGGATTTAGGAACAACGTGACTAAATTTGTTATTTATCGTGCACAAAAATAGGTCAAAAGTTTCTCTAGTTGTTACGTAGTAGCAATTAAAGTACTTTTGGCCTATTCCTAGTGTAAAGAGTTCCTAGCTATTCTTAATTCAGAACCTCTTATAAATATCTTATGCCAACTCCATAGATTTCTTAATACAAATACCCATATTGGGATATTCCCACTCTGTGTAGAAATATATAAAAATTTATATATTATTTATTAAGGATAATAATCATAAATTAAACTGATTTAAAAATTGCTCTAAGCAATAAACTAACCATTTTTGATCTCCAGTAAGATTATATATACAATTAGGTAAAAATTCTTCTCTAGTTGGGCCTTTCCAGTTTTGTAGCCATTCATTTGTAGCTCTAGGCATTGGAAGCTTAGGTGGTGCTGTAAAATTTGGATAATTTTTTTCAAAAATTTCACGCACCCAATATTTATTTCTACCTGCCCTGACTTTTGAATAGTCTAAGGGAACACCCATGTAAGTACTGGCGTATGGCATAATTAACTCTATGCCTGCACATGTGCAAGCATTAGTATAAGAAGCAATAGCTTCTTGATAAAATACATTTCTTAAAAAATTATGCACATTAATATTCCCATTATTGTCAATATATTTCAAAAATACTGTTAAATCCAATTCTGATTTTTTTAATATTTTGTAAGGTAAAATGTATGCATATCTTTCCACAAATTCTATACAATTATAGTTTCTAGATAGTAAATTATCAAGACCTCCAAAGTTTACATCTGCTGATTCTCCAAAAATTAGAGCTTCTATACCATCTTTTTTAGCTTGAAGTGCTAATTTATAAATTTGAATTTCAATAGAATGAATAGGCATGCCCTTATGTTGCATAAGAATAGGAGCATAATTATTAAAATCTTCCCAAAAAATTTCGATAATCTCATTATCTATATTACATTCTTTAGCATATTTTTTTGCAATTTTACTTTCATCTGTTACTTCAATATTTGGAACAACGCATTTAAACGTATAACTTTTTGAATTTTTAGGCATATATTTTGCAAGAATTGCCGAATCAATTCCTCCACTTAATGCTAGAGCAGTTTTTTTCGAGTTTGTTATTTGTTGCACTTCTTTACGCAGGCATTCTTCTAATTCTTCACTATTATATACTTCTTGTCTTTCTTTTAAATAACTAAAACTTTTAGGAATTATTTCAGATGAAAAAGTATAGTTGTTATCTTCGTTTATATTTATATTTCTAAAAACAAGAAATTTACTCATGCAATAAGTCTTATTTTCTATATATTGTTTTTGAGTCATATAATAATCACACCTTTCCAAATTATAGTCTTACTGAATTTAACGCTTTAGTTATTTGCGTAGAAGATACGCCTTTAGTGTAAGGGAAATATATTATTTTTATATCTTCTATTTCAAACTCATTATCATATTTTTTCCATTCCTGTGATTCATACCAGTCATCTCCTACAAATAAAATATTTGCTTTTAATTTTTTACATATTTTTAATTTATCCATATCATTTTGAGGAATAACACTATCCACATATTTAATGCTTCTCACAATTTCTGCTCTATCTATCCAAGGAATAATGGCTTTTTTCCCTTTATACAATACTAATTCATCTATTGTTACGCCAACAATTAATTTATCACACATACCTTTAGCATTCCTTAATAAATTTAAATGACCAATATGAAACAAGTCATATACTCCTGCAGTATAACCTATTATCATGTTTAATTTCCTCCCATAGTTTTTTCGATTAAATCAACTATTTTTTTGGAAGAATATCCTCCTTTATATAATCCTACTTTTTTATTAAATATTATTAAATCATTTTTATATTTATACGACTTAAAATCATTAATCATATTTTTAAGTTGCATGTTAGTTTGTGCAATTGGATAAGGTAATTCATTTAAATTCATATAAAACCCTCTCTCCTGAGTATATTCTTTAATGTCAGGAGCAAATAAAAATACTGGTTTTTTCATCAAACTAAAATCAAACATACATGATGAGTAGTCCGTAATAAGAATATCTGCATATATTAATAGTTCTTGCATATCTTCATAATTTGTTACATCAATAATATTGTCACTTGTTTTCAATTCCTCATTTTTACTAGATATATTATGATGTAATCTTATAAGTATTGTCCAACTTGTATCATATTTTTTTCTTAATGTATCAAGCAACATATTATAGTCTAAATTATATGTCCCTAAATTTGTATCATTTCTAAATGTAGGTGCATACAATAATATTTTTTTATCCTCAGATATATTTAAGTTTTTCGCTACTGTTATTTTAATTGAATTAGTATCTTTGTATAATACATCATTTCTGGGCAAACCTATATTTAATACTTTCCCATCATACCAATAGCTTTTTTTTATTAACTTTGTCTTAAATTTTGAAGAAGAAACCATGTAATCAATTTTTTTTGAATCACGCTTGGCCCATTTAATATAAGATTTACTTAAATTATTTTCTGCATCTCTTTCTACTTTTTTTAAAGGTAGCATAGAATGCATTGTATTAATATAAACTTGTTCCGATTTTTTGTTGAAATCAATATATTTTCTACAATTATCAATATTAATTTTAGCTGTAGACATTTCATATATATGTTTTAAACTGCCATAATTTACTTTGCGAATAAAATTAGGTAATTCAATTTTATCACTTTCATTTTTATCTACTATCCATACAACATCTACCAATAGATTTCGTTTTCGTATTTCTTCTACAATATATTTACCACTATCCCCATATCCTTTTCCTGCATAATTTGATACTACTATCTTATTATTTTTAACAGGATAAAAATAATAAATTATAGCAAAGCTTTTGAACACTATTTTTTTTACTATCTTTTTTATTAATTTATATATGGTTGCTTGCATATTTCACCTCTTTAATAATTTTTATCTCGCTTTAAAAAAATCTCAAAATCATTTAATTATAAAGTGCAGTACTGTTTAAAACACCTGGGAAAATATTTTTTTCTTCATTTAATTTATTTAGAAGCCTTATTCGATGATCTTTTTTTGCATATTCTTTACATATATTTAAGCTATTGTTTGTCGAACCATCATTTATTAAAATTATTTCTATATCTTTAAATGTTTGGTTTACTTATGCTATCTAAATATTTCTTTAAATAGTTCTCTACATTATAAACTGGGACTATTATACTAATTTTTGGCATATATCTCACCTACTTATAATCTGTTTTATTAAACGCAAATATTTATTATATTTTAAATGTTGTTGCAGCTTTGTATATATATCAATTCCTAATATGCATTTAAATTTTAATAATATAAATAATATTTTCTTATCTAAAGGTGCATTTTTTACATCCAAGTTTTTAATAGTTTTTTTAACTTTAGAATTAATTTTAATATTTTTGCTTATTTTATATTTATCAATAAACGAATAGTCTTTATTATTTAATTTATTGTTCCAAACTGATAAGTAATACAGTAATTCGATAGTGTCTTCTCTATTATCGATCTTATTTAAGTTATTTGAAATATAAAATTCTTGTATGATTTTATAATATTGCTTCATTACATTATTCGAATAATACTTATGAGTAGCTGAATCCATACGCTTAAAATAATAATATAATATATTATTTGTATAAACTAATGTTTTAGCATTTATCATATTATTTAAATTAAAAATTGTATCTTCTCCTATTACTAAATTAGTATTAAATTTTATATTATTTTGTTTTAATAATTTACTATTATATAATATGGCACAGAACACTACCGCTACTTTTTTATTGTCATAAGGTATTGTATATCTTGGTGATATCTTCGGAATTACAATTTTTTTTATTAATTCTTCTTTTTTATAAATTTTTTCATATAATTCGTTTTTAATTGCATATTTTTTTATTCCATCAGTAATGTAATGATCACATAAACATATATCACAATTATGTTCTGTAATCTTTTTATACATAATTAAATACATATCTTTATCTATCCAATCATCTGGATCGACGAAACCTATATACTCTCCTGTTGCTATATCTAGTCCTATGTTTCTTGCAGA
Source organism: Candidatus Epulonipiscium fishelsonii (assembly GCA_001983455.1). Lineage (GTDB taxonomy): Bacteria > Bacillota > Clostridia > Lachnospirales > Cellulosilyticaceae > Epulopiscium_A. The sequence goes on from LJDB01000102.1 coordinate 47,689, forward strand.
AGATACTCCTCCATTAGATTTATTAACTAGTCGTATTCGGTTATCTTTCTTTGCATATTTTTTGCATATATCTAAGCTGTTATCTGTTGAACCATCATTTATTAAAATAATTTCTATATCTTTAAGGGATTGATCTAAGATACTCCTAATAGATTTATCTAAATATGGAGCTACATTATAAACTGGAACTATTATACTGACTTTGGGCATATATCTCACCTATCTTCTAAATTATATACTAAACACAGTTGAAAATTATTTATAAGTATAGTTTTAAAAGCTTACAAGAATCTATTGTATTAATTTTATTTGTGTTGACTTTATATTTTCGTTATTTAATCATTCACATAAAGATCCTATATGATGTATAGGTTCTTTTTCATATAACCACTTATCCTTTTATTATATTAATAATTTTTTTAAAGATCATTTTAATTAAATTTACTATCATGTCTATAACTAATCTTCTTTTAATAATATTTTCATATTGTTTTCCCTTAAAAAATCTTTCACGTCGAAAAGCTTTTTCTAACGGCTGATCAAAAATACTATATAAAAACTTTTCTAAATCATTTTGCATATTTTTTTGATGCATTAATTGTTCTTTTGTAAACATCGGTTCGTTAATCATCTTTAAGTATAAAGCATCATTGTTGTCTAATTCTTCTATTTTATTTAATACTTGATTAAATGAAGTATATTCATGACAATCTATAAAAGCTTTGGGGTTGAACTCATTGGCTATACTTGGATCTCCCCAATAAATAGGAATAGTTTTAGCTGAAAAAGCTTGCAGTATTTTTTCTGTTGTATAACCTGCTGTTGTAGCATTTTCACAAGCTATTGAAAACTTATATTTTAGTTGAAATGCATATTTATTTCTTACAGATTCACCTATATTGTTTAAATGTCTTCCGCCTGAATCTACTTTTTTATATTCGTTTATAGCATAAAATATTTTATCTCTAACAGGATGAGCTTTTCTGTTTGAATATATAAAGTTACAAAACTTATTCTTTTCTTTTAAAATATCTTGATTATTAATATGTTTTTGTAAAGCTTTATTATAGTCTTCTTCATAAATATTAAATAAATATAATGGAAACCTAACATATCTATCTTGAAAGTTAATATAACTAAATCCTATACCATAATCACATAAATTAAAATCGGGAATAATATTTTCTCCCGTGTAAAATATTCTCACACATTTATACTTCAAATACTCATTTCCAAAATAAGAATAAATTATATAATCTGGATCAGAAGATAGTAGCACTTTATATTTTTTATTTAAAATATCAATGAAAATATTTTTTTGAGGATTAAATCCACTCCAAAAATCAACAAACTTTATTTTAATAGTTTTCATATATTTTTCTGCCCTCTAACATTAGTTTTATAGCTTCTATTAAGTTATAATTATCGCAATATAAGTTATATTTTCGTATAGCAAATTGTAAAATGTATACATAACTTAACTTAGTATTTAACACTGTAAACATTGCTCCTCTATCTATAAAAAATTTTTCATCATAACCATTAAACCAAGTAGATACTTCATGATTTACTTTGCCAATTATTTTATTACTTCCATATATCCGTAATCCTTTTTTCAAACATTCACTTAAAAATATACCTTCTTCTCCATGACTATATTTACTTCCTGCTCCAAACAATAAATCAAAGTGAATATTTCTTTTTTTAATTTTATTTAATCTAAAAGCTATCCTAAAACTACCATATCTTAAACAATTATAAAATCTAATTCTTTGTATATTTTTTTTTATTTGAAATTCTGGTCGATTTATATTTGTACTTTTTAAATTGAATATTATAATATCTGCTTTAGGATTTTTTATAAATTCGTTTATTATTAATTGTTTGTAATTACTTTCGTAAACAATATCATCATCTGCTAATAAGCAAATATCTGCAGTTGCTCTATCTAAAGCAGTATTCCTACTTAGAGATAACCCTTTTTCTGGTAAAGTGTAGAAAGCTATTTTATGATTTTTATATTTAATTTTATCTAATTTAAATTTATCTTGCTGATTAACAATTATAGCATCACTATTCAAGTTCATTTTTTTTATAAGACTAAAGTTATCTTGCTTCATTGTAGCCACTAATACTTGAAAGGTCATTTTTTCCCTACTTTCTATAGTTTTACCTTATTACCCATATAAAAATCAAACGCCTTAGTAATATACCAAAATCTACCGCCTGCTGGAGTGATAGTTAATTCTCCTAAAATCATTTGACCATCTACTTCATAAAAATCGACTCTAATTATATCAAAATCTGTTGATATAACTTTAGCTATTTCAAGCATCTTTTTATAATTTTTAGGGGTAAGTGCATTAAACTTATGTTCTTTTTCTCTTAGTGCTGAAGGAATAGAAATAAAATCACTATTCAATATTTCCCATTTTATAGGTTCTTCTCTTTTAACACAAAGTAAAAACAGGAATTTCCCTCGTGAACAATGGATTTTATAATCAATAGGAAGCTGATCATCTGATAAACCTTCAATATATTTTTCGCATATAATTCTGGGCTTTATATTTGCATAGTGTAATTCACGATGCTGCTCTCCATAATTTTCTTTCAACCATTTGTTTAGCTGAATTTTTGTGGATTTAATATCTAACGTTGATTTATCAGTACATATAATGTTATATCCACAGCCATGGTTACATTTCAAAACAAATTTATCAGGTAATTTATTTAAATCTATATCATCCGCATTATCCCATACTCCTATTAAATCCACCAAATACTTATCATAACCCCACTTTTTAAGGTAATTTCTAACTTCATATTTATCTGCACATATAGTGGCATAAGGAGATTGTTTATATAAATTTATATAAGTTATTTTTTCAGATAAACTTTTGGGATGCTTTAAATTTAAAAAGTATCCAGTCTTTAACCAAAAACTTAAATGTGTATATAACATAGGTGTATATTTACTAATTTTATCACCTATAATTCTTTTAAATTTATTCAAACATTTACCTCCTTTATAGTCTTCTTTCATCATATAGTTTCCTTATAAAGAAATAATCTTTATTCAAGTACTTTCTTAATATAATACATGCTTTAGTGAAACAATAAATCAATAGTGTATAATTAGTCTTAATCACCCTAAGATTAATTTTGTTAAATATATTTTTAGGATTAGCGATCTCAACAGCTTGTTTAACTTCCTTATGGTTAATTAATTTATTAATATACGCTAGTTGTTTTTTTAAACTCCAATTCCATTCAGGGCTTTGGGAATAGAATAAATTACTTACAGTATCTAATAGTAGATAATTAGCTAAAAAAACTTTTGCATTCTTATCCCAAATATTCCACTTTTTAAAAACACTTTCCCAATGTTTTATTCGCTTCAACGAAATATTGAAGTTATCTGGAGTAAATTTTTTGCTACGACTTTCTAAGTCATTAAGTACATAGTTATATAGCACATCACTTATAGTTTTCATGCTATTTACATAATTAAAATAGTCACAATTAAAAACAGCATCTTGTCCTCTTGGAAGTGACGGAAATTTTATATTGTGTTCTTTAATAATACTGGCTTTATAAATTTTGTTCCAAAGAGTGTTTGCACAATTTAGCTTCATAAGTTCTATATAGTCATTTCTGCATGCTTGTTTTGTGGAGTACACTTTATCAGTTAGCTTCGTGGTGCTTTGCACAGCTATGGTATTGGCAGAAATTTCATTTGAATTACAAATGACCAAATCATAGTTACCACTTGTAATAGCATTATACATTGTTTCAACCATTTGAGTTTCCATAAAATCGTCAGCATCAAAAAACATATAATACTCTGATGCTGGGCTTGCCAATTTTATCCCAGCGTTTCTAGCTTGGCCAGCTCCGCTATTTTTTTGACTGATAATTCGTATGCGATTGTCTTCTTTGGCATATTTTTTACATATGTCTAAACTGTTATCATTTGAACCATCGTCCACTAAAATAATTTCTATCTCCTTAAATGATTGATACATAATATTGGAAATGCTTCTGTCTAAATATTTTTGTGCATTATATATTGGAACAATTATACTGATTTTTACCATTTGTTCCTCCTTTAATATTAAAAAAATCTTATTCCCACTATTGTTTCTTATCTTATTATATGGTGTTATACCAAGCAGTTAGTAAGTGGATGCATTTTACTAACTATTAACTGCTAATTTTAAAAAATCTTATTCCCATTAATGGTTCTGTTATAAAACGTAGTCTTTCCCAAAAAATAAAAAATATAAGTATATAACTAAAATTAAGAAAAATTTTTATTTATACATTTTTCCTTCTAACTATATTTACCAAGTGTACAGCTAAAAAAACTATATTAATTGCAAAGAATATCTTGTAATAAATTTGGTAATATATATAGTAAAACCAACAGATACGTCATCATATATATAACTGAGGAGATAACAAATGAAATGTACTGACAGATATCAGGAAATTGAAAATAAATTAAGAAAAGATTTAAATACAAGATATAGTCTTG
>LJDB01000103.1 GCA_001983455.1 Candidatus Epulonipiscium fishelsonii
GTTAGTTTTATTTCATTTCCACTAGTGTCTGTACCTGTTATAATAAGTTCATAATCTTTTTTATCAGGGTCAGATATCCCATTAGCTAGTGTTATATCAAATGCAGAACCATTTAGTGTAGTATTTCCACTTGCTACAGACTTACTACCTTGTTTAATCTCAAATGTAAATTGTGTGTCTACATTATCTTCAACCCAAGTTTCATATCCATCAATTAACGCTTCAAAACTTACTGTTGTTTCAGAAATATCATTTACTTTTATTGATTTTGGAGAAGGTACTATTACATTAAAGTCTACTGTAAGAACATCATTTGGACTTAAAGAAACAGATAAAGTATATTTGCCAGCACTTGTTAGTTTCTCATCAAACTCTATGTTAAAGCTTGAGCCATTAACTACAGCTACTCCTATAACTTCTATTCCATCTTCATGGGCAAGTTTTGCTTCAAACTCTTTACCTTTATTAGCATTTCTCCACTCTTTGTTTGAACCACTAAAGCCCACTACAAATGAAGTAGTATCATCTATGGATACATCTTTAAGGTTCAGTCCAGTAGGAGCTTGCTCTTCTACTTTGTCTGCAACGGTGACACCTTTTAGTACAATGGTTATTGTTAACTTATCTTTGTCTGCATGTTTATTTTTATGGGTGATTGTTATTTTATAATCTCCCTTTATTTCAGTTTCTACAATTGTAATTTCTACTTTATTTTTTCCAAGCAATTTTTCAAACTGTGCTGTAAGTGTTATTTTTAAATACTCAATTGAATTGCCAGACTCAGCTTCTTCATTAGGTATTTTAACATCAACTAAATCTTCAACATACTTATTTACTTCCTCTAACTCCTCTTGCACTACTTCGTTGTCAGTTTTTATTTTAAATTTATCAGCTAGTTTTATTTCATTTCCACTAGTGTCTGTACCTGTTATAACAAGTTCATAATCTTTTTTATCAGGGTCAGATATTCCCTTAGCTAGTGTTATATCAAATGCAGAACCATTTAGTGTAGTGTTTCCACTTGCTACGGACTTACTACCTTGTTTAATCTCAAATGTAAATGGTGTATCTAAATTATCTTTAATCCAAGTTTCATATCCATCAATTAATGCTTCAAAACTTAATGTTGTTTCAGAAATATCTTTTACTTTTATTGACTTTGGAGCTGCTACTTCTACCGTAAATTTTGCTTCAAGAATACTATCAGCACTCAACAAAATAACCAAAGTATATTCTCCAGCACTACTTAGTTTTTCATCAAACTCTACTTTAAATTTAGTACCATCAATTTTAGCCGTTCCAGCAATCTCTGTTCCATTTTTGTCAATAAGTTTTGCTTCAAACTCTTTGTTCTTATTAGCATTTCTCCACTCTTTGTTTGAACCATCAAGGTCTACAGTAAATGATGAACTTGCATCAATGGATACTTTGTCAAGTTTTAAACCTGTTGGAGCTTTTGGTTTCTCTACTCTTTCTTCCTCATCATCGTCGTCTTCCTCTTCCTCATCATCTGTATCTTCTGCATCTACAGTTACGTCTACATTTACGTCTACATTTACGTCTACATCTACATCTACATTAACTTCTGGTTCTTCATATTTTTCCAGTGTTCCTCCCTCAACTGTTGCACCATTAATTTCAACGTCAAGACTTGGATTACTTACATATACTTTCTCTGGAACAATAACAGATATAACATTTTCAACTTTAATTACAAGATTTGTAATTTTTCCGTCACCTTTAATTTCCACTTGCTCATCTGCTATAACTTCGTCAATAGTACTAGCAGCATCAATCACCATATCAACCATTTTTTCTGCATCTTTTAATAGTTTGTTAAGTGATTTCTCTACTTTAATCTTCTTAACTTTCGCTTGTTTAACCTCGATTTTTACACCATAAGATACTTCCACTTCAGAAAATGACCCTGTTAAAATCAGTTTTGCTTTTGGTTCAGCTTTTATACTAACTTCTACTTGTTCGGATACTATTCTTACAGGTATAATGGTTTTGATTTTAATCTTTTTGTGGAATTTTCCACCCTTAATTTTGATAGAGTTTTCTCCTCCACCTTCAACAATAACTTCACCTGTAACTTCAACATTGTTTAATGCAATGTCTCCGTCGCCAACTCCTTGTGTAATATAAAGGTTGCCATCAATTACCATGTTTTCTAAAATAACATCGCTGGAACTAATTAATAAGCTTCCTTTAACATTTTTTGAATATGTACCTGGCTCAGTTATCATACCTGCAGTAAGTTTATCGATTATAGTTTCAAGTTCAAATTTAGTAATTTCTTCATATGGATTAAATTGCCCGTCTTGAGGTACAGAAATATATCCATTTGAATACATTGCAACAACGCTTTCATTTGCCCATTCTGAGATTTTTGTTACATCTTCAAATGGCAAAGATTTCGGTTTTTCAGCTGTTACATTATAAGCCTTCGCAATAGCATATACCATTTCTTCTCTTGTTAGATTTTCGTTTGGACTAAATACATTGTCAGTTTCATACATAATTTTGGCACTACTAATTTTGTCAATTGCTTCTGAATGTTCACTCCAAACTGTATCAGTGTATGTAATAGCTTCTGATGTATCATAATACTCAAAAATATCCACTAGAATACTAGCGAATTCCCCTCTTGTCACAGGTTCACTTAGTGATCCAGGTATTACGTCTGGATTTTCCCATGGTATTTCTACCAATTCTTCTGGTGTGCCATATGGATAAGTTACCTCTACTTGTGATGCCAATACGGGCATAACACTTGACGAACTCATAATAACTGCTAACGCTAATGCTAGTCTTGCTTTTTTAATCTTACTAGCCATATTATAATACTCTCCTTTAAGTTAAAATTTTTTCTCACAAAGTATTATCATTTGTTTTAAGAAAGCATTTTGCTTTTTTGAGTTGCTTACTTTTGGAAAATAATAATAGTATACAATTTAATCTTCTGTAAAATAGCTTCTCAAATTGCACGTATCATATCATTCATTTTAGTATATATTTCATGTGCATAGTTATATATAATCTTATACATAGTCAAATATTCTTGGTATAATGTCTTTTTTTATTAAGTTTCGATTACAATTAAATTACCCAATTATTAAGTCTCCCATTTCAATTGGATAGGAAATACGTAGTGTGGATGAGGTTTCCCCTTGCCTATCACTTATTAGACCTCTATGGCACTGGCGTGATACTTTGGGAAGTCGTATTGACAAAACATAAAAATAACAGATTTAGTCACGTTGTTCCTAAATCCGTTATCTATGAATAATGTTCGTCTTTATTGTATTGTGGTATTATTTTAAGCCTGGGATAGCAGTACTTGGTATATCTCCCATGTCGGGGATGTCTGGTTGAGGTACTGTTTCACCTTCAGGTTTTTCCCCGTGGTCTGCTTCTGGTGCATATTCAAAGTCACCTTCATCAGGCATTTCTGGCATAACTCCGATATCTGGCAACATACCATCTTCTGGGTTACCCATTCCAAAGTCTTCTCCGTCAGCTTCAGGCACTGCTTCGCCTTCAGGAATTTCACCGTGGTCTTCTTCAGGGATATATTCAAAATCTTCTTCATTTGGTAGTTCTGGGAACACTCCCATGTTTGGTAACATATCATTATTTTCATCTGGTTTATTTGGTAGTACTGGGTAATAGTACTCATCATCTTCGTCATCGTCATTATCATACTCAGGCTCAGGCACTGCTTCACCTTCAGGGATTTCGCCGTGGTCTCCTTCAGGAATATACTCAAAGTCTTCTTCATTTGGTAGTGTTGGGAATACTCCCATGTCTGAATCAATATCTGTATTTTCATCTGGTTCTAGTACTGGGTAATAGTAATCCATTCCTGGCATTGTAATCAGTACATTTGTTGGGTCTAAGTTTAGGCCTTGTATATCGGTTATAGTAAGTGTTGTGGTTGTTACTTCACCTGTCGCAGTATTTGTTATTGTAAGCAAATAGGTTCCAGTTGTTACAGCAGAAGTATTGTCAAGCACTATTGTAAATGATGTAGTAGACATTGTTACACTTGATACACCTGGTGTAGTAATACCTGAATCAGTAGTTACAGTTGCTGTATAATCACTATTTGTAGTCCAAGTTGATGTTGGTCCATCATGTTCCACAGTTATGGTTAATCCTGATGTTGATGTTGCCACTGATGTCGTAGTCAAAGTTGGAGTGGCGCTTTCTGGCGGTGGAGGTGTTTCACCATCTGTGTCAGTTATAGTAAGTGTTGTGGTTGTTACTTCACCCGTCGCAGTATTTGTTATTGTAAGTAAATAGGTTCCAGTTGTTACAGCAGAAGTATTGTCAAGCACTATTGTAAATGATGTAGTAGACATTGTTACACCTGATACACCTGGTGTAGTAATACCTGAATCAGTAGTTACAGTTGCTGTATAATCACTATTTGTAGTCCAAGTTGATGTTGGTCCATCATGTTCCACAGTTATGGTTAATCCTGATGTTGATGTTGCCACTGATGTTGTAGTTAAAGTTGGAGTAGTACTTTCTGATGGTGGAGGTGTTTCACCATCTCCTAGTGTAATACCTGTTAATGTAGTTACAGTTGTTCTATCCGCTTCAGCTACACTACCGCTACCTTCGCCAGTGTATACTAATTTTACACTATATTCTCCAAGAATACCATCTGCTACGGTTGTTACAACAGTTAATGTTGGAGTAATAAAGGTATTATTAATTGCTGTTACTACTTTAGCTGTTAATTCTGCTATTGCTTCTTCAGGTGATGATACCTCTGCACTGTTTAAAGAAGCTAGTGCAGCTACTGCATCATTTAAATCTTGTTTAATTTGTTCTTGTATTGAACTATCACTTAATACCTCAAATTTAGTGGTTACATTAATTTGATTATTATCAGCGTCAAGTCCTGATATAGTTATACTATAAGATCCTGCACTTGAAATAGGGCTTCCAAGGATTATTTTAAATCCATCTGTCTCAACTGTAGCGGTTGTTGTTACAGAGAAATCACTATCTATACTGCTAATGGTTGTTACAAAAGTTTTGCCAGCATTAGTGGTTGCCCATACACTTGCATCAAATGTTGCTTTAAAGCTTGTTGTTGTATCTGAAATCTTAGCAACTGTTATTGATGTTGGTGTTGTTGCAACATTACTTCCACTATCACCTGCATAAGGTATAGGAGTGAATAATACAGTTACTGATTGGCCAGTAGTATTAGTTATAGTAATGGTATGCTCAGAGGCTGTTGTTACAGAGGCTGCTGGGAAATCTATTACAAAGCTAGTGGTTGTCATGGTAACAGTATCAGCAGTTGTAGAAGTAACTCCATTACTTCCAATTATTGTAGCTGTATAAGTATCAGTAATTGCCCAAGTTCCTGCAGAAGTAAAATCTACAGTTATTGTTAGTGCCTCAGACGTTGCTGTTACAGAGTTTTCTGGTATTGATAACCCTTGAGGAGTTGTCACAGTAGTGTCAGGGTTAACAGTATTACTGCCAGTTACTTCTAATTTAGTTTTGAATGTAAATGGAGTACTGTTTGGATCATTACCAGTACCTGTTATTTCTAAATCATAGTTTCCAGCAATAGAAACAGTTGCGGTAAGTATAAATGCATCAGTTGTAACATCTACGGTATTGCCTTCAGTTATTAAAGTTCCATTACTTGTAACTTTGAATGCTACACCAGTTGGTTTCCATTTACTTGCCTCACTTGCAAATGGTACTGTAATTTTAATGCTGGTACCAGTTGATACAGAAGCAGGTGCTTTTACACCTGTTGGAGCAGTTATCCCATCTGGTGTTGTAGTACTATCACCGTCGTCATCACCGTCGTCATCACCGTTGCCATCACCGTCGTTATCGCCGTCGCCATCGCTGTCGCCATCATTCCCATCATCGCCACCGTTGCCATCATCTCCATCATTGCCGTTATAATCGTCATCATCGTCATCATCATCGTCATAATCGTCGTCATCATCGTAGTCACTATCGTCTTTTTCGTCTTCTGGTTCTTCATATTGCTCAACAGTATTACCCTCAACTATTGTTCCATTAATCTCAACATCAAAACTTGGGTTACTTACATAAACGTTACTTGGTTTAATAACAGTTACAACATTTTCAACTCTAATTACAAGGTTTGTTATGCTTCCGTTACCTGTAATATCCACTTGCTCATCTGCTATAACTTCTTGAACTAAACTAGACGCATCCAACACCATATCAACCATTTTTTCAAAGTCTGTTAATAGGTCATCAACTGCTTTTTCAATTTTAAGTTTCTTAATTTTTGCTTGTGTAATCTCAATTTTTACACCATAAGATACTTCAACTTCATCAAATGATCCTGTCAAAATTACTTGTGCTTTGGGTTCAGCTTTTACACTAATTTCCACTTGTTCAGACACTATCCTTACAGGTATAATTGTTTTAACCCTGATTTTTTTATGGTATTTTCCACCTTTAATCCTGATAGAGTTTTCTCCTCCACCTTCAACAATAACTTCACCTGTAACTTCAACATTGTTTAATGCAATGTCTCCGTTGCCAACTCCTTGTGTAATGTAAAGGTTGCCCTCAATTACCATGTTTTCTAAAACAACATCTTGTGAATTAATCAACAAGCTTCCTTTAACATTTTTTGAATATGTACCTGGCTCAGCTATCATACCGGCAGTAAGTTTATCTACTATAGTTTCAAGTTCAAATCTAGTAATTTCTTCATATGGATCAAGCTCTCCGTCTTGAGGTACAGAAATATATCCATTTGAATACATTGCAATAATGCTTTGTTTTGCCCATTCCGAGATTCTTGCCACGTCTTCAAATGGTAAAGATTTTGGTTGCTCAGCTGTTACATTATAAGCTTTGGATATTGCATATATCATTTCTTCTCTTGTTAAATTTTCGTTTGGACTAAATGTATTATCAGTTTCATACATTATTTTTGCACTACTAATTTTGTCAATTGCTTCTGAATGTTCGCTCCAAGTCGTATCAGTGTATGCAATTGCTTCTGATATGTCATAATACTCAAAAATGTCCACTAGAATACTAGCAAATTCCCCTCTTGTAATATTGTCACTTGGCGACCCAGGTATTACGTCTGGATTTTCCCATGATAGTTCTATCAGTTCTTCTGGAGTGTCATATGGATGAGTTACGTTTACTTGCAGTGCCAATGCGGGCATAGCACTTGATGAACTCATAATGACTGCTAATGCTAATGATAGTCTTGCTTTTTTTATCTTACTAGCCATATTATAATACTCTCCTTTAACTTAAAATTTTTGTACAAAGGCGATCTCACAAATTATGTTACTTTTTATATTTAAATTTCTTACTTTGGGGAATAATAATAGCATACAATTTAATCTTCTAGAAAATAGTTTCTCAAATTGCATGTACCGTATCATTCATTCTAGTATATATATTTTTTGTGTATACTTATATATAATCTTATATATAGGCAAATATTCTTAGTACAAACTCTTTTTTGTGTTAAGTTTGGATTACAATTAAATTATAAATTGATAAAATACCTATACCTATTTGATATATCAAAACTTTTACGAATATCTCCTATTGTCTTTCAGATTCCCTTCCAGCACTTGCGTGACAGCTCTCATTGCCCCTCTGTTACTGCATGCTACTTCCCATTACAACTTCGGCAATGACGTACTCCATCTCTTTGAAAGAGGAAGCAAAAAAAGGCGAAAATTGTTCGCCTTTACTGTAGTGTGATATTATCTGTTATTTTAAGCCTGGGATATCAATACTTGGCATCTCCCCTATGTCTGGCATAGGAATTTCTGGTGTAACTCCCATATCTGGCATACTAGGGATCTCTGGTTCAGGTACTGTTTCACCTTCAGGTTTTTCTCCGTGGTCTTCTTCAGGTACATATTCAAAGTCTTCTTCATTTGGTAATTCTGGCATAACTTCAAAGTCTGGCAACATACCATCTTCTGGGTTACCCATTCCAAAGTCTTCCCCTTCAGCTTCAGGCACTGCTTCGCCTTCAGGAATTTCTCCGTGGTCTTCTTCAGGCATATATTCAAAGTCTTCTTCATTGGGTAGTTCTGGGAACACTCCTATGTCTGGTAACATATCATTATTTTCATCTGGTTTATTTGGTAGTACTGGGTAATAGTAATCATATTCTTCGTCTTCATCGTCGTTATCATACTCAGGCTCAGGTACTGCTTCACCTTCAGGGATGACACCGTGGTCTCCTTCAGGAATATACTCAAAGTCTTCTTCATTTGGTAGTTCTGGGAACACTCCCATGTCTGGTACAAAGTCATTATCTAGTACTGGGTAATAGTAATCCATTCCAGGCATTGTAAACATTACATCTGAAGGATTTAAGCTTAAACTTGCTGCATCTAGAGTAACATTTGTTAATGCAAAAGTTGTGGTTGTTGTAACACCTGGTGATACAGAGCCTGTGTATCCTATGGTTACAGTATATTCACCATTAGTTGTTGCAGTGGCTGGTATTACTTCAGTAATAGTTGTAACTTCAACATCACCACCTACAATTATGCCTTCAACTGTTGTTTGTAAATATTGAAGTGTAGTTTGATCTGATGGTATTGCTATAATTAAAGATTGTGCGGAAGTTATTACAGCATTTAATTTCTCATCTACCGCAGTTTGATCAAGTCCTGTAGAATCAGA
>LJDB01000104.1 GCA_001983455.1 Candidatus Epulonipiscium fishelsonii
CTCTTTTTTCTTTTCCACTTCTTTTGCAATAATTTGTGCCTTGCACTTAAATCTTTTTGTCTGTATAATAAATAAGCTTTATTATCAAATTTTTCATTATATTTATCTTTATCAACTTGTTCATAATATATACCTTCAAGTTCATTTCCTTCTAAAATTTTCAATTTTACTATTAATTTATAATAAGTAACACTTTTAAATTCTGATTTCTTTGTCTCTATTTCATATAATTTTCAAAGTTTTGGCAACAGTACTCTACCAATTTTAATCATTTGTTTAAAGTTGCCATATCTTAACGAGGCAACAGATGTTAGATTTATCCCTATAATCCAATCTGCCCATTGTCGGTTCATTCCAGCATCTTGCAAAGACTTTAAAGTGGATTGGCAATAGATTGGACATTCCTTTTTTTTTACAGCGTCTAGTCCATTTACAGATCAAAATTCTATAAATGGGCTTTTTAACATTAAAATACAAAAATAGCTCATCAGCTATTAATTGACCTTCTCTATCATAATCTCAGTAGCTGATACTATACTATCTATATCTTATCTATTTAACAACTCTTTTATAATGTATATGATGTATTGCTCCTTCATCCGGCAACTCTTTGTTTTTTGAAGATGTCTTTATTTTATATTCAAAGTTTGACGGAATAAATGGGAATTTATCAAATCTCCAAATTTTCATTGTTTCATCTTAGTCTCTTTGGCATCATATAGTTGAATTAAATGTCAATGCCCAAGTTTTATAACATACTGTGCCTTCAAAATTTCCGTCTTTTCTCTGCTTAATTTTAAAGGCATATCTGCTATATTTTTTGCTACGGAGTTTTTTTCTGCTAGTATTTGTTTTTTCATAATTATTCCATTTTCCTCATAATGTTGTGTTATTTCATCAATGGTATAACAAGGTTTTTTAGTATGTGCATAATAAAAGCAATTATGGCAAACACAGGCAAGATCTCTTCTTGGATTTACATCAAGATATAATCATTCTTCATTAGATGATTTCATATTGTGAATATCAATTAATCGTTCAAATTTATTTCCATAGGTATAACCATAATCTGTACCACAAACCTCTCACAAATAGCTCCATAATACTCTAAACAAATTGTTTTTAACTTCCCACACAATTTAATTTTGGATAGAGTTTCCTCTATAGGATATAGTGGTAAAATTTTCTTTTTCTTTTCCATAGAAATAATGAGTGTTTTCTTTTTCAGGATTAAAACAAATATTACTTTGTATAGAAATAGTATCCACTCTTTCATCTCTAGGAATAAAATATTACTTAGTTCAACAGAGTCGATACCCACTTTTTCATTTTTAGGAATAATACTACTTAGTTCAAGAGTCGATAAATCCAATTTTTCATCTTTAGTGATAATGTTATTTAGTTCAACAGAGTCGATATCCACTTTTTCATTTTTAGGAATAATACTGTGGTTTAACAGAGTCGATATCCACACTTTTTCATTTTTAGGAATAATACTACTTGGTTCAACTGAGTCGATATTTGCTTTTTCATCTTTAGGGATAATGTTATTTAGTTCAACAGAGTTGATATCCACTTTTTCGTCTATGGAAATAGTGTCATCATTTTCCTTTTCAATTTTTTTCACAAATTTCTGGCTTTTAATTTCTTTATCAAATATTGGCAAATAAAAGCCCATCACAAAATCATCTATAGACTTTACTTTTGGTTTCTTCCATATGTTCTCCCCTCTTATATTAATTTCATCAGTTATTTTTTTTAAAGTTATCTGAAGTAATTATAGTTTATTTAGTATTAAGAAACTATCCATTGCAGCACAAAATTTGGGGCTAATACCATTCACAAAAGATTTATTTGTTAAACCAAATCCTACAAAAACAATATTCCCATAAAACTTCATCTTTTATTTGGGGAGGATCAATTTTTGTATGTGTTTTTATTCTTTTGCTTAATGAAGTTACTACCTCCTTGAAAGGATATTTTTCACTATATCCATCTTCGACTGATAAATCTAATGATTGAATGCACTTACCACCAGCCAAATACATTCGTAAAAACAAATCTTTTGATTTTTTTGAGTGAATATCTTTTCGTTTAAGAATATTTCTTCCCACATATTAATTGAAATATCAACTTCATTCCAAATATGATGGCTTATAATTTCTTCTGAAAGTACACTTTCTACTAAATCTTTTTATAACACAAGAGTATTAGGCACTATTTTGTTAGGTGTATAATTATATTCTTTAAGTCTATTCTCGCAAAATTCTAATATATAATCAGGAAATAAACTTTTAATCCTCTTTTAAAATAAGTTCTTCACAATTGATAAATCTCCTCTGATATTCTCACAATACACTAAAGTGTCCATAGTATTAGCATCGGTCATAATATACTTGAGTGATGCTTCATACACACCATACTTATTAATTTGTTTAAGCACCAGACGATTTATATATTTTACTTCTGTAAATATACGCATATAAGTATTAATAACTTCCTTTAAACTTTTGCTTAAGGGAATCCTTGTTTTTTTACATATACTATCGTCCTTTCTAATTTTTAACGTTTCTAGCAAAAAGTCCCAACCTATATAGACAATGGGATGAATTGCCTTTTATCTACAATAATAAAAAAATAGTTAATGAATCATGATTTAAATTATCGTAAATAAGACAGATACCATAAATAAAATATAACCTTTATTACTTTGTCTAATCAATTTTATTCATAACAATAAAAACTTTATAATATTGTTAATAACTGAAAATTAAAAAATTACATAAGCTTGGATATAAAGGTTATATATTTACTATTATATCCATTTATTTCAAGTTTTACCTTTAACATGCAAAAATCTTATTTAAATATAAAGAAAAAAAAATAGAATAAAGCTTGAAAGCCTTACTCTATCTTTATTATTAGCTATTTAGGATAAAAAGCCAAAGGTCTTTTTCTTGTATGGATTATTAGGAACAGCAACTAAATCTGTTATATTGATGAAAACGGATTTAGGAAAAACGTAACTAAATCTGTTATTCGTGATAAGGGAAAAAGCGTTTTGAGCTTTTTCTCTTATTTGTTTTCTATTTCTGTAATCATATCAACTCTCATTTGATGTCTATTACCCTCAAATTGAGCATCAAGCCAACTGTCTACAATCATTTTTGTGCTCTCAACTCCAACTACTCTAGCTCCAAGCAAGAACATTAGTATCATTATGTTGGGTTGAAAGCTATAAGCAGAATATGGTTCAACAAATACAACTGCTCTAACCTTTTATTTTATTTGCTGCAATTGAAATTCCAATTCCTGTTCCACAAATTAAAATCCCTTTGGTAACTTCTCCTGAAATTATCAGTTTACCAACACTTTCACAGCCCATATTGGATAGTGTGTGCTTTCAGAACTTTTTACCTACACATCAGTCATCGTACCCCCTTTAGATACTAAATTTTTAACAATTTCATTTTTTATCTCTTGCTACATGGTCATTTCCTTTAGCAATTTTCATGAGATAAATATCTCCATTTCATATATTATTTTTATATTGTGTTACAATGATTTGCCTAAAAGTCCTTTTCACCTATAATTCCAGCATCATTTCCAAGAGTCCGCTTTTTTATTTTTGTTTTTAATTCTACTCCTCCATATAAATTTTCATTAATTTATTTAATAACTGGATTAAAAGTTTTCTTTTTGAGCACTCATTCCTCCTCCTAAAACTACTATTTCTGGTTGAAGATTATTAATTAAATATTTAAAATTCCTATTCCGATAAATTTAAAATATTGATCAAACTTCACATTTGCTATTTTGTCACCATTTAGCTGCTCTTCAAAAATTATTTTAGCATTAATCTCTCCGCCATTTGCTATTTCTTTTATTTTGCTATTTATTTTCAATTGCTATTTTTGTATCTCTCTTATAAGTGCAGTTGCCGAAGCATATTGTTCCCAACATCCTTTTTCCACATTCACACATATATTCACTCTTTCAAGAAATAGTGTATGGTCCTCAACTTCTCCTGCACCAAAGAATGCTCCTTTATACTTTGCCATCAATAATAATACCTCCTCCAACTCCTGTTCCAAGGGTAACTATGATAGCATTTTTTGCACCTATTTTGCATCCGTTTATTTTACTTCTCCTAAAGCAGCTACATTTGCATCATTCAACATATATAAAGGCAAGTCTATATATTTGAATTTCCGTCACTTTACATTTGTATTGTTAAATGTTGGCAGGTTTGGAGATGTTAAAATTATTCCATCTTTTGGAACAGTAAGTCCTGGGCAACCAATTCCATGAATCAACATCTTTTTTTCAGATATTTTCTTTTTTCATATCTTCTTTACACAAAATAAAGCCATGTCTTTTAATATTTCACGTTGGTCTTTCAACTTTCGTATCTCATACTTCGCTGTTTGAACAATTATATATTCTTCATTAATTTCCAACCTTAATTGTTGTTCCACCTAAATCTACATACATATAATACATTTATTCTCCTCCAGTATTTTTATTAACAATTTTTAGAGTTAATTAGTGTTTTTTCAAGGATTTCAGGTTTTTCATTTTAGACTCATTTAGTGCTTCTGCTGCTTTATATCCCATCTTTTTTTTTGCCTAAAATTTATAGCTGCAGTCACACATATAATAGCAATGTTTCTGCCAGGCTATATAGGAATTCGATTTGACAATATTTACACCTAAAATATCAGTGTATTCATTTGTCAATCCAAGCTCCTATCATAGCTTTTTTTCTTATTCCAAAGTTCAAGCTATAACTAAGTCTATATAGGTTTAGTCTTTTACTGCCCCAATACACCAAATATTTGTTTGATATACACTATTCCAATTCCTCTTACTTCAATAAAATGACGTATTACTTCTGGTGAGGTCCCAATTAATGTGTGCTCAGACACTCTCTTTATTTCAACAGCCATCAGTGCCACTAAGCGATGTCCTCTTCGTTAATTCCAAAAAAGTTTCGCTTTTGCCAATTCTCCACTTTCTCCTTTTATTAAAACACCTTCTCCGTAAATATCCACTAAAACTCCGTGAAGAGAAATCCTTGGTGCAAGTTCCATTTGACCACATCTTTACTTCAGCTACAAAAGTTGTTGTTGGAAGACACATGTTAAATAAAGGAATTTCTTGTTTTTTAGCACATTCAAAAGCATTTGGAAAAGCATACACAAATCTTCTGCATAAGATTATATACAAGGGATTTCTTTATAAAAATAATCTTTCAATATATTCTTTTCTATGCTCTGAATCCACATTTTTGCAAGAAGTATGAGTTCTACCTTACCGATAATTTGTAACCTTGTAGGGTCAAAATAATAGAAAAAACCTGCCAATTGTAAAGCGGGCCTGTTTACATCATCATCTGTAACGAGCCTCTTATCATATACAATATCTGGTGTTAGGTTCTCATTATCAAAATTCTCAACTTTTACTTACACTAACTGAATAAAAATTTGTAACCCTCCCGGCTATTTACCTATTATAGCACTAATGAAAACACAATGAAAGTTATAATTTATGTTAAACTTTAATTAAAATACTTAGAGATATTTCCAGATAAATTACTTGAAATCCCATCTAATGTTGCAATTTCATCTGAAGTTGCTTTTTTTATGTTTGCTATACTTTTAAAATGATTTAACAATATTTTTTTTCGTACTTTTCCAACACCTTATATTTTATCTAGTTCTGATTGAAGCTCTTTTGTTTCTTAAGTTTTTGTGATATATTAATGCAAAATGATGATCTTCATCTTGAATATACGATTAATTAGTTAAATTTTCGCTTCTTTTTTATCAATATTAAGCTCTTTTTCTTTAAATTTTAAATCTTTTGTCTTATTTCTCGTCTTTAACCATTCCATACATATTGGAATTTCCAGTAAGTTGCAACAAAATTTGTTTATAACAGCATTAACATGGCCTTCCACCATCAATCAGCTCAGTAAATCTCATTTTCTGTATATTTTGCTGTCTTCTTTCTCAAGAACTTCTTGCATGCACAAATAATCGTCTGGTAGTTGTACTTTTAATTTTATATATTTTCTATAGCTTCTCTTATTTGGCTTACCATTTTCAGACAATTCTTCCTCCTACGGAAAATATACACCTTGTATGTTTGAAATGTCGTATGCTTCAATTCTCGTTGGTACGGGGTAACTCTAGTAATTCTTGTAGCGCCCTTCTAACGCTAAATATTCTTTCCTCTTTTTTCTTTATAGTTGATCTCCAAACTGATGAAACGTAACGTGCGTTTTTTATTGCAAGTTTCAACAAATTATTTGTTTCACCTTTTTTTGGAGTGAAACAATATACTCTACTTCCCTTTTTATATGTGTTAAAAATTAGTATTGTATTTTGTTCTCCAGGAATAACTTGAATAATTATTTCTTTTGGAATATGAATATCTTCATTATAAAAAATTGCAACAAAATTTCTCTAAATATATCTTCAATTATATCATCACTAGAATTTAAACACATAAAATGTTCTCTTCCAACTAGTTTACCTTCTTACACAAAATAAACTTGAATTAAAGTATCTTGTGAGCCTTTTGCAAAAAATTATATCTTGATCATTCAAAGAATATTATTTATACTTAAATGTTTGCTCAATATTTTTTTTATAAGCTGGATTTGGTCACGAAGTTAAGGCTTTTTCAAAGTCTAGTTGTTCGTATTGAAAAATCATTTCTTGTTCTTTTATATTTTTATTATTTCTTTGTAGTTTTTTTAAAAAAAACTAGTTATTTCATCAACAATAATTTTATATTGTTCTATTTATTTCTCCTATATACAAACCTTTACATTGGCCAATATGATAATTTAAACACATGCTCTATTTTTCAATATCTCACTGAGCAAATATATTACAACTTCTTAAAAAGACCATTTTCTTTATAAGCTCTACATATTCCCACATATAGATTTTGCATCAGTAAGGCCCAAAATATTTTGCCCCATCTTTTTTGACTGTATTCTAGTCACAATTATTTTAGAATGAATTGTTTGTATCTAAATCTTGATATGGATAGAATGCTTATCATCTTTTAATTTAATATTATATTTAGGCTTGTAGGTTTTTATTAAATTACACTCTAAGCTCAGTGCCTCCACATTTGAGTTGGTTAGAATATATTCAAATGAAGCTATGTTTTGCACCATTTGTTTTACCTTTATAGAATGGCTTGGAATATTTTTAAAATTGTGATACCCTATTTTTTTTAGATTTACAGCTACCTACATAAATTATTTCGTCTATGCGCTGTTCTTCATAATATACGCGCCTGCGATCTGGTAACTGTTTTATTTTTCATATTCTATGTCACATAAGTTATTCCTCTTTCTTATTATTAGTTATTTAAATTGCAACTATAAGATAGAGTGGCTCATATCAATGTACTGACTTTCAATAGCCTCCTTTTAAGAGGTGAGGTGCCAAGATAGTGCCATAGGGGTCCAAACAGTATTATATAGTTCTAATAAGTTATAATATTAATTATATATTATACAATAAAAGGAACTTTTGCGCAAAAATAAAATTTATGGTTTATAATTTGTTACATGAGTTATACATATAAATTTTAAGGGAGGAATTATTTTGATTATTAAAGAGAAAAAACCATTCTTATTAGGAATAGGACTGGTTAGCAATTACTGGACTTCATAATCTCCAGCCTGCGCAGATGTTATTAAGTACGTTGATGCTTATTTCAATGATATTAAAATATCAGTAAATAATCATTATAAATCAGTTTCAGCAGAGCCATTTATTAGGTGGAACTACATATGTAGCAGTACTTGTGATATTACAAATATATGGATTCGTGATGAACTGGAATTCTCATCAGAAAACGGTGTTGAAATTATAGCTCCTAATGTTGGAAATACCATCTTTGTGGAAAGAGAAATTGCTGTTGCATAAAATCAGTTAAAAATTGCCAATGATAAGCTTTCTACATGAATATACTGTAAGTCCAGATATGAAGAAATAAAAGAAATATTACGAGAAAGATTTAGCATTAGAATATATTTTCTATGATGAATATGATATCGAATGGTTTTTTAATTTGTGACAGAGAGAAGTAATTATAGATTTACACAAGTTGAATTTGATGCAGATTATTATGATTATGAATGATATAAAATGTGTACTACAAATGGATAAAAACGTGTGGAAAGCTTGTGAACATGTTCTTACTATGTTTAAAGATTCTGTCCTTGAGTATATATTAATTAATGGTGAAGTTATAAATGCTGTGAATCAAGATATCCTAGGAACCTTTAGGTATGATGTTAATGAATTCTCGAGTATGGTGTTGAAATATCAGAATATTCTAGGTTTATTTGCTCAAGATGTGTATATTATGATGTAATTGACTCTGACTATGGAAAAAAAATGCCTGACTCATTTGGCAGATGGTTTTAATAGTGATCCATATTGAATTAGTACAGAAAATTTTTATATTACTGAGAAAAATGGTAATTATACATTTGAAGTTCTTGTAAATCTAATTACAAATTATGAAAAATATATTGGAACGCTAGTGATGTGTTGGATGACGAGTTGGATGAAGATGAGGGATATAGATTCACGTGATTTTGAAGACTTTATATGTTATATATTGCAGATTATATAAGATGAATTTGACTTAGATTTTGAAGACGATATATTTCAGGATATATTATCAGAATATAATTTATGTGTGATGTAATAGTTGCATATGAAGATGGAAAAATTGTTCAAACGAGTAAAATAACAGATTTATAGTTACTAAGAAAGAATGAGCATATCATCCTCTTTTCTATATCTTCAAAAAAACAAATCTTTGTCTTATATAAATTTTATATATTTCGTGTGATAACATTTTCACTTCTAAACATAGTAAATATTTCCCTGAAATTACATATTATAATTTTTTGGTTTTGCCGATAACATATATATTAGGGGAGGTGCTACAATGCAAAAAAAAATATATTTAAAATTAATAATTTTTTATTAAACATGTTTTTATTAATACCTTTATTTTTATGGAAAAGCTATTTTTTATTTTTTTAATTTTTATAGAGATAAACTTGGATAATAATATCACCAATATTATTAGAAAAGTTTTTTGATCTAAGTATAAAGCGGGGGAATTTGTATTGTAGGCGCAATAAAAAGAAAGCCCTATATGTATTTGTCTTTAGTTAACTGCATTGCTGTAATATTATCAATGTTTCAAATTAGAGGGATATAACATAACATAACTACATTGAAATATGTTCATTTAGGAATTTTTTAATGGCTATAATAAGTTATTGTGATTTTTTTTGCACAGGATATGTATTAATTAACAAAAGAAAAATATTAACACAATTAATAAAAACAAAAGAAAAAGGGACGAGAAATATGTCTCTTTTTCTTGTTTTATATACTTAAGTCGTAGCTTGCTCTTTAATTTCTCTGTTTGATACCGTTTTGATAAGGTTGAAATAATCTCTTCAATATCTCCCTAAAACTTGATCGAGCTTATGGAGTGTGAGCCCAACTCGATGGTCTGTCACTCGTCCTTGGGGAAAATTATAGGTTCTTATACGTTCACTTCTTTCTCTCCTGTACCTATTTGGTCTTTTTTCAGAGCTGCAAGTTCTGAATTGTTTTGCGCGAGCTCAAGCTCATAGTTTTGCGCTCTCAAAACTTTTCGCTTTATCCTTATTTTTCAACTGGGAGATTTTTCGTCTTGACAAGACGCGACAATTCCTGTTGATATGAGTAATTCGCGTACAGCAGAGTATGTCGTATTAACACTTTGCCAACCGATGCCCAAAGAGAAATACGTCGACTCTTATATCATTAAGAGAGACATCAACATCAACTTCTTCGGCTTCTGGAAGAAAACAGCAAAAGTTACTGTTGATGTGAATACGTCCGCGCATGATTCTGTAGTTGGAATACGCTGAACTCTATGCACTCCACTCTCATATTTTAACTTTGAATATGCGCCGTCACCTTTAATCATAAATATATTCTTTAAATCCACCTATCCCTCTCTTTCATTTATACATATCAATTCGCTTTTCCATCTGCCGTTCAGAAAATCTATAATATACATTCTATATAACAGCTGCAAATAGTGTGGCTTCATCTCCTCTAGCACCTTCTCTGATTTCAACGATAACGTTTTTATTATCATTAGGGTCTTTTGGAATTAATAACAATTTTAATTTTCATTTTCTAAAGGTTCAATTTTCTTTTTATTCTGCTAACTCTTCTTTAACTAAATTTCTAAAGTCTTCATATCCATATCATCTTCGAGCATCAGGAGTGCATCATATGTCGTCCAATTTTTTTTTTTATATTCCCTATATTTGTCCACAAGGTTGCAATCCACTATGTTCTTTCATAAGTTTTCTCGCCAAGTTTCTTGGTCAGATATAACTGGGCTCATTTTTATTTTACTTCCTATTTCATTAAATTTTTACTAACTCCTCTATTTGATCAAACATCATATCACCTCTTTAATTTTCTCATTTACAAAACAAGGGAAATTTTCTAATTATATTTTGTAGCAATAACAACTCTATCTTTTCCTGATAAATCTTTTATAATGTATGTCACATTATAATTATTTTCATATAGCTTTGCTATAACATTTTGCCTGATTAAATGCAAAATTTCAGGCGATAATTCCGAGTTCACGCAAATAATTATGTGCATCTTTTGAGATAATTTCATAAAAAGTTAATCCATCATTATCATCTGTAAGAGCTATTTTAGGCTCACAATGCAATTCCTTCTCAAAAAATATGGTGTCTCATCTTTAGTAATATAAGGTGGATTATATTACTAAATCTAAGATAGCGTCTTCAAGAGTGATTTCTCATTAAAAACATCACTTAATGATTTCTATCCTATCTTGTGATTTTTATATATGTTTGTTTTTGTTTGCAACCTCTAAAGCCTTTTTACATATATCTATACCAACAATTTTTAAATTATTTTTATATAATGTGATAATGCTATACTAATACACTGAACCAATAAACCAATTTCAACTGCATTTTTTAATGATTTTGTCTTTGAAATCTCAATAATTTGTTCAACTAAAGTTTCAGTATCTTGTCTGGGAATTAAAACCCGTTCATCTACATAAAAATTAAGACCCATAAATTCTTGAGAATTTGTAATATATCAAAGAGGAATTCCTTGAGTATTTTGCCACCAAATTAATGTATGACTGTTTAATATGTTCAGGAACAATCTTATCCCGATTCATTAAAATCCAAGTGTAAAATCTTCATCACAAATGCATCATTAAAAGTCTAGCATCACAATTATAGCATACTGCTTTATAATTAATAAAAATATATTTTAACCTTGTTTAAAAAGATTTCCAATTGATAAATGATTACTCATTATCTAAAACCCCCTTAACTGCAGCAATTGCTACCTCTATTTGACTATCGTCTGGCTCTAATGTAGTAAATCGATATTGTAACCATACCAGGTTTACTTAAAAATTTTTTGCAACCATTATCTTGTTTTATTCTTGCCCATCTTATAAATTCGTATGAAATTCCTGCAACAATAGGAACCATAATAATTCTTATAAGAGAGTTCAAACCCATATTACTTGTTGTAAAAATACTGAATACAAGTATACTTACAAAAACATTACTAAATAGAAAACTTGTTTTCCAACTTTTATGGAGTCTTGAACAAGTTCTTACATTTTCTACAGTAAGTTCTTTATTTTTTGCTACAGACAATTGATTGTTATGTTCTGCACCCCAAGATACTCAAAAGTCCTGTATATCGTTTACTATTTACTTATTAGTTTTATAAATTAAAAAAAAATTAAAATTTATAAAACCTTCAATTAAATTTTGTATATGAAAGAAGAAGGAATAAAGGGTCTAAAAATTTGTCAATAGCATAGGTAAAAAATCATAAAAATTGAAAATGCTAATATAAAAAATATTGCCATAGTAATAGCTAATAACCTTTTCGCTAACTTTTATTCTTCCAACCATTTCAAATTTAGAAGTTTCTTCAGTCTCGCCATCATCAAAAAATTCTGCAGAGTATGATAGCGTTTTTATGTCCCTAATCATTGACTCTAAAAAAATACTAAAACTCCACGTAAAATTTAAATTTAAAAATTTATAAATTTTTTTAATAAGCGTTGAGTTTTTCACGTCAACAGCTATCGTTTTATCTGGCTTACGTACTGCCACAGCATATTTAGTTGAACCTTTCATCATAACTCCTTCAATATTACTCTGACCGCCCCTATCTATTCTGCTCATATTCCCCCACCCTATTAAAAATTTTTTATATATAAATTGCAAAAAAATGGTTGAGCTTAATCTCAACCATTTTTTATAAACTATTTAACATTATATCTTTTATTAAATTTATCAACTCTACCTTTTGCTTGAGCTGCTCTTTGTTTACCTGTATAAAATGGATGACATTGTGAAAACTTCCACACGAATTTTTTGTCTTTTGTGGAATGTTACACAAAACTATTGCCACTTGCAATGTACTGTTTCTTTTTCATATATTGGTTGAATTTCTTTTTATTCATTAAAAACCTCTCTTTTTTGTTATATTGTTAATTCTAACTAAATTCATATTTTCATTATCGCAATTATATACCATAAAATATTTTTTATTGCAATTAAATACTAGTTTTTTATTGTGAAATAAATTTTTTGTTTGTTTCATTTTTTTTAACTGATTTAATCAGATTTTCTGTTGCGCTTCCGCAGAATTTCCTTCTCAATTTTTTTCTCTCATTTGATATGACTCTCATTTCTCCCTGCGTTAAAACAATAAGTCATCTTCTTGTTCCTGATTTATAGATATCAAAATTGCTAAAAATTCGTCTTTCACAAAAAGAGAACGATCTAAGACTAATTCCATATTTCCAGTACCTTTAAAATCTTCAAAAATCACATCATCCATTTTGCTTCCTGTATCCACTAAAGCTGTACCTAAAATAGTTAAACTTCCGCCATTTTCTATTTTACGAGCTGCTCCAAAAAATTTCTGTGGCATGTATAAAGCTGCGGGATCGAGTCCACCAGAAAGAGTTCGTCCACTTGGAGTTGTAGTTAGATTAGGCCCTAGTCATTCTTGTGTAATGCTATCTAAAAAAATAACTAGATCTTTTCCGCTCAACCATTCTTTTTTTGCTCTTTCTAAAACCATTTCTACTACCTGTTTATGATGTTGGGGGTTCGTCAAAATAGGAGGCTATAACTTGCACATCACTCGACCAATAATTACGTCTTATATCTGTTACTTCTTCGGGATGTTCATCTATAAGTTATATAATTAGAGAAATATCTGGATATATATTTGTAATAGCATTTTCGATATGTTTTTTAATAGAATGTTTTTTCCAACTTTAGGAGGCAACTATAAGGCCTCTCTTTGACCTTTTCCAAGGTGCTATAATATCAATTATCCTAGTTGTGATATTATTTTTTCTATTTATTCTAAGTTTAATCTTTCATCTGAAAACGGGGGTTAAATATTTTCAAAATTAGGTCTAGATAATTTGCTCTGGATTTTATCTCCATTCATTATGCACATAAATAGTAAAGCTCCTGCTTTTTCTCCTTCTTTTGGCTCTCATATCTCCATGAATCCAATCACCAGTTTTTAAATTAAATATCATAATTTGTGAAATAGAAAAACAAATATCATTTTCGCCACGAACAAAGTTTTCTGAACGTAAAAATCCATAACCATCTGGCATAATCTCTAATATACCTTCACCACAGTTGTTCGGATAATCTTGTATATTGGTTTCTCTCTGAATTTGTGGGGATATATTTTGAATTGTATTTTTAGATGGGACAGTTTCATTATTTTTGACTTCATTATTTTTCAGTTCTTTGACTTCATTATTTTTAACTTCATCATTTTTTAATTTTTTATTATTAACATATTCTTGTAATAGCTCCACTATTTC
>LJDB01000105.1 GCA_001983455.1 Candidatus Epulonipiscium fishelsonii
AAAGTAACAGTGACATCATCAGATAGTACTGAAATAACAACAGGTACAGCGACTATAGCTAAAGGTAAAGAAGAGTTCAGCGTAACATTAGTAACATCAATAACAACAGCAGGAGAGTATACTGTAAGTATTGAAGGAGGAGTATCAGGAACAATTAACTTAGCGGATAAATTAACTGTAATAAGTAGTGGTACAGTAACACCAGAACCAGGAGAAATAACCACGCCAACAGCAATAACAATGCCTGAAGGTGGAATAACAACATCAGAAACAACATTTATAGTAGGATTTAGTGGATCAAATGAATTATGGAGAACTACTAATGAAACAACTACATTTAAAGTAACAGTGACATCACCAGATAATACAGAAATAACAACAGGTACAGCAATTATAGTTACAGGTGAAGAAAATTTCAACGTAACATTATTAACATCAATAACAACAGCAGGAGATTATACTGTAGTTATTGAAGGAGGAGTTTCGGGAACAATTAACTTAGCGGATACATTAACTGTAACTGGAGTAGGAGGGCAACTTGTAAAAGCAAACGCTCATATGTTATTCTCACAAGGACCAGTAACACCTGCACTTCCCAAAGTTACTACAGATGTATTAATTGTACCAGAAATGGGAGTATATCCAGAAGTAGAAGGTGAATCAGTTCCAGAAGCAGAAGGTACAGATAATGGAATGGGCAACCCTGAAGATACAATCTTACCAGAAATGGGAGTATATCCAGAAGTAGAAGGTGAATCAGTTCCAGAAGCAGAAGGTACAGATAATGGAATGGGTAACCTTGAAGATACAATCTTACCAGAAATAGGAGTATATCCAGAAGTAGAAGGTGAATTAGTTCCAGAAGCAGAAGGTACAGATAATGGAATGGGTAACCTTGAAGATACAATCTTACCAGAAATAGGCGTATATCTAGAAGTAGAAGGTACAGATAATGGAATGGGTAACCCTGAAGATGCAATCTTACCAGAAATAGGCGTAATTCCAGAAGTAGAAGGCGAATTAGTTCCAGAAGTAGAAGGTACAGATAATGGAATGGGTAACCCTGAAGATGTAATCTTACCAGAAATGGGAGTATATCCAGAAGTAGAAGGTGAATTAGTTCCAGAAGCAGAAAGTACAGATAATGGAATGGGTAACCCTGAAGATGCAATCTTACCAGAAATAGGCGTAATTCCAGAAGTAGAAGGTACAGATAATGGAATGGGTAACCCTGAAGGTGTAATCTTACCAGAAATGGGAGTATATCCAGAAGTAGAAGGTGAATTAGTTCCAGAAGCAGAAGGTACAGATAATGGAATGGGCAACCTTGAAGATGCAATCTTACCAGAAATAGACATAGATGCTGAACAATGTGAAGATGTAACCTCTAAGCCAGAAGTAGAAAATAATATAGAGGTAATGCAAGAGATAGAAGTATTACCACAAGTAGATAACGATATGGAAGTAGTGTCTGAGATAGAAGTATTATCAGAAGTAGAAAATAATATGGAGGTAATGCAAGAGATAGAGGTAATGCCAGAAGTATTACTAGAAGTAGATAACGATATGGAAGTAATACCAGAAGTATTACCAGAAGTAGATAATAATATGGAGGCAATGCCAGAGATAGAAGTATTACCAGAAGTAGAAAATAATATGGAGGTGATGCAAGAGATAGAGGTATTACTAGAAGTAGATAACGATATAGAGGTAATGCCAGAAGTATTATCAGAAGTAGATAATGATATGGAAGTAATACCAGAAGTAGATAATGATATGGAAGTAATGCCAGAAGTATTATCAGAAGTAGATAATGATATGGAAGTAATGCCAGAAGTGTTATCAGAAGTAGATAACGATATGGAAGTAATACCAGAAGTGGATAATGATATGGAAGCAATGCCAGAAGTATTATCAGAAGTAGATAATGATATGGAGGTAATGCCAGAGATAGAGGTAGAACCAGAAGTTGAAAATAGTGATAAAGTAGACGAAACAATTGAAACACTGCAAATTGGAGAACCTATTGAAGTTGCAAAAGGAGGTGTATTCTCTTTCTTCAAAAGACTATTTAGTTAATACTAATTTGTATCAACTTTAGTAAGATTGAAGGTGAATGTTATTCATCTGCAGCATTTAACTATAAGAAACTAAGAATGAATAAATAGAGTGGCATTGTGTGTCGCTCTATTTTAATATTTGATCTATCTAAAAGCCCAATTAAAGATTTATTGTACTCTTAAAACCAATATATTCAACATTTATGAGAATATACGTAACTTTAACTATAGCTATTCTTGCCTAAATTATAAAAATAATATAAAATGAAGTAGTAACTTAATTAGTTATTTACTTATATTATGAAGCTGAATAATAAATTCAGCTAGAAAGGAAATGCCATGAAAAAAATAGTTATTGGAATATTTGCTCATGTAGATGCGGGAAAAACCACACTATCGGAGAGCATGCTTTACACTAGTGGAACAATTAAAAAATTAGGTAGAGTTGATAATAAGGATGCTTTTTTAGATACTGAAGAAATAGAGAAATCAAGAGGAATTACTATTTTTTCAAAACAAGCAATCTTCAATTTTTTAGCAACAGATATAACTTTACTTGATACTCCAGGGCATGTTGATCTTGCAACTGAAATGGAAAGAGTAATGAGTGTAATTGACTATGCAATTCTCGTTATAAATGGCATAAATGGTGTTCAAGAATATACAAAAACTTTATGGAATTTACTTAAAACTTATGGAAAAGGTGTAATAACACCGACTACAGTAAGCATATAGAGAAATCTGTATGTATAGGACCCAATATAATACCTCATCAAAGATGAGGAACGTATAATAGTCCAATATACCACTCGAATTGCTGGAAACCCTTAAAGCTAACTAAACCACAACGTAATAAAGCAAGATTACTTATAATTTGCCACAAGCATGAAATAGAGCTAAGTGTGATGGTGACGAAAGTAAAAAAAATTAGTTAGATGGCATAATTATATTATATTCTTAGTAAAAAAGAAAAATATATCGGTTAAATCCTAAGTGTTATGTATAAGTATTTATACTATGAATAGGCAATCAGCAGCTAAGACTCGAATAGAGTAAAGTTCAACGACTATCCCTCTTGAAGGGAGTAGGCACAAGCGTGTCGAAGTGGGTGGCCCTTAGCACATAATGGTGAAGGAGAAGATATAGTCTGTGCTTATGTGAAAGCATAAGAAGTTCAGGTAGCATAACCTCATTAAATATGAAGTATGAATACTAGAGAACTGCTATAGGAGTAGCGAACTATAGTGAACGACAACCCCCCTATACAGTTTATAGGTTTTTTAAAAGTTAACCTTTTAGAACCATCTAATTTATAGGTGGGTTCAGAGTATACCTGTTTTTATATTCATAAACAAAATGGATAATCCACTTGCCGATAAAGAGATATTACTCCAAGAAATAAAGCATAAGCTAGACGAAAGATGCATGATATTTGATGCTAATCCCAATTTAGAAGATGAATTAGCTATGTGTAGTGAACATTTGTTAGATACCTACTTAATAAACAATTCCATTGAAGATGACGTGATTTTAAATGCCATACATGAAAGAGAAGTTTTTCCCTGCCATTTTGGATCTGCTTTAAAACTACAAGGGATTAATAGTTTTTTAAATTTGTTGGATAAATATACTATTATGCCAAAATATAGCGAAGATTTTAGTGCACGAATTTATAAAATTGGAACTGATGCCAAGAAAAATCGCCTTACTTACATGAAAATTACTGGCGGAACCTTGAAAATGAAGGATTCTCTGCTCATCAAAGAGAAGTTACAAAAAATTAACCAAATAAGAATATATTCTGGAGTAAAATTTATAAACGTAGCTCAAGTAACTGCTGGTGAAATATGTGCTGTCGTAGGCTTAGAAAATACAAAGATTGGAGATACTCTGGGTAGTGATAATTTTAAGTTTAATCCTATTATGTTGCCTGAGATAGACTATATTGTACTTTTGCCGCCAAAATACGATCCAAAATTGGTATTACAACAATTAAGAATACTTGAAGAACAAGACCCACAGTTAAACTTGGTTTGGAATGAACAAGATCAAACAATTTTTATTAGAATTATGGGAGAAATGCAACTTCAAATTTTACAAACTATAATAAGAGATAGATTTTCAATAGACATTGACTTTGCAATACCTATTGAAACAACAATAGACGAAACAGAATTTACTGACACTGAAGAATGGATTGAAGAGATTTTAAATGAGCCAGCGAATTTTGCGAAAAAAAATAAACTTAATCAAGATAGAGAAACAATAGGTACAGAAGAAATAGATATTATTATTAATAGAATGGCTTTTTCTAATAGTGGGAAGAAATCTACCTGGAACCGACCAAAACAAGACTATTATAAACCTCCAACGACATCAATATCAACAATAGCACGGCAAAAGTACTTACTTATAGATGGATATAATATGATGTTTTCTTGGGGAAACTTGAAGGAACTTACGGAAGTTGCTATTGATGCTGCAAGATCACAATTTTTAGATGTAATTTGTAATTATAGAGGAGTTATAAATGCTGAAATTATAGTAGTCTTTGACGCATATAAGAAAAAAACTGGTGAGGTAGAGCAAAAATATAATAACATTACAGTTGTTTATACTAAAGAAAATCAAACGGCGGATCAATATATCGAACGATTTGCTAACAAATATAAAGATAAGTATAATATTACAGTTGCAACATCAGATTCCTTGCAACAAACAATAACAAGAACTCAAGGAGCAACTGTAATGTCATCTCGAGACTTAAGAATGGACATAGATCGTCAAATTAAAAATGCCATGGAAAAGTATGGTACAGCGAAACCTGAGCGAAATTTTATAGGTGATTTATACCCAGAAAGTACACAATAGGGAAAAATGGGAGGGGGCCACGTAGTCGTGGTGGGGGAAACAAATCTGAGGAACGTAATAAAAAGGAGGTTGCAAGGATATCCTCAATAACGGATTTAGTCACGTTGTTCCTAAATCCATTATTATGAAATGAGGATTATCCTTGCTTAAAATAATGAAAAAATTAATGCTTAGTTTATGTACAATAGCCGCATTATCTGTTAGTCCAAAAGTGCAAGCAATAGATAGTATGCGAGGGATATGGATTAGTACTGTATATAATTTGGATTTTCCGAAAACAAACAATCCAGATTTACAAAAACAAGAATTTGAAACTTATTTAAACAAACTACGAGAAATTGGAATAAATACTGTTATTGTGCAAATTAGACCAACAGCAGATGCATTTTATGATTCTAAGATAAATCCCTGGTCAAAATTTTTGACTGGGTCACAAGGCCAACATCCTGGATATGACCCTCTTGAATTTATGATTGAAGAAACTCATAAAAGAGGAATGGAGTTTCATGCTTGGCTAAATCCATATAGAGTAACTACAGAAGGAACAAATTTAAATGACCTTTCTCCAGATCATCCAGCAAGAAAAAATCCAAATTGGACTATATCTCACAATAACGCACTATTTTATAATCCTGAACTTGAAGCTGTAAAGGTGCATATTGAGGAAACTGTCCAAGAAATTGTTAAAAATTATAATGTAGATGCAATTCATTTTGATGACTACTTTTACCCACCAAACTATCCTCTTCCTGCTGGTGAACTTAAAGATGGAATGGTAGCTGACAAAAGACGTGAACATATAAATGATATGGTAAAACGTGTTCACGATATTATTATGGAAACAAACCCTAATGTAAAATTTGGAATAAGTCCGATGGGTATATGGAAAAATGATTTTTCTGACTTAACAGGTTCTTCAACTACAGGTGGGGAATCTTATTATACAATTTATGCTGATACAAGGACTTGGATAAAAAATGAATGGATTGACTATGTAGTTCCACAAATATATTGGCAAATTGGGCATAAATCCGCTGATTATGAAACACTTGTAAAATGGTGGGCAAATGAAGTTGAAGGCACAGATGTAGATTTGTACATTGGTCAAGGAATATACAGAGATGAAGTTGCGATGGAAATTGAAAAACAACTTGCGATTAATAAGGAATATTATAAAGTTAAAGGGAGTATATTTTTTACTATGGATGATTTATTGGATAATAGAGGTGGCTCTAAAGATGTTTTACAATCTTACTATAGTGGTTATAATACAGAATCTCCAAGACTATCAAATATGCTATCAAATATGTTTAATAAATCAAATAAAATTGAAAATCATACAGACCACCCAATACTAGTTATAAACGGAAAAACTATAACTACATCTCAACCACCTATTTTAGATCATGGAACAACGCTAGTTCCAATTAGAGTAATTAGTGAGTATTTGGGTGCAAAAGTTGATTGGGATGGCAATACAAAATCCGTTTCTATTAAAAAAGACAATAACCATATTTTACTAACAATTGGAAAAAATGTTGCTAAAGTTAACAATCGAACTTATATAATGAATTTGGCTCCACAACTGGTAAATGATACTACGATGGTTCCAATACGTTTGATTAGTGAACATCTTGGTGCTGAAATTACATGGCATGATGAAGAAAAAGTGGTTGAAATTAATTTTTAGAAAGGAAAGATAGAGTTGGAAATAATTATTGATATATTTTTTTGGTTAACAAATATAGTAGGAATTTTTTTAATAATTCTATTAATGCTAATAGCTATAGGAATTGCTCATTATAAAAGAAGGAGCAAAATTCTTTTTGCTATAGCAGTATATTTTTGTTGGCCTATAATATTCATTTTACCATTTATTCCACGAAAAGGAGTAAAGTTACCTTCTCACATTAGAACACTAGAGGCTTTTAAAAGAAAAAATCCTGTTATTTCTTCAATTATGGCACTTTCAGCAATTGTGGCAAAATCAGATGGAAATATAAGTAAAGAAGAAGTTTCAAGAATAAAACATTTTGTTATCAGTAATTTTAATATTAGCTTGGAAGAACTAAACAATTATAGTGATGTATTTGATTATGGAAAAAACAATCCGGATGATTATGTATACTTTGCAACAGTTATCTTAGACTATTATGGTAATTTGAGACGTACTGGAATTTTAGCTTTACTTATCGCTATTTGCATAGATGAAAATGGTGCTTTAAACCAAGACACAGACAATCAGCTTAGAGATATTGCTAAAGTTATGCATATTTGGGATTATGAATATGAAACTTTAAAGAGTATGTTTTCAAATACTGCAAATCAAAATGTTTCGTCACAAAACCTTGAAAAGAAATATGCTAAAGTATTAGGTGTAAGTGAAAATGCAGATATAAATGAAGTGAAAAAAGCGTATCGTAAACTAGTAAAAGAATACCATCCTGATAAATTTGCTGATGGAAGTTTACCACCTGAACATGCTGAATTTGCAAAACAAAAAATCGTAGAGATTAATGAAGCGTATGAGTACTTTAAAAAAGTCCACAATGCGTGAGCTCCACTTATATAAGTGGGGTTTTTTTTGATGCAATAGTGTATATAAGTGCGTTTTTAGTTGAAATAGCAAAAAAAACGATAAAAGTAAAAGTGGTATTTTGAAAAATATTCCAAATAAAATAATATTTTTTTGTCAAGGGTCTTTTATATTTTTTTACGTTCTACTAGAGGACAACCTTACATATTATTATAATATAAACGGGTAACAAAATATACAAGAAAGTAGAGGTGATTTATGCAAATATTAGGCATAGCATTAATTCTGATGACATGTACATTAATAGGATATGCATTTGAAAGAAATGAGTATAGGCGAGTGAAAGAATATGAACAATTGATATATGGGTTTGAGATTTTAAAAAGCGAAATTGATTATAGCTTGAGCCCGCTTTCTGAAGCATGTCTAACTGCCAGCAAATTAACACAAGATGGCGTTCAACAAATATTTATAAGATTTAACTATCATCTCACAAAGCGTGAAGAAACTGATACAAAAAGAATGTGGGAAAAATCAATCGATGAAAGTCGGCAGTATTTAAGCTTAAAAGAAGAAGATTATACAATGCTTTCGATGTTTGGAAATATTGCAGGATATTTGGACAAAGAATTGCAAAAACGAAACATTGAAATGTTGCTTGAAAAGTTAGTAATACAAAAAAAAGAAATTACTTCAAATTACAACAGAACTAGTAAAATGTATAAAGGCTTGGGTATATTGATTGGACTTAGTGTAAGTATAATTTTATTATAGGGGGAAATAAAATGGACTTAAATTTAATAATGAGAATTGCAGGTTTAGGCCTAGGATTATGGGCAATTGAAGAACTTTTAAACAAAGCTGGAATGGGCGATGCTGCAAAGTATGTAAAGATTATAGGAACATTAGTATTGTTGACGTTTATAATTAATGAAATATTGAACTTTTTTGAAACTGTACAAACCTTCTTTACTTTTTAAGGGGGAGGAAAAAATATGAACATTTTGCAAATTGTAAGTTTTGCAGCCATAGGAGTAGTAATAATTAAGTTTTTAGCTGAGATTGGAAGTAATACACAAATGTATGTAAGGATTATAGTTGGACTTACTCTTTTTTCAGTAGCCTGTAGTCAATTGGATGTAGTTTTTCAGATTATACAACAATTGGCAAATAAAATAAATATGGAAGGAACTTATCTAACAATTATTTTAAAAATTATAGGTATAGCCTATATATCAGAGTTTGGATATCAATTATGTAAAGATGCTGGTGAAGAAGGAATTGGGGGCAAGGTTCAATTTGCTGCAAAAGTTATGATATTTGTTGTCGCTGCTCCAGTTATTTTAGCATTAATCGATTTAATAACTCAATTAATATAAGAGGTGATTTATGCAGAAAAAAATTATACTAATGGTAATAATATTTTTGTCTTGTATAAACACTGTGACTTATGCAGCTGGGATTAATACAGATGAAATTATTAAAACTCAACTTGAAGTATTTAATTGGGAAGAAATACAAAAACTTGAAAATAATTTAAAACAAGAAGTTACGGCTTTGAAAGATTTTAATCTTGAAGAAGAAGTATTATTAGTAGTGTCTGGAAAAAAAGAATTTTCTATTAATACAATTGTTGATGCAACTATAGAAATGTTTATTGGTGAAATTGACACGTATATAGGTATGTTAGCAAGGTTTGTTTTAATTATAGTTTTGTGTAATGTGTTAAGCAACTTGAGTTCAGCATTTGAGTCAAAAAATACAACCAAAGTAGCATTCTTTGTATGTTATATAGTTATTTTATATAGTGTTGCACAAGGCTTGGTTGTAATGGTTGAGCTGGCTCAAAGTACTATTGGAAATTTGCTTAATATTATGTATGTAATACTGCCAACGCTATTAACATTTATGGCAACATCAGGATATGTCGCAACGTCGGCAGCACTTTCTCCAGTCATAATTGGAGGAATAACATTTATAAGCTTTGTAATACAAAAGTTTATGTTAAGTAGTGTAGTGGGAGTTATTTTACTACAAATTATAAGTAGTATGAGTGAAGAATTTAAAATAGATAATTTAGTTGCGTTATTTTATAAAATATGCAAATGGATATTGCGGAGTACTTTCTTTTTAAGTATAGGTATAATGGGAATTTACAGAATGTCAATGCCATATGCAGATGTAACAATGAAACGTGTTGGGATTACTTTAACAACAAAATTTATTCCAATTTTAGGAGATGCAGTCGGTGGTGCAATTGATTTAATAATTCAATGTGCTGGAATGATAAAAAGTGCCTTTGGAATTGGAGTAATCATATGGATAATAGTATTAATTACTATGCCGTTTATTAAAATGCTTGTATATATAATCTTATATAATTTTGCAGCAGCACTAGTGGAACCTTTAGGAGACAAAAAAATGGCAAAGATTGCTTTAAATATTGCCAATGGATGTGAATTTATAATGAGTTGTGTCGGAGTTGTAGCGATTTTATGTATATCTGCACTGATCATTTGCATGAGTATTGGGTCAAGCTTGCTGTAGGAGGTAACTATGAGAGACTATATGGAGATTTTGATATGGACAATGTTGTTGATCGTTATAATAGAGATGATTTTTCCAACTTCACATTTACAAAAATATATAAAGTTAATTTTGGGATTTATATTGATTTATACTATATTATCCCCTATTATAAAAGGGGGACTATTTAAGGAAGGAACCTATGATAAATATGTCAAAAATTATCAAGATCAAATAAATTTAGTAACTGAAGAAGGGAGAAGTATGAAAGAATATGAAATGGAACTACTAGAAATTTATTCTACTCAAGAAAAAGATAAAATTTCTGGAGCTATAAAGAAACTCGACATGGAAGTTGTTTCATTGGATGTTGACACTTCTCTTGAAGGATATACTCCAGATATAATTGGGATAAATCTTGTTGTGCGGCAAAAAAAAGAAGATGTCGGTAAAATAATTATCCCACGAATTAAAATTGGAAATAAAGATGATATTAACAAAACAAGTGCCAAAATAGAAAACGATATAAAAAATTTATTAAGTGACTTCTATAATTGGGACAAAGTTAATATACATATTATAGTACAAGATATCGAAAGGGGCTAAGCAATGTCAGTGAAAGATAATGTAGGAAATGGTGGAAGTGCAAGAAGTCAAGTTAATCCAGATAAAAAATCATTTTTTGGAAATTTTGATTATAGTAAGAATGGAGCTCTATTGTTAAGTTTGCTTATTGTTGGGGTTTTACTAACTTTTGTACCAGAACAAGACGATATAAATGATGCAATTGAAGTATTTCAACCTCATCAAGAGAATTCGATAGAGACAATATCAATATCAAAGAAAGAAGTTAGTGAAAACGGATATAATAATGAGCTTGAAACAAAGCTTGAAGATATCCTTCAAAAAATTGCTGGAGTTGGTAGTGTAGATGTAATGATAACTCTTAGTGGAAGTCAAGAAAAAATACTTGCAGAAGAAATTGACGAAACAATAAAAAGTACTAATGAAACAGATGACGCAGGAGGAAATCGTGTTGTTCAAGAAGAAAATTATGCAAACACTATAATTAGAGCAGATGACAATATGCCTTATATAATTAGAGAAGACATGCCTGCTGTTAGTGGAGCATTAATTATTGCTGAAGGTGCAGATAATGTAGCTATCAAAAATGCTATTATCCAATCTGTTTCAGTATTGCTGGATATTCCTGTACATAAAGTGTCAGTTTTTAAGATGGGTTCAGCTAACTAAATTGATTTATAATAATTAGGAAATTTTCTTAATATAAATAAGGGGGACAAAATAGGATGTATAAATTTAAAAGAAACCAAGTTATAATTATGGTTTTAGTTTTTATGATTGCCATAGCAGCGTATTTGCAATTTAGCACAAATCCAGAAGATATGTATGCATTTAATCAAATTAATAATACTCAAGACGGTGTAGTAAGTGAATTGGTTGATACAAGCTTTCTTACAACTTTAGAAACTTTACCACCAGATGGAGATATCTCTGGGATTGAACTGAAAGAAGGAACTTTACTTGAGCCTGATGTTGTTATTACAAAAGGTTCTGGCGAAGAAACAGTTCAAACAAATTCATCTTCTGTTATGGAAATAAGTTATTTTGCTGAAGATAAAATGTTAAGAGAACAAGAAAGATCATCTCAAATTGAAAGTCTTACAGAATTTATGCAAAGTGATGCAATTGATGCTGAAAGTAAAGCAAAAGCAGGCGAAAGTCTTCTTCAAATTCAAGATAGAATTGAAAAAGAAAACGGAACAGAATCTCTTTTACGTGCAAAAGGATTTGATGAAGTTTTTGTTCGTATAGATGACAATACTGTAAATGTTATTGTAAATAGAGCAGAATTAACAGACGAAGAAATTGCACAAATTGAACAAATTGTTCAAAGTAAAACAAACTACAAACTTGGACAAATTAAAATTCATTTAAATAAAACTACTTCTGATCCAGAAGTAACAAATTAATATTAAAAAAAAAGATAGCTGTAGATGTGGCTATCTTTTTTTTTGCTTAAATTATTATAAGGCTTTTTTCTGATGTATTTAATAGATTCTAAAAACGTATACTTCTTGTAATTAAATTACATGTAATTTATAATAATATATATAAATTACAATATTGAAGTGTAGGAGTAAACATTTTATATTACATAATTTATGTCACTTTTTATTAGGAGGAGGATTTTAATAATGAAGAAAAAGTTAATTACAGGGTTATTATTATTTACAATTGCAGGAACAGTTATAGGATGTGGAAGTGGTGCTGAAGGTGAGGGTGGCACTTCTGAAAGTATCGCAACTAAAAAAACAAAAGAAAATGCAGCTATTAATAAGGAAGAAACTGGTATTGGACAGATCGCAATTATAACTCCAGTGGCAGCACATGGATGGTTGGCAGGTGTAACTTACTATGCTGAGCAACGAGCACAAGAACTAGGACTTGACTATAAAACATATCAATCAGCAAATGTTAATGAACAAGCAAATGATATTCAAGATGCAATTGCAGCAGGAAGCAGTGCTATAGTTATGTTTCCACAAAATGATGAAGTGTCCATTGCAACACAAGCAATTATAGATGAAGGAATTCCGTTAATTGTATTTGACAGAAAAATTGATGCAGATTATGATGCCTTTATTGCTGGGAATAATGGAGATATGGGTATTCAAAGTGCAAAAGTTATTGGTGAAGCATTGGATGGTGATGGAATTGTAGCTGTTCAAAACGTACCAAGCGTTGGTTCTGTTAGTACTGAACGTGTGAATGGTTTTAAAAATGTTATGTCAAGTGAATATCCAGACATTACTCTTGTCGACTTTACTACTGAAGGGTTTGCAAAAGAACAAGGGCTTAGTGCAGCAGCAGATTTACTTACTGCAAATCCTGAACTAGATGCAATTTATTCCTTAGACGATGAATCTTCAATGGGATTTGTTCAAGCTATTAATGAGGCTGGAAGAACGGATGTAAAAATTATTTCTGGTGGTGGTGGAAGTCAAGACTACTTTGAAATGATTGGAGAAAATGGAGATATTGACTTATTTACTGCAACATATAGTCCAATGATGATGAAAGATGCGGTTGATTTAGCGGTAGCTATACTAACTGATAAGGAAGTTGAAAGAGATAATATTCTTCCAACAATCATAGTGGATGAAACTAATTATCAAGAATATTTGGATGAAAATTCTCCATATTAAAATAGATCTCTCTGGCACTGGCGTGCCAGGGGAAGATTTAATTTCCTAGCATTATGTCTAAAATTTCATGGTCTGTTTTATGCATTCCGTCTTTGCCCAATCTACCGACTGCTGCAATAGTATCTTCAATAGTTCCTTTCAATATACCTGTATATGCACAATAACATTGTCCAGCCATAGCAAGCTTGTGTCCCATTAAAGCTCCGTCCAAACTAGAAGCTATTTTAGCAGCACATGATGCTTTTGCTCCATCACATACAATTCCTGATATATTAGCTAGTGTATTGGTAATAGTCATGTTGATTTTTTCAACTTCACCTCCACAGAGATATGTAATGGCAGCTCCACTAGCACAAGCAGCATTAACAGCTCCACAAAAAGCTGATAATCGACCAATTAAGCTCCTTTGATGAATAGTCATCAAATTGGCAAAAACTAGTGCTCGATACAATTGTTCTTCACAAATGTTATATTCTTTAGCATAAATTATTATAGGCACAGAAGTAGTCATCCCTTGATTTCCACTACCTGAATTTGTTATTACAGGTAATGCACTGCCTGACATTCTGGCCTCTGATGCAGCAGCAGTATATGCTTTCATTTTTGTGTTAATACATGTATCTCCTTCTAATAAAACTTTACCTATTCCCAAACCATAGTTTCCTGTTAAACCTTCTTCTACCATTTGGAGATTATACTCAATTTGTGTTTTTATAAGTTCCTTTATATCATCGATGTTTACTGTGTTTGCAAATTTAAAAATATCTTTAACGTTTAATGTTGTTCTATCACATAACACTCCTAGATATTTATCATTACTTTCTTTGGTTTCAAATAAAATTTCGTCATTTTTTATTATTTTGACTACATTTGTGTGAGTATCTCTAATTTCAACTGAAGCAAATTGGTTGTCTAGATATCCTTCAACCACAAGATGTAAGCAAACGATAGTATCAAGTAGTTCTACTTTGCAGTAATTACTATTTAAAAGTTTCGTTGCTATTTCTATGTCTGACTTACTTACTTCGCTTATAACTTCAAGTTCTTTTTCACTGTTTCCTGCTACAATACCCATTATGGCACTTGCTTCAATA
This sequence comes from Candidatus Epulonipiscium fishelsonii, assembly GCA_001983455.1. Classification (GTDB taxonomy): domain Bacteria; phylum Bacillota; class Clostridia; order Lachnospirales; family Cellulosilyticaceae; genus Epulopiscium_A. The sequence continues at coordinate 14,318 of LJDB01000105.1, forward strand.
CCTACTAAATTCCCAGAGTTTGGCACAGTTACACATAGTGCGTTCTTGATTATATTTCTACTACAATTTACCACTACTTTGTTTGGTTGAGCTCCTAAAATTTCTTTCATTTTTGCAGCTGCATATGCTATTGCAATTGGTTCTGTGCAACCCATAGCAGGAACTAGTTCTTCCTCAAGAATATTTACGTAGTTTTGGTAAACAGCTTCATTTATCATTTATTTTATCCCCCAGTATTGCGATTATATTTATATTATAATTATATCCTATAAAACTTTAAAATGCAAATCCAATTTTGTGCAATTAATAAAATCATAAATATATTGTTGCTTTTTTGACATTATAATTAGTTATGACATTTGCTTCTTTATGTGTAATTTTTTGTGGTAAATTAACTGTACAACATTTTGAAGCTTATGTCATTTTCTAACTATAAAAGTTGTTTATATATTCTTCTTAAATTTATCTGCTAATAATTTAATTTCCTTAGCACTTTCCTTAGTAGAATTTGTAATAATACCACCCATAAGACGACAAAGCTCATTTATAATTTGATTTTCAACAAGTTCTATCAATGAAGTTTTAGTATGTTCTTCCACTACATTTTTTTCAATAAGATAGTTTTTGTCTCCCATAGCACAAATTTGAGGAAGGTGCGTAATACAAATAACTTGAGTGTTTCTTGAAATAAGGGCCAATTTTTCTGCTACTTTTTGGGCAGTAACTCCACTTATACCTGTGTCAATCTCATCAAAAATCACTGTACCAATGGAGTCTTCCAACACAAATATAGTCTTAATTGCAAGCATTACACGAGATATTTCTCCACCAGAAGCAATTTTTGCAAGTGGAGCAACATCTGTGCCTAAATTTGTACAAATCATAAACTCAATATCATCTTTACCATTCTTGTTAAAACTAGAGATTTCTTTTATACTTACCCTAAACTTTGCATGAGGCATTTGTAAATCACGAAGATGTTTCTCAATTTGAATTTCGATTTGACCTACTATTTCTTTCCTTTTTTTGCTAAGTTGTTGAGCTAACTCCAAAAGCTGATTTTCTAAAATCTGTTTTTGGTTATTAAGATCTTGTTGATTTTCTTCAGCATTCATAATTTCATCTAGTTGTAAAATTGCATTATTTTTAAATTGTAGTATTTCTTCAATGGAATTACCATACTTTTGTTTCATTCTATAGATAACATCCAGCCTATTTTGTACATCCTGCAACAATTGTGGAGAATATTCAATACTATCAATATATCTTCTTATTTCAAATGTAACATCTTGAAGCTGAGCTTCAATTGAGTTAAGTTGAGAAAAAAATTCTTTTAGCTGGGTGTTAATATGGCTTATATCCCTAATGTTTTGAATAGCACTACCAACAACATCTTCTCCCAGAAATTCATATGCTTTTTGGCATTGCATAAGTATTTTTTCAGCGTGAGAAAGTGTTGTATATTGTTCATTTAACATGCTTTCTTCATCTTTTTGAAAATTATGCTGTTCAATCTCCTCAATTTGAAAATTCAACATATCTTTTAATTGAAGTTTCTTTCTCTCATCTATTTCAATGTTTTCCATTTCCTTTGTGACTTGGTGCCACTTTTGATATGTTTGTTGATATTCTTGTTTTAAATTTTTAAGTTCAACATCTCCAAAATTGTCCAACATTATTAGATGCTTACTTGGGTCTAACAAAGATTGCGGTTCATGCTGACCGTATATATCTATAAGGAGGCTTGCTAGTTGTTTTACTTGTGCTCTATTTGAAATTATATTATTAATTTTATAAACAGTTCTTCCAGAAATATATAGTGTTCTTTCAAGTATGATTTCATTATTACTATAAGGGATACCCAGCTCCTCAAGAAACCACAGTGCATTTTGGTCCGAAAACACTAGCTTAACATACGCAGATTGTTCGCCTTTTCTGATAATCTGCTTGGATGTTCTGTTTCCAATTGCAAATTGAATTGAATCAATAAGCATAGACTTTCCAGCTCCTGTCTCACCACTAAAAATATTAAGGTGTCCATGTAAATTTAGATTAATTTCATCAATAAGAGCTATATTTTTCACTTGTAAATACACTAACATTTTGCAACTCCTTTTAAGAATTTAATACCTCTTCAAATTTTTTTGAAATTTTATCTGCTTGATAGTTTTCTCTTACAACACAAAAAATTGTGTCATCTCCTGCAATTGTTCCTAAAATTTCATTATAGTTAAATGCATCAACTGCTGATGCAACAGCATTGCCCATTCCGCTTAAAGTTTTTATAACCAATATATTATTAGCAAAATCCATAGATAAATATCCCGTTTTAAATACTCTAATGACTTTATCTGAAAGTGGCGTTTCATAGTTATTTAGCGAAATATATTTTTGTGTATTTGATTTTGTTGATACCTTAGTCAATTTAAGCTCTCTTATATCTCGTGAAATTGTTGCTTGAGTAACTTTAAATCCTTCATTTTCAAGATTTTCAACTAAACTTTCTTGGGTTTCAATTTCATACTTATCAATTAAATTTAAAATTGCTGTTTGACGTTTTTCTTTCATTCCCACAAGCTTACACTCCTTTTTATGATTTTGTTTCTTAATACTTCAAAAAAGTGTTTTTCAGACAACTTTATAAGTTGAGTTTCATATTGTGAACAATCAATTGTTATATTATGCATGTTTGATATTGCTATTTTGCTTTGGCCATCAATGTCTATAGTACCTTCTGTTTTGATTGATACTTCATCTTTATCTGTTAATACAATTGAACGTGAATATAAAGTATGTGGACAAATTGGTGTTATAATAATATTTCTTGAATATGGAACAACAATTGGGCCGCCTGCAGAAAGGTTATATCCTGTTGAACCTGTTGGAGTTGATATAATAATTCCATCAGCAGTGTAAGAATCAACTTTATAATTATTTATTCTAATCTCAAATTCGATGATGCGGTTTGAACCTGCTCTATTTATAGTAACATCATTTAGAGCATGAAATTGTTTAACAGTCCCATTTGGGCAAGTTATAGTTGCACGAACCATCATCCTTGTTTCTATATTTTGAGTTTTATCATAAAATCTAGTTAAAAGTGTTTTTAATTCAGAACTTTCTATATCGGCTAAGAAGCCTAGTCTGCCAGAATTTATTCCGACTATAGGTAAATCATAGGTAAATATTTTTTGAACTATGTCAAGCATAGTCCCGTCTCCGCCAATTACAATAAGAAAGTCACTGTTTTTAAATATAAACTCCTCCGCTTTTCCAAGTTCAGGTTGGGATAATTTATCTGCAATATCTTGAATAATATAAATTTTAAAATTACTTTTTAATAGTCTTACCACTTCTTTAGTAACTTCTAATTTTGGGTCTCTTGTCAAATTTGGTATAATCCCTATATTCATAAAATTCCTCTTATAAGTCCTTATGTGATTGGTTTACAACCTCTGTAATTACATTTGTTCCTATTACGTTATATTCACTTATAGTGTCATCATTATCCAGACATAAATATATTAAATATTCACGATTTCCTTCTGGACCTTTAATTGGTGAAAAATCTAGTCCAAGTATTTTAAAGCCCATATTTTGTACATTTTCACAAATCATGTTTATAACTTGTTCATGCACTTTGGGACTACGAACAACACCATTTTTTTCAACCTGTTCTCTACCCGCTTCAAATTGGGGTTTTATTAAAGCAACAACAGTCCCTGAATTTGCAAGCAAAGGTTTTACTGAAGGCAGTATCTTTGTTAAAGATATGAAAGATACATCGATTGAGCAAAAATCTATCTTATCTTTTATAGTATCAGCTGTTATATATCTCATATTAGTTTTTTCAAGACATACTACTCGTTCATCTTGCCTAAGTTTCCATGCTAATTGACCATAACCGACATCTATAGCATATACTTTTTTTGCTCCTTCTTGCAACATGCAGTCAGTGAAGCCTCCTGTGGAAGCTCCCACATCCATACAAATTTTTTCATCCAAAGATATTTTAAATGAAGAAACTGCTTTCTCGAGTTTAAATCCTCCACGGCTTACATATTTCATTTTTTGCCTAACTTCAATATTAGATTTCTCGCTTATTTTAAGTCCAGCTTTATCTTCTTTTTGTCCATCTACATACACTACACCAGCCATAATATAAGCTTTTGCTCTTTCACGACTTTCTGCCAGTCCTTTCTTAAAAATAAGTACGTCTAATCTTTCTTTTAATTCTGCCATGCTCATTCTCTTTCTTCATTATAATCTATTATGCGGTACACACATGATCCTTATTTTTTTAATATATCGTTATAAATAGTATCTCCAATTTGCTTTGGACTTAATTCATGATGCTCTAATAATTTATTAATTTTTCCATGTTGCACAATTCCATTTTCAAATCCAAAACTATATAGTTTCTTTGGACTTTGAACTTTGTGTAAAATAGTACTAATAATTGATCCAAATCCTCCAACAAGAACATGATCTTCAATTGTTATAATTGTACCATATGTCTTTATTAATTTAAACAATTCTTCGTCATCCACTGGCATTATATATGGTATTTCAATAATTGCAACTTCTATTTTATATTGTGCTATAATATAATCTCTTATTTCAAATGCCCATTCTACAGATTTCCCAAAAGATAAAATGGCTGCTTTCTTTCCTTTGTAATGCATAACAGGAATAGGATTATTATAATCTATTATTGTATCAACTGAAATATTTGTGCCACCTCTTGGGTATCGAATAACAACTGGTCCCTTTTGTTTTAAGGCGTATCTCATTGCTCCTTCAATCTCTTGAGGTAATTTTGGTGAAAGAATTTTAATGTTTGGAATGTTTGAAAGATAAGAAATGTCAAATATACCTTGGTGAGTTTCTCCATCTTCTCCAACTAGGCCTGCTCTATCCACCATAAATATAACATCTAGGTTTTGCAAAGCAACGTCATGCAAAATCTGGTCGTATGCTCTTTGTAAAAATGATGAGTAAATAGCTACAATAGGTCTATATCCCTGAACTGCCAATCCTCCTGCAAACGTAACTGCATGCTGTTCGGCAATTCCAACATCAAAAAATCTTTTTGGAAATAGGTCTTCAAACTTTGTGAGTCCTGTTCCAGCCGTCATAGCTGCTGTTATTGCTACAATATTAGAATTTTCTTTTGCTAATTTTATAATTGCTTCACCAAATGCATCTGAAAAATTTATTCCATTAAAGGTATTAATTGGATTACCTGTTTTATAATCAAAAATACTAATTCCATGATATTTACTAGGGTCATTTTGTGCTAAAGAATAACCCTTACCTTTTACAGTTTTAACATGAACCAATATTGGCCCTTTCATTTGTTTTGCATTGTTAAGGATTTCAATTAGTTCAGGGATATTATGCCCATCAATTGGACCAAGATAAGAAAATCCCAACTCTTCAAACCATGTATTATTAACAAGAAGAGTTTTTATTCCACCCTTTGTACGTTTTAAAGCTTGGGACATTGGATTTCCAAAAATAGGAATAGCGGAAAGCATAGACTCAATTCCTTCTTTTACTTTTGTATATTGCTTTGTGGATCTCATTCTAGTCAAATATTTTGACAATCCACCTACATTTCTTGAAATACTCATTTCATTATCATTTAGTATAACTATTAAGTTAGCATTTCCTCTACCAGCATTGTTTAATCCCTCAAAAGCCATTCCTCCGCTCAAGGCTCCATCTCCAATTACACTAATGACATAGTTTTTCTCATGGCTTAAATCTCGTCCAATAGCCATTCCTAGTGCAGCCGAAATTGAAGTTGAACTGTGACCTACATCAAATACATCATGTTCACTTTCATCTCGTTTAGGAAATCCGCTAATACCTCCTTCTTGACGTAAAGTTTTAAATTTATTTTTTCTTCCCGTCAAAATTTTGTGAATATAAGCTTGGTGACCTACGTCCCATACAATTTTATCGTCAGGTGAATTGAATACATAGTGTAAAGCAATACTTAATTCTACTACTCCCAAGTTTGATGAAAGATGGCCTCCAGTTCTTGCAACAGACTTTATCAAAAATCTCCTTATCTCTTTAGACAACACTTTTAAATCTTCTAACTTTAAATTTTTCAAATCTTCTGGTGTATCAATTTTAGATAAAACTATATTTTCTTCCTTTCTGTTAAAATCATAGCAACTTTATCTATAAGTACTATGATTTAAAATTATATTAGATATAGTATACTTTATTTTATCTCATAATTACAAGATTTTTAATTTCATTTCGGTAGTCTCAATTTACTTTTGTAGAATAACAGATTAATATAATTTTGCAATATTTTAAATTATAAATATAATTATATTGACTACAGTATAATTAAATGATACTATTAATATGTACTACTAGTAAAATTTAACTATATAATTGTTATTAATAAGGAGGAACGTAATAAAATGAAGAAACTAGCAAGTGTGTTTGTAATGTTATCTATGGTATTAGGTGTTACTGGATGTGGAAACAAAACAGAAGAAGTGGCTAAACAAGAAGTAACACAAACTGTTGTAGAAGAGCCTGTTGTAGAAGAGCCTGTTGCGGAAGAACCAACTCCAGAGGTTGCTACTTCAACCAAATATAATAAGACAGTTAAAGGTTTTCGTGGAGACATAGAGGTAGAAACTGAAATTGCAGATGGCAAAATTATTTCAGTAAATGTATTAAAACATGCTGAAACCCCTGGAATTGGAGAACTCGCTACAACAGAAATTCCTGCGGATATTGTTGAAAGCCAAAGTTACACTGTGGATGGTGTTACTGGTGCAACCTTTACAAGTAATGCTATTAAGGAAGCGGTTCGTTTATCACTAGAGGAAGCAGGAGCTGACCTTTCAAAATATGAAATACAAAAAGAAGAAGAGGAGCTTACACAAGCTGAAACTGAAACAACAGATGTTGTAATTGTTGGAGCAGGACTATCTGGGTTGATGGCAGCATATGAAATCTATGAAACTGATCCAAATATAAATTTCATTTTAGTTGAAAAACTAGACAAAATAGGTGGTGCAATATTATTAAGTGGTGGAAACATATATGCAACTAGTTCATCTGTTCATGAAGAGATAGGGGTTGCTCCTTCGACCACACAAGATATTGCAGAATGGTTTGAACAATCAACAGGAGAAGATATCAATGATGACATAGTACATTCCGTATTTTCAAAGAGTGAAGAAACTTTAAATATGTTTATTGAAGATGGATTAACATTTAAAGATTCTACATCACTTAGTAACCAATATAACGATAAATTACAGCAAATTACAGTGGATGGTAAGGGAGCAGGAATGCAGGCTTTCTTAGAAAAAATGGTTGCAGAAAATCCAATTGATTTAAGGTTTAATACAACAGCTACAGAATTAATTACTGATGGAACCTCAGTTACTGGAATTGTAGTGGAAAATGAAACATCTACATATGAAATTAAAGCAGATGTTGTAATACTAGCTACTGGAGGATTTGGAAGTAGTCCTGAAATGATGGAACAATATGCACCAGAGTATGCTGATGGATTTATGTTTACAAATCCTGGGGCAGAAGGAGATGGATTTACTTTAACGGAAGACTTAAATGTTAATAAAGTAGGATATGGAACTATGGGAGCTTTAGCTGCATCTGATAGAGGTGGTTTATTCCCAACATCATTCTTAATTAATGCGAATGGCCAAAGATTTGTAAATGAAAAAACTACTGGCCCTTATTCTCAAAGAGCAGCAGCAGAACAACCTGACCAAATAGTTTTTGCACTTGCTGATAGCTCAGCTGAAGATTTAACACCATATGAAACAGCTGTAGAAAAAGGAACAGCACAAAAATATGATACTATTGAAGATATGGCTAAAGGTATTAATGTAGACGTTGAAAACTTAACTAAAGAGATTGAAGCTTATAACTTGGCAGTTGCTAACAACCAATCTCCAGAGTTCGATTTGCCAGTGGATAAAGCAACACCTCTTTTGAAAGCACCTTTTTATGCACAAGAGGTAATTATACGTGTAAACGGAACATTTACATCAATAGAAATTAATGAAAAGTTACAAGTAGTAAATGCAGATGGAGAAATAATTGATGGGCTTGTGGCAGCTGGAGAAATAACAATAGGAAATATTTACACTAAGAGAACTCCTGGTAGTGGATTTGGTATATCTTATGCAGGTAGCTCTGGTAGAGTTGCAGGCCAAACAGCTATAGAAATGTTTAAAGCTGGTGAAGCTCAAGAAAATAGCAATGAAACCAGCAATGATACAACTAAATATATCCAAAAAGTTAAAGGTTTTGGTGGAGAAATGGAAGTTGAAACCGAAATTACAGATGGTAAAATTGTTGCAGTAAATGTGTTAAAACATGCTGAAACCCCTGGAATTGGAGAACCAGCTACAACAAAACTTCCAGCAAATATTATTGAAGCTCAAAATTATAATGTAGATGGTATTACTGGGGCAACTTTCACAAGCAATGCAATAAAAGAAGCTGTTAATTTATCTTTGAAAGAAGCAGGCGTTGATCTTTCAAAATATGAAGTACAAAAAGAAGAAGTGGAGCTTACACAAGCTGAAACTGAAACAACAGACGTTGTAATTGTTGGAGCGGGAATGTCTGGGTTGCTTGCAGCATATGAAATTTATGAAACTGACCCAGATGTAAACTTTATTGTAGTTGAAAAACTAGACAAAATAGGAGGCTCTATAGGTACAGCTAGTGGAGTAATGTATACTGGTAATTCACCTATGCATGAAGCAACTGGTACAGCTCCTTCAACTTCACAAGATATTGTAGAATGGTTTGAAGAAGCAACTGGTGAAGATTACAACGATGATCTTATCCACACAGTATTTTCTCAAAGTGAAGGAACTGTAGATATGCTTTTAGATTATGGGGCACCATTTGTTGAAAATAAATTGAGTTTAACTACACCATATAATGATAAGTTGCACTATATTTCAACAGAAGGTGGCGGAGCAGGATTACAAGCCTTTTTAGAAGAGATGGTTGCTAAAAACCCTATTGACCTAAGACTTAATACAGAAGCAACTCAATTAATTACTACGGGAGATGCGGTTACAGGCATTATAGTTGAAGATGAAACATCTACATATGAAATTTATGCAGATACCGTAATATTAGCGACTGGAGGGTTTGGAAGTAACCCTGAAATGATGGAACAATATGCACCAGAGTATGTAGATGGATTTATATTTACAAACCCAGGAGCTACTGGAGATGGATTTACTTTAACAGAAGATTTAGATGTTAATAAAATAGGATATGGAACAATGGGTCCTATAGCTGCACCTGATAAACGTGGATTAATTCCATCATCATTTATGATTAATGAAAATGGTCAAAGATTTGTAAATGAAAAAACTACTGGACCTTTCTCTCAAAGAGCAGTAGCAGAACAACCTCAACAAATAGCTTTTGTTATTGCTGATAGTTCAGCTGAAGATTTAACAGCTTATGAAACAGCTTATGAAAAAGGTACAGCTGAAAAATATGATACCATTAAAGAACTAGCTGAAGGTATTAATGTAGATCTTAAAAACTTAACTAAAGAGATTGAATCTTATAACTTAGCAGTTTCTAACAATCAATCTCCAGGATTTGACTTACCAGTGGAGAAAGCAACACCTATTTTGAAAGCACCATTTTATGTTCAAGATGTAGTTATACGTGTAAACGGAACATTTACAAGCTTAGAAATTAATGATAAGTTGCAAGTGGTTAATGCGGATGGAGAAGTAATAGACGGATTGATTGCTACAGGAGAATTAACTGTAGGAAATGTATATATGAATAGAACGCCTGGGAGTGGATATGGTATATCTTATGCAGGTAATTCGGGTAGAGCTGCAGGTCAAACAGCTTTAGAGATGATTGAAGATTAATTTATAATATAGTAGAGGCGGTTAGCATACTCGCCTCTATTTTTTTAGTCGTTACAATAATATCTATGAAGATTATAAATATTCTTTTACAGATGGTGGGTAATAAAACGCAACATTTTCAGATTCTTCACTGCTTAATAAATCCAATATTTCAAGGTTTGACATATTACTAGAAATAGTATAATCTCCTTCTACAATTTTATTTTCATATTTGTAGATAATCCCTTGCCCTATAAATAAGACTTTAGAAGAAATTATTTTTTGATCATATAGTTCCTCCGCAATTGTTGCTAAAGTGAAATCATCTTTAACTTTAAGGGTAACATCCCTTGAAAAAACCATATCTCTATTATTATTTTCATAAATCATATAAAAACCCTGATCATATCCATTTTGCAAGCCTATAAGAGCACCTATAATGGTAAGCATAGTAATTGTTCCGCCTACTATTAAACTTATTATATGTCTAGTCATTGTTTGATCTCCTTTCTATCATGTTAATCTTGCTAATATTAAAATTATGTATATACTTAATTTTAATATTAATTTAAATATAACATTATATATTTAATTAGTCAATTGATGTATAAAAATTTCCATAATAGTAATTGGAAAGGTTTTTTCATGGTATTTGTAATAAAGAAGATTTTTTGGTATAATGAGTATAAGATACAAGAGTATGTTTATTAATTAATTGTTCTATTTTTATGGGGGAGGAATGCAAAATGAATATAGGATTTAAAAATATAATAATAAGTTTGATGGTTAGTTGTTGTCTATATACTCCTTTAAAAGCTATGAATATTTCATATGATGGAATAGTTACAGAATATAAAGAAGAATCGATATCTTTATATATGGACGGAAAACAAATAAAAACCTCTTCAATGCCTCCAATTTTATTAAAAGGGATAACGCTTGTTCCCGTTAGAGAAGTGTTTGAAGCTTTGGGAGCCAGTGTTGAATGGCAAGCTGAACAAAATCAAACAACTATTACATATAATGATACCTCAATTGTATTACAAGAAAATAATCCACAAGCACAAATTAATGGAGAACTATTTCAGCTTCCAATATCTACAAAAATTATAAATAATAAAGCGATGGTGCCACTTAGATTTATTAGTGAACATATGGGTTTTTTGGTGGATTGGAACAGCGACTTAAGACATATTAATATTACGACTAATTTAGTAGCAGAAAATAAAATGTCAACGTTAAAAAGTTCTAACTTGAATACTAACGTTGAAACTGTGGAATATTCTGAATATGATAGTATATCCTTAACAAAAAATGAATCAAACGTTGATGCAATGCCTATACCACTGAGATCAGAACATTGTAAACCTTTAAGAGCAGAAGATAGATATGTTTCAAATTCAAAACAAGAATATGATTTAGATATATATAGAAATGAAGTACAAATTGAAGTAGCAAAGGCCAACATAATTCCAAAAGCAACAAAGACTGAGTCATTTATAAAAAGTGAGTCATTTACAAAAAATAGATCACTTCCCACAAATGGTGTAGTATCTTATGATAGATTTAACTCAGATATTTTAGTAAGTTTAATAAATGGATTAGATATACACAAAGTTACTGTTAAAGATAATTATAGAGAAAAGCAATTAATTATAGATTTAGGAGCACCTTTAGCATACAAAGACGAAACAATTATTGTAAAAGATGGTGTAGTTAATTCTATTACCGTTGTTACAGATAATACTACAAAATTAATCGTTGACCAAACTACTATTAATGCATGTGAAATAATCCAAAATGATACAAATTTAGTAATTGACCTTGGAAGTCCTAGAGAAAAATATGATAAAATAGTTGTTTTAGATATTGGTCATGGTGGAGAAGATCCAGGTGCAGTAGGAAATGGTTTGATAGAGAAGGACTTAAATACTTATCAGACAATGGAAGTTAAAAGGTTATTAGAAGAAAACACAGACATAAAGGTTTATATGACTAGAGAAAAAGATGAAACACTTACTTTAGAATATAGGAGTGAGTTACCAAATGAAATAGATGCTGATGTGTTTATTAGTTTCCATAATAATTTTGCTAATACGGATGCACAGGGAACGGAAGTTTTTTATAAATCAACCGAGAATTCACAAGTACTGGCAGAACTTATTTTAAATAATGTAATAGACTATACAGGAATGTTTAATAGAGGAACGAAGCCAGGGGACATTTACAAGGTATTAAGAAGTAGCGACATGTCAGCCGTATTATTAGAAGGAGGATTTTTGAGTAACCTAGATGACGTAGCAGTTATAGATACGCCTTGGTTTACAGAACAATACGCAAAAGCAGTTTATGATGGTATTGTAGAATATTTTAACATTTATGATAGATAAAGGAGAATAAACATGGATATAATTTTAGCAAGTAAAAATAAAGGAAAAGCAAAAGAAATAAGGAAAATGTTAGACAATATTGATATCAACGTTGTTACAATGGAAGAAATAGGTATAGAAATTGATATCGAGGAAACAGGAAGTACTTTTGAAGAAAATGCTATTATTAAAGCAGAAGCAGTAAAAAATTTTATCATTGAAAATAAAGAAAATTTGAGTTCCTTTATTATATTAGCCGATGATTCAGGACTAGAAATTGATGCATTAGATAAAATGCCTGGGATATATTCTTCCAGGTATTTAGGTGAAGATACACCTTACGAGGAAAAAAATAAACAAATACTAGACAAAATTAAAGATGAAGAAAACAGAACAGCACGTTTTGTTTGTGCTATAGCACTTGCTAAAGATAATATGGATACCGTTGTAGTAAGAGGAACAGTTGAAGGAAATATTGGGTATGTGGCCAGAGGAAACAATGGATTTGGATATGACCCAATATTTTATGTGGGAGAGAAATCTTTTGCTGAGATTGAACCAGAGGAAAAAAATAAAGTTAGCCATAGAAGCATGGCTTTAAATAAAATCAAGCAAGAAATTGAAAAGTTATTATAATATTTATATATGTTGTGCAATTTGTATTAAACATAACTCTGTATCTTGCAAACCATAACAATATTTGCCACCTCATCTTTGTATATTTATAGAATGAATAACTTATAATAATCTTTATAAAACAGATTATTATAAGGAGTGGTATAAATATGAATAAAAAAGGAATATGGCCTTCTATTTTAGCAATAGTTGCAGTTCTTGGCGTTGGCATTTATGCATATGCAATGACCTACTATCAACCAATAAGCAATGTATCCATAAACTATGGATATAAGTATTATGTAGATGGAATAAGGGTATTAAATGGAAATCCATCGCTTAAATATCAAGGCGTAATATATGCACCACTAGATAATATATTACAAGCATTAGGATATAATACAGCTGTGCAAGATGATGGAGTATCAATTACATCAAGAAATATATCAGGCCCAACATATTATCCACCTGCAAATATGTTACCACAAAATCAACCTCCTGTAGGGCCAGTGGCAGGAACTCAATCAATTAGAGCATTTATTTATTCAATTGATTTTGCATCAGATAGCCTAGTTGTATATCCTGACGGACAACCAAATAATCCAATAAGATTAAATGTAACGCCTCAAACTAATATTATGTTTAGTGATGGAAGAAGAGCAACTTTTTCTGACTTAAATTTAAATATGCCTTTAAAAGTTACCTATTCTTCAAACATGACAAAATCAAATCCACCTCAAGCTAATGCAACATCTATTACAATAATACAAGCTTATGTTACACCAGTTCCAATACCTAGATAGTTATTTTTTAATATATACAGAAAATCCTAGCTAAATTATTTAGCTGGGATTTTTGACACAAATAGTAAGGAAGAATAATATGGAACAATTAAAAATAGACGTGGGGACAAAATATAACTCTATACATCAAAATATAAAAGCTTTATATGGAATTATTGGTAAAAACTTGGATTATACTTTACTTGAAGTAATTAATAACATCTTTTTTGAAATGAAAGGATTAGATGCAACTTACTCCATTTATAACATACCAAATGGACATTCCGAGAATATAGTTAATGCAATAAAATCACTAGGTATAAGTGGGATAAATGTAGCTGTACCATATAAACATCAAATAATAACTCAACTTGATGAGATTTCTCCAGAGGCAAAAAAAATTGGTTTAGTTGATACTATTAAAATAGAAAGAAACTTGTCTAAAGGTTATAATACACAATATTATAGTTTTGGAAAGATGTTGAGTCGAGAGCGTATAAAAATTGTAAATCGAGATTTCTATATTTTGGGAGCTGGAAACATTGCAAAAAGTGTATTTTGGTATTTAAAAGATAACGGAGCAAGAAATGTAACAATTGTATCAAGAAATATAGAAAAAGCTCAAAAGGCATTTAGCCAATCAGTTTATGATTGTGGAGAAGAAGTTTCTATTATAGAATATAAAAATATAGGCAAAGGTTATGCAATTATTAACACAACATCTTGTGGAACAACTGCGAATATTGATACAACACTAGTGGATAAAAATATATTTGTCAACTTTGAAGTAGCAATAGATTTGGTTCATAGTCCAAATGAAACTTTATTTTTGAAACGTGCAAAGGAAAAAGGAAAAAAAGCAGTTTCAGGATTATATATGCTAGTTGCACAAGTTATGAAGATGCAAGAAATTTGGCAAAATAAGATTTATAATGAAAAAGATGAAGAACAAGTTTTTAAAGAAGTGCTTCAATATTTTAAAAAATGTAAAGACACTGTTTTTTTGATAGGGTTTATGGGTAGTGGAAAAACAGTTGTGGGACAATATTTGGCAAAGTCTCTAGGGATGAACTTTATTGACTGTAATAAAATAATAGAAAACGATTTGAATAAATCAGTTTCAGCAGCCCTTGAAGAAGAAGGAGAACAAGCTTTTAGAGAAAAAGAATATTCCATTTTGAAAGGGATTAATTTAAACAAACCTACAATTATTGCTACTGGAAGTGGATGCGTCACATATTATCCTAGCTACGAATATTTAAAAGATAAAAAAGTAGTATATTTATATAATGATTTTAATACAATTTTTGGGAGAATTAGAGATAATAAAAGCTGTCATATAGTTAAGTCGAGGCAGGAAATAGAAAATTTATACAACTATAGATTTGAAGTATATGAAGAACTTGCTCAATATATTATTTACTGTAGAAATAAATCTATAAGGGAAATAACTAATGAAATAAAGGAATATCTTTAATATTTTTTCATTGTGAATAATAATATTGAAAAAATGGATAAACTATAATTAAGAACAATTTTTAGGAGGACTTATTATGATTTCAGCAGGAGATTTTAAAAACGGGGTTACAATTGAACTTGATGGTAACTTGTGTCAAATTATTGAGTTTCAACATGTTAAACCTGGAAAAGGTGCTGCTTTTGTTAGATGTAAAGTAAAAAATGTTAAAACTGGTGGGGTTGTTGAAAGAACTTTCAGACCAAATGAAAAAGTGCCTAAAGCTCATATTGAAAGAAAAGATATGCAATATTTATATTCAGATGACGAGCTGTCTCATTTTATGGATACAACAACATTTGATCAAATTGCTGTTAATAAAAGTGAAGCAGAAGCAAGTTTAAAATTTGTTAAGGAAAATGAAATGGTAAAAGTTCTTTCTCATGAGGGAAAAGTCTTTGGAATTGAGGCACCTCTTAATGTTGATTTACAAATTACCGAAACAGAACCAGGCATTAAAGGAGACACTGCACAAGGAGCAACAAAACCCGCAATTGTGGAAACTGGAGCTAGAGTAATGGTGCCTTTATTTATTGAGCAAGGGGAAGTTATTAGAATTGACACCCGTACAGGGGAATATATGGGAAGAGCTTAAAACTATAAGTAAAGGCGAACTGACCAGTTCGCCTTTATTATTCATGTTTGTAAGTTTATTCTACTGTAATATTAACAGGAATTTGATATTCAGTAGCTTTATTAATAGCTGAAACAATATCACCATGACTATCGTCTAAAGACATTGATGCAGAAGCTACAACATCTATCAACATTGCTTTTTCATCATCGGATAAAGCATTAAATTTTTCCACATCTTCAGCATTTTTACTATCTGCTTTAAGTGGTCTACCATTTATATCAGAACAATACTTATTAAACCATTCACTAACTTCGCTTGCAGTCATACCTTTAAATAATTCTTCATAACCTGCAATTTGACTTGACCAAGTACCAATTCCAAATTTATAGTCGTTCCCACGGTCTTTTTTACTAGCCCAATTTCCTTCAAACTGTTCAAGGAAAGAAGTTTCATCGTATACTTTTACAGTATCAATTTCACCATCATGATCTTTATCACAGTTGTATTGTTGCCCTGGAAATCCACCAAAATTAGAAGCTGTTGCAGTGCTAGAGTTTGGAGATAACACTTCAGATTGGTCAATATTGATTGCTACAATATTATTATCTTCATCATATAAAGCAGCCGCAATAACGTTGTTGAAGCTATAAATTGGTGTACCAGTACTATCTTTTCCTGGGCCTATACGTCCAGTAAAGTCTGCTCCAAGACCTAAACTCGAAATTTTACCACTTGGTATAGCTACTCTATTGTTATATGCATCTTCAATTGCTCCAATAAGACTTCCGTGTTCATCGTCCAAAGACATTGATGCAGAAGCTACAACGTCTACTAGCATTGCTTTTTCATCGTCTGATAAAGCGTTAAGTTTTTCTATATCTGCTTCATTTTTACTTTTTGCGTTAAGCGGTCTACCATTTATATCAGAGCAATATTTATTAAACCATTCTCTAATTTCTTCAAGAGTCATTCCAACTAATACTTGCTCAAATTTATCAGCTTGCTCTGCCCAAGTACCAGATGTCATTACATAACTTTCGCCACGTTCTCTTTTGGTGTTCCATGTATCAAACACTTCTAGATAAGCATTATCATCCGCATATTCCGCACTACCATATGATTGACCAGGATATCCTGCAAATTTTGGTGCGTCAAAATTAGGGAACTCAAGATTTGGAGTAAATACTTCTAGTTGATCAAATCTAAGAGCTGATACTCTTCCCTCTTGGTCAAAAACAACAGCTGCGTACACTTCATTAAATGAATACATTGGCAGGTTATCTACACTATCTTTTCCTATACTTAAACGACCTCTTGCTGTCATTCCAAGGCCAAGAGTTGCAGGAGCTGTATTAACTTGTTCTGCAATGAATTCTTCTTTCAATATAGGGTATGGATATTCTTCTGGATTAATAGCGTTATTTACTGCGTAGATTATACCTTCACTAGTTTTACTTGCACCAGAAACTACATCTACATCTGTGTTTCCGGCTTCTACTATAGCAGGTGGAAGATTTTCCACAGCAGGAGTACATATACCTGGAGTTTCTTTTGGAGCTTCAATTTCTAAATTTACGATAGAACCTTCTATCATCGTAACTTTTGCAGTAATTTTACCGCCAAATCCATCTCCGTAGCCTGTAAGTATTTCCTCTTCTATAATGTTAACTTCGGTAACTGGCTCAGCTTCAGTGGTTTCTGCCACTTCGGCAACTGGCTCAGCTTCAGTGGTCTCTGCCACTTCATCACTTTGGCATCCACTCATCATTACCATCATCGAAGCAATAAGTATAGCTGTAAATTTTTTGTTCATATTATGTATCTCCTTAACAATTTAATTTATTATATAACGTAATTATTTTATCATAATCTATCAATCTATACAATGTATTTTTATGCAATGATATAATTATTTTAGATTCCAGTTCGAATACCTATCAATACTAAAAAATTTATTTATAATTTTAGTATAAGGAGGACCTTAAAATGAAAACAAGAAAGTTGGTATCGGTTTGATTTTGCAACAAAATATTTAAAGTTAGGAAAAAAAGAAGGCTTAAAACTAGGTGAATAAAAAGGCTTAAAAGAAGGTTTAAAACAAGGTGAGGAAAAATTAAAACAAGAGAAAATTGAAATAGCAATAAATTTACTAGATTTATTGGATTATGAAACTATTGCACTAAAAACAAAATTGTCACTAAAGAAAGTTAGAGAAATCAGAAAGTCAATAGAGCAATAAACTTATAGTGAATGTACGGATGTTTAAAAGTTAAGTGCATAATGAAGGAGAAAATATGTTCAAATTACAATCAAATTATAAACCAATGGGTGATCAACCACAAGCAATTGAAGAATTATCACAAAGTATTAAAGAAGGAAATAAATTTCAAACGTTATTAGGTGTTACAGGTTCGGGAAAAACCTTTACAATGGCAAACATAATTCAGGACGTGCAAAAGACTACACTAATAATGGCACATAATAAAACGTTAGCAGCTCAATTGTATAGTGAGTTTAAAGAATTTTTTCCAGACAATGCGGTTGAATACTTTGTATCATACTATGATTACTATCAACCAGAAGCATATGTTGCTCATAATGATACTTACATTGAAAAAGATGCAAGTATCAACGAAGAAATAGAGAAGCTACGCCATTCTGCAACAACAGCTTTGATGGAAAGAAAAGACGTAATAGTGATTTCTAGTGTATCTTGTATATATGGCTTGGGAGACCCAGAGGAATACGCAAGTCAAGTTGTTTCTCTAAGAGAAGGAATGATTGTAGATAGAGATGATGTATTGAAAAAGCTAGTTAGCATTCAATATGATAGAAATGACCATGATTTTGCAAGAGGTACATTTAGAGTAAGAGGAGATACAGTTGAGATTATTCCCGTAGAAGGTGGAGGGCAAGCTGTACGAATTGAGTTTTTTGGAGATGAAATTGAGAGAATTTCAGAAATAGATATTGTTACAGGAAATGTAACAGGATATCGTGACCATGTTGCAATTTTTCCAGCATCCCACTATGCTGTTTCACAAGAAAAAATGAACTTAGCAATTAAAAGGATAGACATTGAATTAGAAGAACGACTTAAAGAGCTAAGACAACAAGATAAACTCCTTGAAGCACAAAGGCTTGAGCAACGTACAAATTTTGATATAGAGATGCTTACAGAAATGGGGTATTGTTCTGGAGTTGAAAATTATTCACGTCACCTTGCTGGCAGAGAGGAAGGTAGCACACCATTTACACTAATAGACTATTTCCCAGATGATTTTTTAATTATCGTAGACGAGTCACATATTACAATCCCACAAATTAGAGGTATGTATAATGGAGATAGAGCAAGAAAAACTGTACTAGTTGATTATGGGTTTAGACTACCTTCAGCACTAGACAATAGACCGCTTCGCTTTGATGAGTTTGAAAGAAAAATACATCAAATGCTTTTTGTTTCTGCAACTCCTGCTCAATATGAATTGGAACATTCTGCTGTTGTTGCAGAACAGTTAATAAGACCGACTGGGCTTCTTGACCCTATAGTGGAAGTGCGTCCTATAAAAGGCCAAATAGATGATTTGTTGCACGAAATTCATTTATTGGCTCAAAAAGGAGATAAAATATTAATTACTACTTTAACCAAAAGAATGTCTGAAGATTTAACTGATTATCTGGCCGAAATGGGTGTGAAGGTAAAATATTTGCATTCAGATATAAAAACATTGGAAAGGGTTGAAATTGTTAGAGATTTAAGATTGGGTGTATTTGACGTGCTTGTTGGAATAAACCTATTAAGAGAAGGTCTTGATATTCCTGAAGTTTCCTTGGTCGCAATTCTTGACGCTGACAAAGAAGGATTTTTACGTTCAGAAACTTCTCTAATTCAAACTATTGGTCGATGTGCAAGAAACTCCAACGGAAAAGTTATTATGTATGCAGATAGGATAACAAGGTCAATGGATGTTGCAATTAAAGAAACAAAAAGAAGGCGTGAAATTCAAAATCAATATAATATTGAAAATGATATAGTGCCACAGACTATAAAGAAAGATATAAGAGATTTAATTGTAGCTACAAAATTAGTTAAAGAAACTAATAAAGATTTATTCGAACAAAAAGACCCTGAGTCTATGTCTAAACAAGAACTGGAAAAAGCTATTAAAACACTAGAAAAACGAATGAAAAAATTTGCTGTAGAATTACGTTTTGAAGAAGCAGCTCAAACAAGGGATACTTTGACAAATTTAAAACAAATATATAATTCGTTATAATGAATTATAGGAGCATATTATTTAACTAATATGCTCCTTCTGTATATTTTGTGTTAATTTACTTTAATGTTTTTTGAACTTTTTTGTGAAACTTCAATTTATTTTTATCGTCAAAAAAATATTTTTTTCTGCGTAATCGTAGCATTAAGATTAGAAATAAGCTAACACTAATACAAACTACTGTTGGATAAATATAGGTAAAAGCATCTACGTTAGAGGTATCCTTTGGAAATACATAAGGTGAAGGAGCAGGTAAAAACTTGATATCTGATATCATAAGTTCACACGAAGCTAACCTTTTGCCTTTATAAGTGTAATTTACTTCTCCGACTATATCACCAATATTTTTTCCAAAATTAATATGTTTTGGTAGTGTCATATTTAAATCCAAATCTTGTTTTTTAATGTTTGAGCTAACTATTGCATTTAAAGGCTCTTTCACACTAATTTCACATGTTGCAACTTCATATAATTTTCCACTATGGATTGAATAAAGAGGCAATATAGTTAAAATATCTTTTGGCGTACTAAGGTTTAAAGAAGTGAATGAACTAAACCCGTAATTTAATAATTTATTTGTATCATCATAATAGTTTAATCTATTACCTTTTAATATAACTGTTATTAAGTCGATATTTCCTTGTCTTGATGCAGTTACTAGTGTGTTTCCAGCTTGAGAAGTATATCCTGTTTTTCCTCCAATTACATCTGAACGAAACATTTGGCTATCACGTATCGAATTCATTAGGCTATGTTGTTGTGATAAATAAATAATTTCATCTGATACATTTGTAGCAGGAATTCTATAAGTTGGGTGCGACATAATTTCTAAAAAATATTCATTATTATAAATTTCACGCATAATCAAAGCCATATCGTATGCTGTTGTATAGTGATTTACGTCATGAAATCCATGAGGATTTACAAAGTTTGTATTTACCGCTCCAATATCTTGTGCACGTTGGTTCATCATTTTACAGAAATTTTCTATACTTCCTCCAATAGTTTCGGCAAGCCCGTTAGCTACATCATTTGCAGACCATAAAAGTAGTCCGTGAAGTGCCTGATCAACAGTAATAACCTCTCCAATATCCATCCCTATATTACTACTTTCTTTATCTAGAGAATAAACCGCCTCTTTTGAAAAAGTCACTGTGTCTGTGGGGGACAAATTCTCTATTGTTAAAAGTGCTGTCATAAGTTTTGTTATACTAGCTGGATAGTATTTTTCATTAGCATTCTTTGCGTATAGTACTGTTCCTGTTTTCGCATCTATAAGAATTGCTGCTTCCGCATTTATATTGGGTACAGAGGAAGCATATATAGAATTGGCAAAGCATAATATATATGCAACTAAACATAAGTATTTAAAATATTTTATCATATAGTAAAATTCTCCTTTCGTATTTCTTAGTATAACAGAAAAATATTAAAATAGTAAAGACAAACTGTGTAATTTATGTAAAAATTGTTAAGACTTTTTAAAAGAGGATAAACTAGATATAACTTTGTATAAAATTTTTGATTTATTATACTGAGTATCTTATATTAAATATTAGAGATGATATTAAGATGATAAGAGCTAAAAAGTTAAGATTATATCCAACTCCAGAACAAGAACATTTATTTTTGCAGTTTGTAGTAATGGAATTAAAAGTAAAAATATAAACAAAAACCATAAAGAAGTTAGAAAAAAGATTACGTAGGTTGCAACGTAAAATCTCAAATAAATACGAGATAAACAAAAACAGAAAGGAGTATGTCAAAACTAGCAACATTATAAAATTAGAAAACTTGCAAATATAAGACTAAAAGTTTTATAAGGTTTTGGCAAGGTAATATATTTGGGAGAATTTATTAAAAATCATAAATTTTTGGTGGGAGTATGTATTGTTATAATTGGAGCTATGATTTATAATCCAAACACTTCAAAGGATGATATAATTATACTTCCAAAAGAAAATGAACTAGTGGAAGAATTAAACGCAAAACAACTTCAGGACATTGACATAACATCAGAATTATCAGATAATAATATAGTTGATAACTCTGAAAATATACAACAAATTCCAGTTTATATTTGTGGTGAAATTAATAACACTGGGGTATATTGGGTTAACGAACATAGTTTAATTCAAGATGTTATCAATATGGCTGGAGGAGTAACATCTGATGCTGATATGACTGCTATAAATCTTGCCCAAATATTGCAACCAAATTCACAAGTCGTTGTTCCAAAAAAAGGAGTAATCTTAAATACTATTAATACTGGCCAAATTAATAATACTGGTGAAGACAAAATTAATATTAATTTAGCAGATTTAGTCCAGCTGGAAACCCTGCCAAATATAGGAGAAGTTAAAGCTCAGGCAATTTTGGACTATCGTGAAGAACATGGTAGTTTTAGCAGTTTAGAACAATTGAAAGAAGTATCTGGAATAGGTGAAAAGACTTATGAAGGTTTAAAAGATAGTATAAGAATAAATTAAGGGGATTATAATGAAAAAAAAAGTATTAGTTGTAGATGACGAAAAATTAATAGTTAAAGGAATAAAATTTAGTTTAGAAAAAGAAGATTTATTGGTTGACGTTGCATATGATGGTGAAGAAGCAATCAACTTAATAAAATCTGAGAGCTATTCTGTTATTATATTGGATTTAATGTTGCCAAAATATACGGGCTTTGAAGTTTGTCAAATAGTTAGAGAATTTTCAGATGTACCTATAGTTATGTTAACTGCTAAAGGTGAGGATATGGATAAAATCATGGGTCTTGAATATGGAGCAGATGATTATGTTACAAAGCCATTTAACATATTGGAGCTGAAAGCCAGAATTAAAGCTATATTAAGACGAACATCAAATGAAAATAATAAAAATGGAAAAAGAATGTTAGAAGTAGGTGGCATGCGTCTAGAGCAAAGTAGTAGACGTGTATTTTTAGATGACAATGAAATAAATTTAACAGCAAAAGAATATGATATGTTAGAACTGTTTGTGACTAACCCTGGTAAAGTATATACTAGAGAACAATTGTTAAATACTATATGGGAGCAGGGCTATCCTGGAGATGTTCGGACAGTTGATGTTCATGTAAGAAGATTAAGAGAAAAAATTGAAAGAAACCCCGGTCAACCAGAGTATATTTATACTAAATGGGGAGTTGGTTACTATTTTAAGGATTAAGTTAAAATGGTTTCATAGTTTAAGATTACAACTATTTGTATTATTTTTTTTAGTAAGTGCTATACCTTTTATGTTCTTTGCTTCTTTAACAACAGGAAGAATAGAAGCATATTTCTTAGAAGATAGTAAAGCTGAATGGATGCGACAGGCCAATCTTGTAGTAAGCCAAATTATTCAAACCAACAACTATCTTAAAGAAGGAACAAACTACACGATATTTACAAATAAAATTAGAGAATTAAGCCAAAGTGAAGAAGTGAACGCCAGAATAATTGTTGTGGATCCATTAGGATATGTTGTTGCAGACTCTAGTCGAATAGATTTAAATACAACTTTATTAAACACTCAGATATTTAATGCTTTGAACAAAAAAAACTCTAGTGAACGTTATGAAAAAGCTGGAAATTTTATAATGAGTACAGCAGTATCCATTATAGACAAAGAAGATAATGACAAAGTGCTAGGTGCAGTACTACTTTCCGCAAGTATAAACGATATTTATAAACTATTAGAAGATATGGAAAGTCAAATTTATTTCTTATCTTTAATAGCTAGTTTAGTTATAGGATTATTAAGTTTCTTTTCTTCTTCAATAATAACCAGACCGATTAAAACTTTGATGAAAGTTGTGCAACGTGTTACAAACGGACAACTAGACCAAAAAGTCAAATTAAATGGTAAAGGAGAAATGGCTGAACTAGCAAATGCATTTAATCATATGACAGAACAACTTCAACTAGTGGATCAATCAAGACAAGAATTTGTGTCTGACGTATCACATGAACTGAAAACACCGCTTTCGTCCATAAAAGTTCTTACAGAATCTCTTATGTGTGAAGAGGATGTTCCAGTGGAAATGTATAAAGAATTTTTTTATGATATAAATTCAGAGGTTGATAGATTAAATGTAATAATTACCGATTTGCTACTATTAGTAAAGTTGGATAGAACAGAAATAATGTTGAATATTAATGAAACAAACATAAAACATCTGATTGCAAACATCTTAAAAAGACTTTCTCCTTTAGCAAGGAAAAAAGATATTGAGATGATATATGAAGCGAACAAAGAAATATATGCAGAAGTTGATGAAGTTAAGCTAACTCTTGCTATATCAAATATAATTGAAAATGGGATAAAATATACGCCAGAAGGTGGTCAAGTAAAAGTAAAACTACAAAGTGATATGCAAGATGTATTTATTGAAGTAGAGGATACTGGTATTGGAATTGCAAAAGAAGAACAGGGAAGAATATTTGAACGATTTTATAGAACTGATAAAACTAGGAGTAGAGATACCGGTGGAACTGGTTTAGGGCTGTCTATTACTTATCGTACTATAATTATGCATACAGGCTCAATTCAAGTGGAAAGTGAGGAAGGAATTGGATCTACTTTTGTAATTCAAATCCCTATAAAACATGTATAGGAAGCGATTTATATTACTAACTATTTTATTTTTATTATTAGGATGTAGTTCAAACGGAAATACATCTACACAAAAATTTAATGTATATTTTTTTAATCCGACTAAAAATATTATGGCTGTTGAAAAAGTAACAATGGAGTTAAATGAAAATACTAGCAAAAATGATTTAATATATCAAGCGATCCATGCATTGTATTCTGGACCTGTTTCTAAAAATTTACAAAGAGTCGTTCCGGTTGAAGTTATAGTTTCTCTACAAAATGGAATTGCTACAATAGAATTGAGTCCAGATTATGATAAATTAATTATTTCAGACCAAATAATATTAAGGTCATCACTAGTATATACTGTAACAGATTTCGACTTTGTAAATGGAGTCCAATTTTTGGTTGGGGATGAACCATTAAAAAATAATAATGGTATTAGGATAGGCGTATTAGATAGAAATAATATAGGAATTGGTGCAATGGATCCCAATCCTCCAACGACTAGGCAGTTACTAATTTTATATTTTAGAAAAGAAGGAACTAATGAATTAGTGCCAGAGATAAGAGATGTTCAAGTAAATCAAGATGTTCCTATTGAACAATATATCATTGAAGAACTTATAAAAGGACCATCTATAGAAGGACTAGAGCCAACCTTACCAAAAACCACTATTATAAATGCTATAAAGGTTCAAGACACTGTATTTCAAATAGATTTAACATACGAAAAGCAAGCTAAGGAATTAACCTTACCAGAAGGAGAAACTTTATTAATATATTCAATTGTGAACTCTGTAACAGAAATAGGAAAAATTCAAAAAGTAAGTTTTTTGATGAATGGAGAAGAACCAGATTCCATTGGCGAAATTGACTTTAGCATACTATTTGAAAGGAATGAAGATTTAATTGCACAATAGAATACTATTTAATATAGTTTTATGCTTAATATGTGGGGTATTTTTTTTTCCTTTAGAGATGCATCACCCTATAAATGAAACTGTGCAATATTGGGAAGAACAACGACAAAAGAAAGCAACTGTTGATATATCAGGTACTGTTGTAGAAGTTAGTCAAACAGAGTATTCTTTAAAAGTAATAGTAAAAGATATATATGATATACCTTATAGAGTAATGTTAGAATTGCAAAATGAAGATATTCTAATAACTCCTTATGATAAAATTAGATGTAGTGGCACTGTAATGGGTCAATCTATTCAATACAACCCTGCTGATATGGATTATGAAACATATTTAAAAAGTGAAGCAATCCTTAGCAGAATTAAAGTAGATATCAACGATATAGACGTTATACAAAAAACACCTATTTTTGAAAAAATACGAAATAAAATTGATGAGCAAATTGATTATGTTTTTAAAACTAACAGTGGAATAATTAAAAGCTTGCTTTTAGGTGATAAGAGTGATTTGAACGAAGATATACAAAATAGTTATTTTAACTTGGGTGTAGGTCATATTTTAGTTATCTCTGGATTTCACATTGGATTAATATATTTTATTTGTACAAAATTAAATATATTTCTAGGAATGTTTTTTTTGAGAATAGCCACAATAATTTTTGGAGAAAAAGTTGCGATATCAATTGCAACTTTTCTTTTTGGGTATTATTCTAGATTAATAAGTACGCTAATTTTTTGTTGGACTTATTGCTTTATAATAGGCCTATCTACTTCCAACTTGAGAGCTTGCATATTTATTACTTTAAGTATCGTTGCAAAATGTATTTGGCAAGAGGATGATTATTGGAACAACATTGCAATTGCTGCAGGCATAATAATAATTTACAATCCATATAGCTTATTTGGCGTTGGATTTCAACTGTCTTTTGGAGCTATGATTGGTATAGGATTATATCAATTTGTAGAGGAATATTGCTCTGCAAAGGATATAAAATTGCGTCAGCATACGTCTTCAAGATTTTGTATAAATAACTTATATAGTTCTATGCTGTTAAGTTTGTGTATCACTATAATTCTCGCACCAATACTTGCCTATCACTTTTACACGATATCATATATATCAATATTTATTAATGCATTTATTATCGAAATATTTACGGTAATAATTATTGGTAGTCTGATAATTTTAGGGACTTCATTTTTGGCTTTAAATTTATCACAAAATTTAGTGCAAGAACTAAACTTAATTTTAGATACAATCAATTTAGTTCTGTCACATATTAGTACTTTATTAGATCCATTAATAATAAGAAGGCCAACTACGTTTGAAATAATATTATATTATATGTGTATAAGCTCAATTTGTATAGGTTTAAGTGTTCAAATATCTAAACATAATATAGCTAAAAAATTGTTTGAACGATATAAAGTTGCAGTAATAAAGTCACTAGTAATAATATTGAGTTCTCAATTAATTTTTGGATTTATAGGCATTGATGCTTTGCATTTTAGTTCCTATTTTATTAAACCAGAAGCAGTTATAACACAACTTTATGTTGGACAAGGAGACGGGACAGTAATTCAACACGCAAACAAAATCATCGTAATTGATGGAGGAATTGGCTCAAGCTATTCAAAGCTAAAAAAACATATAAATTCTAAGGGAAAAAAAGCAATTGATATAGCAATAATCTCGCACACAGATTATGATCATGTTGGAGCAATTATTGAGTGGATTAAAAATAATAATGAGATTAAATTACTGATTGTGCCCAAATTAAATGACGAAGATGAAATAGATAAGCAACTAATAGATTTATGCACAATATATGAGATTGAAAAAAAAGAAATTACAGTTCCTACAGATATAGAAATTGGCGATATGGCTTTAGATATTATTGCTCCATCAAACATCACTAGTGATAAAAATAACAATTCACTAGTGTTTAATCTAAGCTATAGAGATTTTAATATGTTATATACAGGAGATATATCTAAGGAAGTAGAAGAAAATTTAGATTTACAAGATATTGATATCTTAAAAGTGGCTCATCATGGTTCTAAAACATCGACTAGTGAGAAATTACTAGAATTATCAAAGCCAGAGTATGCAATAATAAGTTGTGGAAAAAATAATATTTATAATCATCCACATACCCAAGTTCTTGATGATTTAGAAAAATATAACGTAAATGTTTTAAGAACAGATTTGGATGGAGCTATAACGATTGAACTTTATGAAAATCAAGTAAAATTAAAAAAATATATAAAGACAGAGGAATAATATGGTTTATTTATTACATGGAACAGAAGAATGGGTTAAAAATAAGCGATTGAATGAAATTAAAGTAAATATTTTTGGGCAAACACTAGACTTGATGAACTATAGTTATTATGAAGGTAATAAATGTAGTGTTTATGAAATTATATCTCAATGTGAAACTCTCCCTTTTTTTAGTGAATATAAATTAATTGTCGTTAAAAATAGTGACTTATTTAAGGCTGGAAGAAAAGATGATACTGATCAAATAAGTGAGTGGTTCAAAAATGTTCCTTCTTATATAGTGCTGGTGTTTCTAGAAGATGAAATAGATAAACGAAATAAGTTATTTAAAGCTATTAACAAAGAAGGAACTGTTCAAAACTGTGACTATCCAGATACCGAGAATATTTATAAGTTATTACTTGCCAAAGCACCTTTAAAAAAAGATGTATTTAACTATTTTATAAACAATATGCCAAAAAATATGATTTATATATTAAATGAGTTTGAGAAATTATTATCCTATTGTGATGGGAAAATCATTACAATAGAAGATATTGATGCTGTATGTGTGTTTAATGCTGAACACCAGGTATTTGAATTAATAAAATTTATGGGAAAGAAGCAAATAGAAGAATGTATAAAAATATACAATACTCTTATAGAAGCGAAAGAATATCCAACAAAAATACTAGCTTTAATCTCAAGAGAATATAGACTGATGTTTCAAGTAAAATATTTAAATCGTTCAAATATTTCAGTAAATCAGATTGCAAAAGATTTAAGTATCCCTTCATTTATTGCAAGAGAATTAACAAAACAGTCTAAAGAAAAAACATTTTCTACAATTAAAAAAATTTTAAGGTTTTGTCTTGAAACGGACGAACAAATCAAAAGTGGAAAAATGGAACCTATAAAAAGTGTAGAACTTCTTATTATTAAATGCACTTATATTTAATGCATATATTGTTTAAATATTGTAATACTAACTTTATAATCTTAATATCACTGTGATATCATGAATAAATTATAAAAAGTAGAGTCCTATCTTTTATATATAATGCACTTATATTTTGTTTAGCGGGAACACATTGTGTTTCCGTACAAAGTTATATATATTAAGTAGAGACTTTAGTATGTTTAAGGAAGGAAGTGATGATTTTGAAAGATATAGAAAGCTTAAAGGAAGATTATCCAAATATAGTCGAAACCCATTCACCTAAAAATAAAGTTTTTAAAAATTCATTTCGTGCATTTTGGGTAGGCGGACTTATTTGTGCGATTGGTCAATTTTTGAATAATGTGTTTATTTATCATGGACTTAATCAAAAAGAAGCAACCAGTGCCACAACTATTGTGCTTATTATGGCTTCTTCTATTTTGACTGGACTAAACATATTTGATAAAATTGGCAAGTATGCTGGAGCAGGAAGTAGTGTTCCTATTACAGGTTTTGCAAACTCAATGGTAAGTGCTGCAATGGAATATAAAAAAGAAGGATTTATATATGGTATGGGAGCAAAGCAATTTACAATAGCAGGGCCTGTTATTGTGTTTGGAACAATATCTAGTATTGTTATCGGAATTATATATTATTTATTATAAGGTGGTGCACACAATGCATGTAGGTAAACAATCAATCAAATTTGAAAAGCCTCCTATTATTACCCAAACATTTTCTGGAGTTGGACCAAAGGAAGCAGAAGGCCCTTTAGGAAATCATTTTCACCATTATTTTGAAGACGAAATAATAGGAACAGAAAGTTGGGAAAAAGCAGAAGCTGAAATGATAAAAC
Source organism: Candidatus Epulonipiscium fishelsonii (assembly GCA_001983455.1). Taxonomy (GTDB): domain Bacteria; phylum Bacillota; class Clostridia; order Lachnospirales; family Cellulosilyticaceae; genus Epulopiscium_A. The sequence goes on from LJDB01000105.1 coordinate 43,940, forward strand.
ATGTTATTGAAAGGTTACTAGAAAATGCTAATCTAACTTCTAAGGACATAAACTATATTCTCTCAGGAGACTTGGAAAACCAAATTAATGCTACACATATGGGCGTAAAAGATTTTAATATTCCACTTTTTGGTTTATATGGTGCTTGCTCGACAATGGGTGAGGCAATGGGACTGGGTTCAATTTTAGTTGGAACAGGAATTGCCAAAAGAGTAATTGCTGGAGCTAGTAGTCATAATTGCACTGCTGAAAAGCAATTTAGATATCCTCTGGAATTTGGTGCCCAAAGAACAATGACCCAACAATGGACCGTTACAGGATGTGGATATGTTTTAATTGAACAAGAAGGTAAAGGATTAAAAGTTGAAAGTATTACTACTGGAAAAATTGTTGACTTTGAAACGAAAGATGTAACAAATATGGGGGCAGTTATGGCTCCTGCTGCAGTTGACACTATCTTAACTCATCTACAAGATACAAATCAACAACCCAGTGACTATGACGCTATCATCACTGGAGATTTGGGGGTTTGTGGAATGAATATTGCTTTGGATCTTGCTAAAAGATTAGGGGTAGATTTGTCTAGTGTAATGCATGATTGTGGAGCTATGATATATGACCATGAAGTGCAAGATACACATTGCGGTGGTAGTGGCTGTGGTTGCAGTGCTTCTGTTTTCTCATCTTATTGGTATAATCAAATAATAGAGGGAAAATATAAAAGAGTACTATTGGTACCAACAGGTGCATTAATGAGTTTGGCATCTACACAACAAGGTGAACATATTCCTGGAATTGCACATGCTGTATGTATATCAAAGCAGTAATACCTATTTGACACTACCCAGGCCTAAAGTCGGGGGATTCTAAAGTGATTAAAGGACAGACTCATTTCTGCTAGTCCCGTATGACCTTTAGTTTAGGGCATGCCATTACCACTACTAGGGCAGAACATTATAGTTCACTAGGCTGATATAATTTTACCTTATATAAAAGACATTTAGTCTTTTACGATATTTTTACGACTTTTTCTTGTCGTGTTTCACTTTAGAAACATTTTCGATGCATTGAATATTCGCAATTAAAAATTGTTCAAAAGTTTTATACTAGAAATGACTACTTCTAGCAACTACCTATATCACAATTCAAAGAATTGTTCCAATGTATTCAGTTGTGTCCATATTATACAATAAATATTAAAATGTGGCAAGAGCTTTAAAGGAAGATTTAATAGCCTTATATCCCCATAGCTAGGGGCTTTACGGCTTGTTTGGTAATGAAATTATAGATGAAAGGAATTACTATATGGAATATATCAAAGCATTTATAGTAGGTGGTGGAATTTGTGTTATTGGGCAAATTTTATTGGATAGGACAAAGCTAACTTCTGGAAGAATTATGGTTATATTTTCAGTCACTGGTGCATTCTTAACAGCACTAGGAGTATATCAACCTGTTGTGGAATTTGCTGGAGCTGGTGCAACAGTCCCTATTCTTGGATTTGGCTATTCACTAGCAAATGGAGTAATAGCAGAAGTTAAAAGTGAAGGATTGTTTGGAATAATGACAGGTGGTTTAAAAGCAACTGCTGGGGGAATTTCTGCAGCCATTGCTTTTGGATATTTAGCAGCACTATTTTCTAATCCAAAAAGTAAAGGTTAATATGATAGGCGAACTGATATGTTCGCCCGATATAATGAATTATCAACGATACCTCATCCCTGTGCAACTGGATAATTCATTTTTGAGAGTTAGATGATGAATGTGATTACTTTTAAGATAAAATACCAATAAAGAGTATAGAAAAGTTAAAAAATGCCTATACTAATGTAAAAAATAATCCTAATGCATTTACTCTAATTCTTTGTAAGGGATTAATGAACGCTGAAGAACTTGTTATAACAACAATGTTTTTTGTAAATGATGATTTTAAAATAATAGGCGATTCAGCAGGTGATGAATTAACATTTGAGGATGCTTGTATATATATAGGAAAAAAGTTAGTTTCACATGTAGCAATATTTATTAATTATAATAACAAAATACAAATCTTAAAAGAAATAGGTTTAAAAACTACTAATAAAAGACTTTTAGTTACAGAGGAAGATCCTATAAATCGTATTGTACATAAATTTAATGGAAAGCGAGCTGATATTGCATATGCGGAATGTTTAGGAGTTCCGTTAAATAAAATTTCAGATTATTTTATAGCATATCCTCTTGGAATAGATGTTGAAAAAAGTATTGATATAATATCACCATTTTGTGTAAATCATGATGGTTCAATGACTTTTTATTCGCAAATATTATTCAATACTTTTGTTAATATTATGGAATTTGAAGATACTAATATTAAATTAAGTAGAATGAAAAATAACATACAAATTAAGCCGAAAATTATATTGTCTATTAACTGCATTGCTGTAAGTGGTAGATACTTGCAAGAAAACATTTGGAATAGTGTTAATTCTACCATGCAATCTTTTTGCCAAACACACATTGTGATTGTGTGTTATGGCGAAATTTATTATAAAAAATATGTAAATCAAACAAATACTTTACTGATAATAGAATAGAGGATACAATGAATTGGTTAAATAAAAAGCCGACTGCCTTATCAACTGATAATGAGGTAGTGGAAGATATGTCTCATTACAGAAAAATACTTGTTGAACAGATTAAAATTAATATTAATAATATTTTAGAAAAAGAAGGTGGCAACAAATCCAGACTAGAGCTTATCCATAAAAATTTTGACAATACTGCATATAATGTTAGAATTATTGATGAACAACTTCTTCGAGTAATAGCAAGTAATGAAAATATGACTGGAAGTGTTGTAGATGCTCTTGGTGAAGTAGAATCTAAAATTAGCATTTCAAAAAATAAAATAGAGGAAGCCATTATTCAAACAGATCAAATTTTAAATGTATTTGAGCAAATAATGGAAGTTTCTAATATTATAAAAATGCAATTTGAAGATATCGCAAAATTTGCACAGCGTATAAATAAAATTGCGATTGACACAGGTTTATTATCTTTTAATGCTGCAATAATTGCGGCTAAAGCTGATGGTGAATCTCAAACGTTTGGTGTAGTTGCTAAAGAAATGAAGAATATTTCTGATATAACACAAGAAAGAGCGAAAAACATTATTAAAGTTGTGGAAGATATGAGTGAAACAATGCATACATTGGATGAAAAATATCAAAGTGGAAAATTAGTAGTGAACAAGAGTGTAAATCAAATGAAATCTATTAGTGAAACAATGCAAGAATTAGAAAATACAAAATATTTAATTAATTATGAAATACTTGAGGCGGCAAAAGTTCAAAATAACAATAAAGAAAACATTTTGAAAATAACAACCTATCTTGAAGATATAATTGCTGATGTAGATAACAATAACGAATTGTTAGAAAAATTACTTGGAAGTGTAGGAGAAAAATCTTCTGATGTTATTGATGTTTTAAATCAACTAACACAAATAGAAATGCTTGATGCAAAATGATACATTTACGGAGGATAATGAAATGAAGGAAGCATTACTTGTAATTGACCCACAAGTTGATTACTTATCATATGGGAAATATCCATTATGGAATATAGATACAACATTAAAAAATATAGAAACGGCTATAAGAAGAGCTCTAAAAAATGAAGTACCTGTAATTTTAACTCAACATGTTGCTCAACCAGAGGAACATAGCAGAAATTATCCATTTATAGCGGGTACAGATGGTGTAGAACTTGTAGGGGAAGTTTTAGATTTAATTGAAAATCCTATAATATTGACTAAAGAATTTAGAAATGCTTTTTTTCAAACTACTTTAGAAGAGGTTCTCACTAATTTACAAATAACAAATCTTATTGTAGCTGGAATGATGACACATAGTTGTATAATAGCAACAATAACATCTGGTACTGCACAAAAATATAATATCAGTGTAATCTCAGATTGCTGTACCTCTATGACTGAAGAAATTCATTTAAATGCACTAGAACAAATTAAGGATTTAAAGAATGTAGATCTTATAAAGCTAAGTGAATTTTAAGAAAAGACCTTTGGTCTTTTCTTATTTGTTGTATAATATAAACGTCTTGTGCTAGTTAATTGCATTTTTTATATTACTATTAAAGGCGATTTTCTTATATTTATTATGAATAATATTCATAGGTGATGGTCTAAGGGAGATTAGTATAAAATATTTGACTAGTACATCTGGTAAATTAAAAAAATAACTATACATCCCTTACTAGTGTATCCCTCGAAATTCCAGATACGTACAAACGCTTTGCTTTTTGTGGTAATATTTATTAGTGCAGTGAATATTTATGCAAATAACAGATTTAGTCACGTTGTTCCTAAATCTGTTATCTGTTATCACGAATAAGAGAAAAAGCTCAAAATGCTTTTTCTCTTATCATGAATAATAAGTGAGAAGGCTATCGGTCTGTTCTTCTTATTCGAATTCTGAAGAGAAGTTCTAATTAGGTGTAGGATATGAATTCTGAAGGTATAGGATATG
>LJDB01000106.1 GCA_001983455.1 Candidatus Epulonipiscium fishelsonii
TAGTTATTAGAGTATCTAATTAACCAAACCAGACACGTTGAAATAGGAAAAATCTCGGTATGGGTATTTTTGTCCATATTTTGAGTAGCAGAAATAAAATATGTATGATTTAAAAGCAATAATAGACAGAAATAATACAGGTGCAGCTAAAACGGATAAAGAATTCATTAAAAAATTACTTGACCTAAATTATTATGATGATACAATTTCAATGTGGGTAGCAGATATGGACTTTGCTTGTGCTCCAGAAATTATTGAAGCATTGCATAAACGTGTAGACAGACAAATATTTGGTTATACTACGCAAACTGAAGAATATAAAAAAAGTATAATAGACTGGTATAATAGAAGACATAATATGAAAATTGAAGAAGACTGGCTAGTGTTTAGCAATGGAACAGTATCTGCTATTAGAAATTGTCTAAGAGCTCTTACAAATGAAGGTGATGGAGTTATTATTCAATCACCTGTTTACTATCCTTTCAAAAGAGAGATTTTGGAGACTAATCGTGTTGCAGTAGACAACATTCTTATTAGGGATGAAAATAACCATTATACTATAGATTTTAAAGATTTTGAAGAAAAGTGTAAAGATCCAAACACTAAGATGTTTATTTATTGTAATCCACACAACCCAATTGGACAAATCTGGCCAAAAGAAGATACACAACGTTTACTAGATATTTGTGCTGAAAACAATGTGATAGTGTTTTCTGATGAAATCCATTGTGACCTTATTCGTGAAGGTGAAAGCTTTACTTCAGCATTAAACTTAAAACATCAAGATACTTTAATAGTAGCTACTGCTGTTAATAAAACTTTTAATGTAGCAGGTTTCCACATTACAAACCTTGTAATAGAAAATAGTGAGATACGTAAGAAGCTGAATGATTATACGGGTTCAATTAGTATTTCACCTTATGCTTTAGAAACTACCATTACAGCATATAATAAAGGTGAAGAATGGGTGAATGCAGTAAATAAAGTACTTGATGAAAACTTGGATTATATGGATAAATTTATTAAAGAAAAATTGCCAAGAATTAAATTTGTGAAGCCACAAGGAACATATCTAGTATGGCTAGACTTTAGTGATTATCCTGAAAAAGGCCAAGAATTACTTGAAAAAATAGCTGATGAGGCTCATCTTATCTTGGAAAGCGGTAGCATGTTTGGAGATGCGGGAAAAGACTTTATTCGCATGAACATTGCTTGCCCATTGAGTGTTGTAAAAGATGCTTTAGAAAGACTATATAAAGTATTTGGTTAAGTAATAGAAAAAGTTCTATAAAAGGACATTCCCTGATATAATAAAAACTCAAAGGAATGTCCATACCATTAAATGAAATTTTAATAAATATTAGGTTGTTGAATATTAACGGAGGGAATAAATGAAAATTGCATTAGCTCATTTTAGAGTTGGAGAAACAGATGGCGTTTCTTTAGAGATGGATAAATGGAAATATGTTTTGGAGAAAAACGGTCATGAATGTATATATATAGCAGGAAGTGAAGGAACTTTAAAGGCTCATATAATACCTCAAATGCACTATCAAGGTGAAGTTAATAATAAGATTGTACATAATTGTTATAAAGAGTTTGTAGATTATGAAAATATTGAGCAGTTAAAGAAAGAAATTTTTGAATATGCTGCTAAAATTGAAGTAGAGCTATCAAACATTATTTCAAAAGAAAATATAGATATTGTAGTTGTAAATAATATCTGGTCTTTAGGATGGCACTTGCCAGCAGGTATAGCTTTTACAAACGTAGCTAAAAAACATCCTAAAATAAAATTTGTTGGGCATAATCATGATTTCTATTGGGAACGAGTATTGTACTCTAATCCAAAGGTCGACTTTGTAAGAGACATATTAGAAGAATATTTTGTACCAAATTTAGAAAACACATCTCATTGCGTAATAAATAAAATTGCCCAAGAACAAGTTTTGATCAGAAAAGGCATTGAAACAGTAGTTGTACCTAATGTATTTGATTTTAATCAACCCGTGTGGAGAGAAGATGAATATAATGGACAGCTAAGAAACCAACTAGATATCAATAAAGATGATATTGTTATTTTACAAGCAACTAGGATAACTGAAAGAAAGGCAATAGAATTTGGAATTGAAGTAGTAGCAAAAATAAATGATCTGAAAAAAGACTATGTGGGGAAAACGTTATATAACGGACAGATTTTTAAAGAAGATAGCAAAATATATTATGTTTTTGCTGGATTAAATGAATCTGCAAAATATATGCAAACTTTACTTAGTAAGATGAACCAAAAAAACATTACCTTTAAATATATCAATGAGTTAGTGGATCATTCTAGAGGCTTAAAAGATAATCAAAAAGTATATTCTTTGTGGGATACCTATGTTATAAGCGATTTTGTTACATATCCATCTATATTGGAAGGATGGGGAAATCAACTTTTAGAAGCAATGTTTGCTAAGAAACCATTGATAGTATATGAGTATCCAGTGTTTGAAAAAGATTTAAAATCTAATAAAATAGAGTATATTTCACTAGGAAATAGCTACTCAGGAGAAGAAGGGGATTTAAAAATATCTGATGAGATAGTTGAAAAAGCTAGTAAAGAGGCTCTAGAAATTTTATTTGACAAAACTTTGTATGATACTCAAACAACTGTTAACTATGAAATTGGCAAAAAACATTATTCCTACGAAGCACTAGAAAATATATTAATTAACAAGTTTAGGGGGATTTATAATGAATAAAAAATTTATTTCTTTATTACTAGGAGCAACAATGGTTTCAAGCATTATAGTAGGGTGTGGTAGTGACACAACCGACACATCAAATACGTCAGCTGTTTCTAAGAATGACAAAAAAGAAGATTTGGAGCCTATGCAATTTAGAATTGGCTGGGATGTGGAAAGTGGCAGAGGGCAAGCAATTAAAGCTATTGTTGATGTATATAACGAGCAAACAGACGGAAGAACTGTTGAAGTTGTAAGTGGCAACAACCAAGTTGAAGATATAATGACATCTGAAGCAGAGATTATGCAACTAGAGTATTTTACAGCAACTTCTCTAGGGCAAGAAGGATATTTCTATGATTTGAGTGATGACTTTAATAATGTTTCAGAATTTTTCTCTCCAGCTGTAATTGACATGGTATCTGTCGATGATGAAATGTATGGTGTGCCATGGCTAGGGCATACGTTAAGCTTTATCTATAATAAAGACTTGTTAGATTTATCAGGAGTAAACCCTGATGAAATTACTTCTTGGGAAAAATTTGAGGAATCACTACTTAAGGTGGAAGAAAATACTGATGCAAAAGGAATGGGCATGATAGGGAAGCAAATGGGTGACCTTAGTTGGATGACGGCAATGTTTGTTCATTCTTTTGGAGGTTCTTTAATTGATGAAACAGGAAATATTGGCTTAGATTCTAAAGAAAGTAAGGAGGGATTGGACTTTTACTTTAACACTTTAGGCAAATATGGCCAAGAAGGTTGGCAAGAGCATACAGGTGTTGAAGTTATGGAAGCATTTAGAACTCAAAAAATAGCGTTTGAAATTCAAGGGCCTTGGGGCGTAACTGATATATGGAAACTACCTGAAGAACAACGATTTAATGTTGGAACACTAGCACTATCACAAATTATGCACGGAGAATATAAGGGAGCAGCAGAGGCTTCTGTTCATCCAATAGCAATCTCTACCCTAGTGGAAGATGAAGACTTGCTTGAAGATGCAAAGGATTTTATCAGATTCATGATAACGCCTGAAGCACAAGAAATGTTAATGGCTGGTGAATTTGATGAGAAAACAGGAGAGTACTATCCTTTTAGGGTGCCAATTCGTAACGATTTACAAAATAGCCCGTACTTTATAGAACATCCAGAGTTTTTGGCATTTATCCAAGGATTTGAAAACCCTAGTATTGAAGTTCCTGTACCTGAATGGACAGAAATAAGAGAAAGATATTTAACTGCGGGATATAGTGCAGTTGCAAATGGGAGCAAAACAATCGATGAAGCGGTAAGTGAAATTATTAAAATGGGTAATCCAATTTTGCAAGACTAAAGAAGTAATTATATTCGATAATTAATCCAAGGGCGAATTATATTCACCTTTGGAATTTCTAGTGAAAAGGAGTTTATATAATGAAAAAAAAGCTTGATTTAAGTGGATACATATTTATTTTACCTTCCATAGTGATTCTTACTATATCTGTTTTTTATCCTATAATTTGGTCATTTATTGCAAGCTTCAAAGAAATAAAGATGGTTGACCTGAGAAAAGCTAGACTTTGGGAGGTACCAGGTGAATTTGTTTCTTTTGATAATTATCTTACAGCTCTTAATGACCCTCTATTTATAAAGGCAATAGGAAACACCTTTAGATTTGCTATTGTATATATACCAATTATACTAGTTTTTTCTATTGGTATTGCTTTGTTAATCAATGATAAATTTAGAGGTGTAGGTGCTGTTAGAACAATTGTTTTTATGCCTTATATTATTTCTATTGTTAGTGCTGGGGTAATATTTATGTCGTTGTTTAGGAGTGACAACGGAATAGTTAATGCAACTTTAAATACTCTAGGCATTGAAGGAGTGGCATGGCTTGGAGATGGAAAATATGCCATGGCTGTTATAGCGATAATGAGTGCTTGGCGAAAGATTGGATACTTTATGCTAATGTTTTTATCTGGTCTTCAAACTATTCCTTCAGAACTATATGAAGCAGGAGATGTTGATGGAACAACATACATACAAAAGTTTAGGTATATCATATTTCCATTATTATTAAAAATAACTTCTATTGTAGTTATACTAGCTTTAGTTGATGTTCTAAAAGTATTCCAAGAAGTGTATATTATGACGGGTGGTGGCCCAGACAATTCTACTATTACACTACCTTTTTTAATTTATAACGAAGCATTTTCATACTTAAGATTAGGCAATGGGGCCGCAATTAGTTATATTTTGTTCACTGTGACAGTGATTGTAGTTATTGTACAAAATAAAGTTCTTAAAAAGAAAATGGATTATTAAGGAGGTGGAAGTATGAGAAGTATAATAGTTATATTTATAGTGCTTATATTTGGTTTTCCAATTTATTGGCTAGTGGCAGGTAGCTTAAAGTCTGATTTTGAGATGAGTTTAAATCCACCCACTATGTTTCCAGAAGAACTTCACTTTGAAAACTTTATAGCAGTTTGGGACAGATTGGACTTTCTGGACGTTTTTAAAAATTCTTTATTCGTATCTTTAACAACTACTGCTCTTATTATATTGTTTTGTTCCATGGGAGGATATTCTTTAGCAAAAAAGAATATCAAAGGAAAGAAGATACTTACAACTCTAATTTTGTCTACAATGATTGTTCCTCCAACAGTACTTTTAATTCCACTATATTTTATTATAACAGAAATTGGTTTATTTGATAGCTTGTGGGGAATAATTTTACCATTTGCAGTAACTTCGTTTGGGCTAGTATTTATGAAACAATATATTGAAGGTATCCCAGATGAATTGCTGGAAGCCTCTAGAATAGATGGGTGTAATGAGTATAGAATATTTTTTACCATTGTAATGCCATTGTTAAAGCCCGCCATAGCAACATTGGCTATTATAGAGTTTTCTAATAACTGGAATTCCTTTATGATGCCACTAGTGTTAATTAAAGATACTAAATTGTATACTATTCCATTAAAGTTAGCCTCCATTACAAATGCTTCCGATGTAATGTCTTGGAGTCAAATATTATCAGCAAACGTGCTGGCAATTATACCTGTGGTCATTTTGTTTTTATGTACACAAAAACTATTTATTAGTGGGCTTATGGCAGGTTCAGTAAAAGGCTAAAAAGGAGCACACTAAGCTCCTCTTTGATGTAAATGTATATTTAATCTAGTATTTTACTGATTGCACCACATTATCATATGCTTCCTTAACAAAATACATCTGACTATCCAAAATTTCTCCGTTTGTTTTCTTTTCATAGGCACCTGAAAAATTCATAAATCTAGCTTTTACATTATCTTTTAACATAATTTCCAAAGACTCGTACAACTTATTTCTTATATCTTCGTCATAAATTGGAGTAGCTACCTCAACACGTTTTTCAAGGTTACGTGTCATACAATCTGCAGATGAAATATACATTTTCAGGTCGTCACCTGTACCAAATGCATATATTCTTGAATGCTCTAGGAACCTCCCTACAATACTAGTAATTTTTATGTTTTCAGTATGTCCTTCAATGCTTGGTACTAGGCAAGAAATTCCTCTAATAATTAAATCGATTTTTACACCAGCTTGAGATGCTTTGACTAGAGCTTTTATTACCCCTGTATCTGTAAGCGAGTTTATTTTTAGTATTATTCTGCCATTCTTATTCTTTTCTTGTTTTTTTATTTCATCTTCTATTAGTTCAATAATTTTTCCTTTTATTCCTTTTGGAGATACTAAAATGCTGTGATATTCTCCGCTTAAATTTTCTGTAGGTATATTTTTAAATAATTCTTCAATATCTTCACCAATGTCTTGATTTGCTGTTAGTAAAGATAAGTCTGTATATAATTTTGCTGTTGTTTCATTATAATTTCCAGTACCAATTTGTGAGATATAGGAGATATTACCAGAATCCTCTACTATTGAAATTGAGCATACCTTGGAATGTACCTTATATTTCTCTAGTCCATAAACCACTGTACAACCAGCTTCAATTAATTTTTCAGACCAGTTAATATTATTTTTCTCATCAAATCTAGCTCTAAGCTCCATTATTACAAATACATTTTTTCCATTTTCAGCTGCACGACATAAATAATCTACAATCCTAGTTTTTTGTGCCATTCTGTAAATTGAAATTTTTATAGAAGCTACTTTAGGATTTCCTGCTGCTTCTTTAAGTAAGCTTAAAAATGGTGTAATACTTTGATAAGGGAAAGATAACAACAAGTCCTTCTGCTTAATTTGCTCAATCATACTCTTATCTAAATCTATAAGATGTGAGTGTTGAGGCTTGATTTGAACATGCATAATATCATTTAACACTTTACTAGGTAAATTGCGTAACAATTCTTCTGCAAAATCAAAGCAAATTGGAATTTTGTTGTTTATAAAAAATTGTTCTGATAACTTTAGATTTTTTTTAAGTAATTTTATGGTTTCCATATCAAGGTTTGAAGAATATTCTAATCTTACAGCAGCTAATCTACCACGTTTTTTAAGTAAAAATTTAAGTTGAGAAATATAATCATCATCTTCATCAACAAGTTCTTCATCTAAATTTACATCTGCGTTTCGGGTCACTCTAATAAAGCTCTTTTCAGCAACTTCAAATTTTTTAAATAACTTATGTGCGTATTTTAAGATAACTTCTTCAGACAATATAAATCTTGTTTTATCTTTGTTTAAAAATATAATTTTAGGACAATTTGGAGGTATGCTAATAATACCATGTGTTTGCTTTTCACCTTTTAATAATTTTAAAATTACATAAGGTCGATTGTTCTTTAAATGAGGAAACGGAAATTGTCTATTTACAATTGCAGGAGAAAGAATTGGTTTTATATATTCTTTAAAATATTCTTTTACAATATCTATCTCATCTTTTTTTAAATCTTTTATTTTGAGGTTATATATGCTTGATTCTTTTAGTTTAGAGGTAATCTCTTTGTATACCATATCTTTTTTTTCATATAGAGATTTTAATTTCATATAAATTGCTTCAATTTGTTCTTGCACGCTCATGCCTGTTTTGCTATCAACATGACTTTCTCCTAATAAAACATGGTCAAACAGACTTCCAACTCGTATCATCATAAATTCGTCCAGGTTGCTTACAAAGATTGATAAAAACCTTAATCTTTCTCCAATAGGTACATTTTCGTCTCTTGCTTCGTCTAATACTCTTTCATTGAAATTTAACCATGAAAGTTCTCTATTTTGCATATACAATTTACTTTTCATACGCGTCTCCTTTTAGTTTATAATACAAGTACCCTTCTCTAAGTCCAAAATTACTTACTATAAAATATTTAGCATGCACATATCTTGCAATCTCATTAGCAATAATCATGCCTGGAATAGCAGTATGAACACGTTCAGGAGCAACTTTCAACATCAAATCTATAGTTTGCTTTTTGTTCTCTCGTGTAAAATTAATGAGATCATAAAGATATTCATATTTAAGCTTATTATCTTTTAAACTATATTTTTTGTTACACATTTTTCTAATGGTACGTATAGAGCCTCCAATGCCCAAAATTGTATCAATATTTTTATTTTTTATAAAACTTACTTCTTTTAAAGCTACATTTACATGCTCTTCCATTAATTTTTGTTCTTTTTTGTTAGGTATTAGACCGCTAATAAACGTTGAATAAAGAGATAAAGAACCTAGTGCTAAACTAGTGTAACTTTTTATTTCACCATTTTTATATTCTACAAGCTCTGTACTACCTCCTCCAATATCCATTAATAGGCCATTTTCCAAATTATTAGCTTTAGAAGCTCCTAAAAAACCTAATTTTGCTTCTAACTCTCCAGATATTAAATCAATTTCAAATCCTGTATTATGTTCAATTTCTTTAATAACATGTTTGTTATTAATTATGTTTCTTAAAGATGCTGTTGCAAATACAAATAATTTTTTAACCTGTATAATAGATAAGGTATTTTTAAATGTAGTTAATACTTCACAAGCTTTGTCAATTCCTTCTCGAGTCATAAACTCATCTTTTCGATAGCCAGCAAGTCCAGCTGTTGCTTTAGTGTTTAATAACCTTGAAAATCCTTTTTCTTCTTTTTTATAAATACACAACCTAATTGTATTTGAACCTATGTCTATAACTGCATATTCCATTTTTCATCACTTGTCAAAACCTTATAAAACTTTGAGATATTGCTTAATTCCTTTTTCATTTTACTATAGTTCGATATCCTCAATAAAATATATTTTATTTTCTAGTTTTATAATATTGCTAGTTTTGACATACTCCTTTCCATTTTTGTTTATCTCATATTTATTTGAGATTTTACGTTGCAACCTACGTAATTTTTTTACTATTTTATTTTTATTTATATTTTTACTTTCCATCAAATGTTATCCTAGGATTTGTATACTTATCGTGCTGTTCCTGCAAACTGCCAAAACATATTTTACCTCTTATAATCTTAAACTTACTTATAATATTTAATATAAGATACTCATTATGATAAATATAACAAATCAAGAGATTTATACAAATTTATAGATAGTTTTATAAGCTGGTGTTTGGACTCCATAATCTACAATAATATTATTTATTTTGCCACATTTTAAAACTATTATAAATAAATTTGTTTGTCAAATTCATCCTTTAGATTATGTCTTCCAATATTACTTACATTCTTTAAAGTCTTTTTCTCGTACCTGAATTTCACTAGCATCAACATTTACTAGGCCTTTTATTATTTTTTATATCTGAGACAAAAGTATATTCTGAAAGGTTTTTAACATATAAAACCGCCGAAATCCATTTTCAACAAAACCCAAATTTTAAATATTTAGGATTTACAAGGATTTCAGCGGTTACTTAAAAGTCTTTTTTTACTAAAAAGTAGGATTTTTTCGTTGGTGTTCTACAGATATGGGAGTTGACTAGTATTCTGCTTTTTTGCATAATGCAAGTAATACTTCAACTATCGAATGAAAAAGTTGTTGTTCTGAATCTGATAAATTTTTTAATTTATTTTCAAGACAGTTTATATGTTGCATTTTAATTTGTTCTGTAAGAGCAATTCCTTTTTCTGTTAGATTTAAATAAAATTTTCGCTTATCGTCTTCCCCTGCATCCTTCTTTACAAAGTTATTTGATAGTAATCTGTAAACAACGGGGGTAAAACCACCTTTTTCTAGTTGCAATTTTTTGCTTATTTGACTCATTGTAGAATTTGGATGAAACTTTATAAGCATTAGTGTTTTAAAATGGATTTCTTTTAAATTATGCTCTTTTTTTAATATTTCTGTAGCATTTTCTATAGTGGGAAATATAAAATCCTTTAAAGTTGATGGTAACTCTAACAAATTTTTTAATTGAAGTTCTTCTTTCATGATTAATCCTCCTTTTTTAATAGTATATCAACAAGTTAAAATTTTTTCTAGTTTTTTTAATAGTTAACGATTAAAGTTATTCAAATCAGATAAATTTAAAAGTTATAATTAAAACTGATTGACAAAATAAATGAAACCTAATATAATATTTAAAGATTATAAAAATAACTAAAAAAATAATAAGGAGTGGTTTGCATGAATAATAACACAACTCAGCTTGGTGAAGAAAAAATAACTACATTGTTAATGAAGTTTTCTGTACCAGCAATAATAGCTATGATAGTAAATGCAATTTATAACATTATTGATAGGGTATTTGTTGGCCAATTTGTTGGAGAAAGTGCTCTTGCAGCTCTTACAGTAGTTTTTCCGTTTATGATGATTGTGTTTGCAATAGCAAATTTAATAGGAAATGGTGGAGTATCATTAATATCAATATGTCTTGGCGAACAAAACAAAGCCAAAGCAAATCATGTGTTTGGAAATATGCTTTGTGCTGTATTAGGATTTATAGCTGTAATAGTTTTTTGTGCATTTATTGGAATGGATAATCTTTTAGCAATACTGGGGGCAGATGCAGATGTAATTGTATATGCAAGAGATTACTTAGAAATTATTTTAATAGGATTTATTCCTCAAACAATTTCATTTTGCTTAAACGGAGTTGTAAGAACAGAAGGGAAGCCAATATTGGCTATGCAAAGTATGCTGATTGGAGCAATCTCAAATATTATATTAGACGCTGTATTTATAGTTGGATTTGGATGGGGAGTTAAAGGTGCAGCTTGGGCAACAATTATGGGTCAACTTTTAAGTCTTGCAGTATTACTACCATATTTTATTAAAAAACAAAGCATTGTGAGACTATATCCTAAAAATTTAATTATAAATTTCAACTTATTAGGTAAAATAATGAGCATTGGAGCATCTAGTTTTATGATGACTGCAGGAACTAGTTTTGCAATGATAGTTTTAAATACATATTTGGCAACTTATGGAGGTAATTCAGCACTAACAGCAATGGGTGCAATAAATAGTCTATTTACATTGTTTTTCATGCCACTTATGGGTATTCAACAAGGAACGCAACCAATTATAGGGTATAATCATGGAGCTAATAAACATGACAGAGTACGTCAAACTTTATTGCAAGGACTTAAAATAACTACCGCTTTTTCAATCATTATGTTTTTATTGCTAGAAACTTTCCCTGAAATGTTTATAGGTATGTTTTTAGATAAAACGTCAGATACAATGAACATAGCCGTGCAAGGACTACGTTTATATGTGTTATCCGTGCCAGTTATCAGTATCAACATAATAGCAATGGGATATTTCCAAGCAATAGCATCTTCATTAAAAGCAATTATACTTGGAGCAAGTAGACAATTTATTTTATTAATACCTGCTGTTATGATACTTGCACCAACATTTGGATTAACAGGCGTTTGGATGGCGACACCTATAGCAGATTGTATTGCAGTAGCATTATCTGTAGTGATGTTAATACCTGTTGTAGTTAACAAAAATCTAGCTAGTGTAATTGAAAATAGTTAAATTGATAAAAAATTTTGTAGGGTCAAATATTATTTGGCTCTACTTTTTTCTGAATAAAAATATACTTCGGTTATGTATAATTGCTTTATTAATGTGAATAATAAAAACATTCTATGTTGTGGAGGTGACTATATTGGAAATTATTAAAGTACTAAAAAAACGATATTCTACAAAAGAATTTGATCCAACAAAAAAACTGACAGAAGAGCAAATTGAACAAATTGAGGATTTGTTACAACTTTCTCCTTCTTCAACAAATATTCAACCATGGCATTTTATATTAGCAACTAGTGATGAAGGAAAGAAAAGAGTTGCTAAATCTGCTCACGACTTTTTTTCATTTAATGAAGAAAAGATTTTGGATGCAAGTGTAGTTGTAGTATTTGCTTCAAAGGTAGATTTAACAGACGACTACTTACATCATCTTATAGAAAAAGAAGATGCAGATGGAAGATATGCAAACAAGGAGTTTAAAGAACAAAATAAAGCAGGGAGAGCTATCTTTGCATATATGCATAAGTTAGACTATAAAGATTTTCAACATTGGACTGACAAACAAGTTTATTTAAACCTAGGGAATTTTTTACTTGGAGTAGCAGCTTTGGGCCTTGATGCACTTCCGATGGAAGGTGTTGACCTAAAAATGCTAGATGAAGAATTTGGACTACGTAAAAAAGGATTTACTTCTTCAATTGTTGTAGCAGTGGGATACCACAAATCAACCGATTTTAATAAAGATCTACCAAAATCCAGATTGTTTAAAAAAGAAATTATCGAAAGGATATAATCTACAGTAAGGAACTAAGGCTAATGCTTTTAGTTCCTTATTCTGTTAAATATTTATAGGCATATACAAAACTATGTGTTTGCCTAGACCCATATATAAATGTTGTAGGAGAGATATTAATGAAATATAACAATTTTAAAGCATTTACAGCAACTCAAACACAAGCTATCTTAACAGTAACTTTTATTTTACCACCAGTAAACATTCAGGGAAATGAAATGATTACAGACTTGGATAATTTAGCAGAACAATTAGAAAAAGATGAAACAGTTAAAGTTGTTATATTTGAATCTGCAAAAGCCGACTTTGTAGTTAGTCATGAAGAGATGAATATGTTAGAACATATATCAACTGAACCAATTGAACGTGGGGAAATAAAAATATTAGAATTAGCGTTAGTTCTTGAAAGACTTAACAAAGTGTCACCAGCAGTCCTTAATAAAGTTGCAGAACAAATAAATGGACATAAGATTGCGTAGTAAATATTTTTGTCATAGTATTAAAAAATTATCGTTATTCGTAATAAGGATAAAAATCTACAGGTCTTTTTCCTTATTGCATTTTATCTAAAAATAGCAAGAATACTCCCGCCTGGCGGTGAGGTGAATTGCTTATAATCTATTGCATATACTAATCTAATATGATATACTCAATAATAATATTATGCCAGATTAATACTAAACGCATAATTGATGAAAACCCAGTCATATGCATAGAAGATTTAAAAATGATAAAAAATAAATCATTCACAAAAGATATTTTGGAATGTAGTTGGCATAAATTCAAAAGACAACTTGAATATAAAGCAATATGGCATCTTAAAAAATTGATTATTGCTCCACCAAATTATGCAGGTGGTCAAATATATTTAAGTTGTCTATAGAGTAATATTTAAGAACCCTAGGAACTATGGGGATAGCTCAGGGATACTTAGTAGAATACTACTATTGACTGAGAAGCCCCTACTTCTATGAAGTGGGGGTAGTTCACGTATTTTTTCTTTATAATAAATAATGAAAAATATCATGAATTTAAAGGAGATTTTTATGAAAAAAATTGATCACATTAATGTAACTGTACCAAATTTAGAAAAAGCTATTGAGTTTTACACTAATGTTTTAGGATATAAAGTAACACATAAGTTTAAAGGAAATGATATGGAGTTTATTTTCGTATCTGATGGAAATGTTACCTATGAAATAATTCAAGGAGATGTATCTCAAGCGAAGTTTGATCATATTGCTTATGTGTCTGAAGATATTAAAGCAGACTATAATTATTATAAAAATCTTGATAGCAATTTGCTTCAAGGCGAAGTTAACTATCTAGACTTTTTATTTGAAGCTGGAATGTATTATTTCTTTATACAAGGACCTAATGGCGAAAGTATTGAATTTTGTCAGAAAGGGTAAAAACAGATGAATTCCATATTTACAAGACGTAGTGTCAGAGACTTTTTAGAAAAAGAAGTTGAAGCAGAAAAAATTGAAAAGCTTCTAAAAGCTGGTATGCAAGCTCCTTCAGCAGCAAATCAACAGCCTTGGGAATTTCTAGTTGTAAAGGGTAAAGAGAACTTAGAGAAGCTTTCACAAGCTCATATGTATTCAGGTCCTTTAAAAAATGCCAATATTAATGTTGTAGTTCTAGGCAATACGGAAAGAATGAGAGCACCAGATTATTGGCAACAAGATCTAGGAGCCTGTACCCAAAATATACTTCTAGAAGCAGTTGAACTTGGGCTTGGAACATTATGGTGTGGTATCGCCCCAAAAGAGGATAGAGTTGAGTTTATCCAAAGTTTGTATGGACTGGATCCAAATTTAGTACCATTTTGCGTAATTGCAGTTGGATATCCTAAAAATGAAGATGATAACAAATTTTTAGATAGATATGATCCAGCACGTATAAGCTATATAAATTAGATAAGATTTAAAAGGAACAGATTTAGGAACAACTTGACTAAATCTGTTCTTTTATTATATTATCTACGTAGGTTATCAAAAATATCAAATATATTATACAGATTTCCGTACTATATAAATAAATTTTAATGCTAAAAAATATTGATATAATAGCAAATAAATGATAGAATAATTATATTAATATTATAATTGATTTTAAAGAAAGGATTGAAAAATGCATATGGATTTAATAATAGAACTTATAGAAAATAATGTAAAGCAATATGAAATAGGGATGGAATATTATAAAAATAATGATTCAAAAGCAGTAGAGTGGTTTAAAAAGTCAGCAAGTCAAGGAAACACAAAAGCAAAAGTGAGGTTAGGAGACTGTTATTATTTTGGGGAGCTAATTGAACGGGATTATATGCAAGCGGTTAACCTATACCAAGAAGCTTCAGAAGAAGGAGATGAAATGGCCCTATTAAATTTAGGAGATTGCTTGAGAATGGGTCATGGAATACAAAAAGATTTAGAAGCTGCTTTTAAAATATTTGAAAAATTAGCGAATCATGACAATATCCATGCAAAAGTAAGATTGGGTGAATGTTATGCACTTGGAGAAGGAATAGAGCAAGATTATGAGCAAGCAGTGAGATGGCACCAAGAAGCATCTAGAGAGGGAAATGAAGCTGCAAAATTATGGCTAGGGTGGTATTTACAGACTGGTAATGGAGTAAAAAGATCTGATGAAGTTGCGTTTGCAATATATCGTAATTTATCAATGAAGGGAAATATTGAAGCTAAATATAAACTAGCGGAATGTTATCAACAAGGGTGTGGCACAATAATAAATTTAGATAAAGCAATTTGTTTGTTTAAACAATCCGGTGAGAACGGACATGCACCAGCTCAAAATAGTCTAGGTGAATTATATTTAGAAGGAATGGGTGTAAAAAAAGATAAGCAAGAAGCAATAAAATGGTTTAAACTAGCAGTTGCTCAAGGAGATGAAGAGGCTCAAAAAAATCTAGAAAGATGTAGTAGGTTCATTTAGTATATATTATACATAAAAAACTTCCTATTATTATAATAAAAGAGGGAATAACTCTATATAGTAACACCTTGCACTAGTTATATATGGCAAACACTCTTCATTTGTGTAATATAAACTTAACCTTGTATTTTAACTGGATTAGTTGTTTTAGTGGAAGCACTTTGCGTGTGTTTCCACTAAATTTTTATAGTTGACTTATCATTTTTTCATATTCGTATTGAGAAGGTAAAATCTCTTTTTTCTTGTAGGGAAATGTTTTATCAAATGCTTCTACTTCATGCCTAGGTGTCTCCAAAGCTTCAGTAAACTCAACACACCCTGTAATTCCATCTAAAGCTCCACTATATAACGGTAAAACTAAAACGCCTGTATAACTTCCATTAGGCAAACATATCCCAACATCTTTTCCATCCACAAATCCATAAGGCTTGTAATGATAATCGTATCCTAAAGTTATAATTGCCCTATGCCCCATAGTTTTTGCAACTTCAATTGAATGAGTAATTAATTTTCTACCATATCCTTGTCTATGTTTTGATGGATAAATGCTCACTGGTCCAAAGGTAATAGTTTTAATTTCTTCCTTGTCCTTGGTCACTATCTTTGACTTAGAATAGAATATTGAACCTAGTATTTTTTCATTTTCCTCTATAATAAAAGTAAGCTCGGGAATAAAATCTTCACTTTTTCTAATTTTGTGTACTGCTAAATGTTCTGAACATCCAGGAAAATATAAATTCCAAAATGCTTCTCTTGTCACTTGCTCTACTTCTTTATAATCCTTTGGTTGCTCTTGACGTATAATCATGTTGCTACTCCTTCTTCATACTAATGAGAAAAGGTAAAGGTCTTTTCTTTGTATATTATTATTATGTGTATTTTCGTTAAGATTTATAATGCATCAATGTATACTTTTAACAGAATAAATATATACATTTTATATATACGTATTTTTGAAAGGAGTCATTATGAGATATTTAATTAAAAAAAATCCAAAATACGAAACAAGAACAACAACGTTTAATATGAGCCTCCAGGCATGGGAAATAATTCAGGCTATACAAGAAGGATATAAAATGGAAAATCAATCTGTCACAATGGGAGAAATAATAAATGATTTAATTATTGCACACATTGAATCAGTAGAGGAGAATATGTATATTTGTCAGATAGATGGAAAAAAATATACTGCAAAAGATTTATTTGAAAAATTCCATGAACACGCAAAGCAGGAAAAGTTAAATTTAAAGGAGATTTTAAACAACAAATGGCAAACTATGCAAAATGATTTATTAACTGAACTTTATGTGACGATGTATAATTATGTTGCTGAAGTAAAAGACGAAATGACTATTAAATTTAAGAATAAATGTGAAACTGATTTTAATTGGAAAAACTATATAAAAGATGTTGACTATGAATTTGTTAATAAATTAGAAAATCAATCAGGTAATTATTATATTACTAGTTGCAAGGAACAAATATATACTCAATATTTAAATTCTATAATAAATGAAAACTTTGATTGTTTATGTAAAAAATGCTTTGAAGAATTTTCTGAAGAAACTATTAAAGAAAAATTTAAAGAATTAAAATTTATATTATCTGAAGAAGAATTTGAGAAGAATGTTCCAACTACTGATTTAAATATAATTGTGGAAGCTTTAAGCTACTATGATGATTATAAACGCTACAATATTATTCACTTATCTCTTATCAGATTGTGCTACGAGAAATACATTTTACCAAATTTACATTTATTAGGTGAAAATGAAATTAAAGAATATACTAATTGTACAGACATAAATTTCTGCATGACATTTGCAACATTAATGCAAAGTTTAGAGGAAAAAAATATTATAAGTATTAAAATGATTGACTTTATTCAATTCATCATTACATTGAAGGATAACAAGATTTAAATACATAAAACTCCCTCTTTAACACTAAGAAGGAGTTAGTTTCTAAATTTTAAACCAAATTTACTTTAATCAATTCTTTCGCTTTTTCTACTGTAATTAAACTACCATAAGCTACAACTTTGCTGTCAATTACAAATGCTGGGGTTTGCATAACACCATATTCTGCAATTTTAGCCATATCTCCAATGTTTACAACAGTTTCGTTAATGTTAAGCTCAGTAGCAGCAATTTTTACATTTTCAAAACTAGTAGCACTTTTTTTACAACATGCTCCCAAAACAATTAATCTTGCTTTTTCAATATCACCTATATTGCATTGATTGCCACATGCACACTGTGCAGTTAAATTTTTTTCTTTTTTATTTTTACTTCCAAACATATTAACTCCTCCTTGTATTAAATATATTAAATTAATAAATGTTGAATACTGTTAAATATGTAGCCGACGATAATAATACCAATAGTACAAATTGAAATAAAACTAATTAAAAGTTTTGGCTTGACTGCTTTTCTTAACATAATCATTGACGGCAAGCTTAAAGTAGTAACTGACATCATAAATGCAAGAATTGTACCAAGTTGAGCTCCTTTTGCAAGCAATGCTTCAGCAACAGGAATTGTGCCAAATATATCAGCGTACATAGGCACTCCAACAAGTGTTGCAAGAATTACACCAAATGGATTATCACTACCTAAAACACTTTCAACAATTTCTTGTGGTATCCAATTGTGAATTAACGCTCCAATACCAACTCCAACTAGAATATAAGGAAATACTTTTTTAAATGTTGAGCTCATTTGCTCTTTTGAATATTGCAACCTGTCGGATACAGTTAGCTCTGGTGAATCAATATCCACACTACTGGAATTTAATATAAAATCTTCTACGTATTTACTCATACCCATTTTATCTAGTAGTGTGCCTCCAATAACAGCAATGGATAAGCCAACAAGTACATATACTATTGCAACTTTTGTACCAAATATACTCATAAGTAAAACAAGACTGCCAATGTCAACCATTGGAGAAGAAATTAAAAATGAAAAAGTTACACCAATTGGCAGTCCCGCACTAGTAAATCCCATAAACAAGGGAATAGATGAACATGAACAAAATGGAGTTACTGTGCCAAGTAAAGCGGATATTATATTTGCCCAAATTCCTTTAAACTTACTTAAAATTCGTTTGCTTCTTTCTGGTGGAAAAAAGCTTTGAATATATGATATTCCAAAGATTAAAGTGCATAACAATATTGTTATTTTAATGACATCATAAATAAAAAACTGTAAACTTGCTCCCATTTTTGATGTGATGTTGACACCCATGTTGCTAAGCAAATATCCAACACCTTCATTTAACCATTGCATCCCTAAAATTTGATTTTGAATAAAATCCCACATAACTACATTCCCCCTATTGTTTAATGAAAGATTTTAACTAGATTTAATTATACATCAAGTTTTTTTGATATGTTAATCCATATAAAGACCATCTATTGCTAGATGGTCTTTTATTCGCAGGTAATTAATTCTTTTAACAAATTCATTGCATATTCACTTCCGGTTTTGCTAATGCGATAATGGGTCCATTTTCCAACAGTCCAAGACTCCACAATTTTGCTATCACATAAAATTTTCATGTGATAAGAAAGCTTGGATTGTGATATCTCTAATAGTTCAATTAAATCACAAGCACATTTTTCATCATGCCTTAAAATTTCAATAATACTAACTCGTTTAGGGTCACATAATGCTTTGAAAGTTTTTGCAATTTCCTCTGATTTATTGAATGTAGTGATAATAATCTCAGCTCCTTAAATACACATCAAATTATTTTGATATGATAATTATATGCTAATAATCTAATTTTGTAAACACTTTTTTAAAACTTTTTTGAAAAAATTTATTATAATAATTTAATAGGGAAAATAGAGATTGAAATTATAAATAGAAGGGCTCAAATCCAGTGATATATAATTAACATTTTGTGCTAGTTAATTGCATTTTTTATATTACTATTAAAGGCGATTTTCTTATTTTTATTATAAATAATATTCATA
>LJDB01000107.1 GCA_001983455.1 Candidatus Epulonipiscium fishelsonii
GTATTTTAGTAAGAAAAAAAAACTCTATAAGAAAGAAAAAAAATAATTTATATAACTAAGGTAACTCATGAAGCAAAAGTAATTCAGTAAAAGACCGCTCTAAGAAAATAAAAAAATAATTTATTTGATCAAGGTAACTCATGAAGCAAAAGTAATTCAGTAAAAGACCGCTCTAATAAAATACAAAGACATGTCGTATTTAATTGGAGTTTTGTAGAGACTTATGTGAACTGATTTAGGTATTTTTTATTTCTCAGGCAGTCTTTTAAGGAGTTTTGTAGAGATTTATGTAAACTGATTTAAATAATGTGAATGAGTGAGAAAAGACAACTATATTAAGCTGTCTTTTCTTTATTGAAGTATTAACTTTGTGTCTGGTGATTTGAGAAACTATAGAGCTTTAAACACTAGTATATTTTTTATATTATTATAAACTTTTACTGCAAGTTACTTTAATATATACTAAGAGCTAAGATTATATTTTAGTTTATTTTCTAATGTCTCACTTCCTTTAACTATTTACTTTAATCATTTACCTAAATTACTTGTTTTAACTACTTACTTTAATTCCTTACTTGAAATGCTTATTTAAAATGTCTTTTTTGTTTTTTTTATGACTTGAGATGGTTCTGCAATTTTTGTAATTTGTAGATTCTTTTTTTATTGTTGCCTTCTTGTTTAATAAAGAAATTATTTATAAAAAAAATGGTTGCTATTTTTTTTTAATAATTTTGATAATGATAAAGAAAAGTTGGTACCCTTATTATATCATTTTTCTGCAAAATTGTCTAGTTTTTCCCTTTTTTTAGTAGTAGGTATTTTTTTTTAGCAGATTGTATGCTCTTATTATTATGATGATGGCTTCTTTTCTTGTTATATTATCTTCTAATCTTTCCCCTGTTGTCAATTTTAACTGCATTGCTTGATTTATTTCTTCATTTCCCCAGCTACATTGATTTTGTATTGGTAATTTCCAATTTTTATCGACTTGAAAATGTACATTGTCTACTACTTTCCAGTTTCCTCCCCATGTTATATTCATTTTTCTTGCAATTTCACCGGCTTGGTTTAAAATTTTTGTGTCATAAAGATTATTAGGTGGACTTACTGCAATATCCCAAGCCATTTTATTTGTATGAACTGATTTTTTTGTCCATGTAACTTTTTTTTTGCTTAATGAATGCGTTCTGCCTATTCCGTATAAATAATCTTGTCTTTCTTGACTTCGATAAGTTTCTGTTATAAAAATATGTACATTTTGTTTTTTACATTCTTCTAAAAATGTTTTGCAGGCAGTTTTAGCTATTTTATTTAAGCTACTAATACTCCTGTCTGTTTTGTTCATTTGTTTATCTCTACTTTCTTTTTTATTTCGTTAATATCCTTTGCTAATTCTTATTGGATCTTTATCTAAAGTTTCCATTTACTGATTAAAATCTTTTTTTTACTATCGGAGATTTGATTCACGATCGATATAAAATCACATAAGACCCACGGCCATTGCCTAACGTTCCAGAGGGCACCCTTGCCAAAAGCTTCATAATGGCAATGACATGTCCTCTTTCACTAACGGCAATGACCATAGGGCTCCACCCCACCCCCCCCCTCAACTTCGCTAACGGCAATGGCCATAAAACCCCAAGCTCCGTTAACAAAAACGACCGTAAATCAAAGCTCCGATAGTAAAAAAAAGATTTTAATCAGTAAATATGTTATTCCCTCTTTTTTTTGTTCTCTAGGATATATCTAGTCAAATATCCCCATTAATATAGTTCTTTATGGAACTACCTAGTAAATATAGATAGTTTTCTAGTAAAAAAAAATTCCCCTAGTAAACTCATTGATTGAACGCACCACAAAAAAAGACCAGAAGGAGTCAAAGGAAAAGTCTTAGAATGACTTTTCCCGACTTAAATTTCTGGTCTTTCTAGTAGATATTAATATTTTCTAGTTAACGACATTTTATAAGAAGATTAAAGAATTTATTTTTGCTTCTCTTGTATTTAGTAACACTGCCTTCAAATGCATAGGCACCTGCATTGATTTTTCTTAATAACCCTGCAGCCATTAGCGTCTTAAATGTTTCGTTAACGGTCCTTAGACTTACATTTGCATCAATAGCCATTTGCCTTTGAGTCCCAATGACAATATTTTCTACTGAATTCTCTACCATCCAGGTAAATAAGTCCCTTTTAGATCCGCCACCTAACCCAGCACAATTAGCCAAGGTTTGTATCCAGAACGAGTGCAAAGTCTCACTATCCTCCAACTTGATAGAAATTACATCAGTACAAAAAACCTCTTTGTCTACTTTGCCACCTTCATGTATTGTTATCATTACTTTCAACTCTCCTTATAACATTATATTCAATTATTGCTAAAAAAATAATCCAAACTATAACGCAAATTATAAAATAAAATGAAATTTCTGTCAATACCTGTTCCGTTATACAGAACTAATATTTAAAAAAATAAAAATATCAATATATTTTATTTGCACATTACAAAAGTGTTAAACCCTATAAAATAAGAATAGAATAAAACATTTATCACAAAGAAAAACAAAAGATAAAAAAAGATTTAAAAAACTATTGACATAAAAAGAATGCCATGATATATTTTAATTAGGTCATATAATAAGAAAGGAATGAAAAAATAATGACAACAAGAGAAAAAAGTGAAACAATAAAAGATACTTTGAGAATCCCTGATGTATCAAACGCCTACCGCAATAATTCAGTAGGAGATTCAATACGGTGCATCTTTCATAACGACAGAAATAAATCGGCTATGATTTACCCAAACGGAATGTATTGCTTTGCTTGCGGAAAAAAAATCGGAGTTGTGGATATATATATGTACGAAAATCACCTAAGCTACACTGAAGCCGTTAGCGAAATGTACGACAAGTATATATCAACCCCCCACTCTCCACAAAAAAAGAATGACTTTCAAAGAAAAAGACCTGCCTCAGAAAAAGAAAAAAAGGCTACCCTGCCAATCAGCAACATTAAAGAGATTAGCAGCATAGAAAAAGCCCTTGAAGACTTAGAAGACCTAAATAGTTATACGGAAAGAAAACTGCGAGATTATTTAAATAAAAGGCACATTCCTCGATCAATCGCAATTTTTAGAAAATTTAATATTCACTTTTATTTTAGCAAGAAAGATAAACACAAGAACAATGTGTATATAAAGTTCAATCAAAACTTCATAATAACCTTTAGTATTGTATCAAAAAAATTTAAAGGCATAAGAGGACAAAATGAATTAATCTTTCTAAATATGTCTGAAAACAACCCTAGAACGTACTGCTTTGAAGGCTGGGCGGACGCTTTAAGCTATATGCATGAGATAATTGACACTTATAATGAAGTCGACTCTAAAGAGAAAGAAAAAATTAAATTTCCAAATGTAATAATATTAAATAGTGTAGCAAATGTCAATAAATTAAAGAAACTTATAGAAGAAACTCATCAAAACTATATAAAACATCTCGAAGATAACGGATTTGATTCCAACGAGAAGATTCCAATGTTTGCATTATGCTTTGATAACGACCAAGCAGGCAATGACGCAACGGAAGAACTTAAAAAACTTCAAGATAAGTATGGTCACCAAAATCCAATACTCGTTACAGATATGAGATACGAACTTTTAAGACCTATAGACGGTTTTGAATTCAAGGATTTTAACGAAGTATATTGCTACCAGAAAGAAAATGAAAAACAATAAGAAAGAAGGCATTATTTTGAAAAAAGAAAATAGCAGGATAGAAGAAACTCTTAAAGATTTAGAAGAAATAAACGTTGATACAGAAAGAAAATTACAAAAATACTTTGAAGATAGATACATTCCTAATTCTATCGAAATCTTCAAAAAATTCAACATCCACTTTTATTTTAGTGAAAAGGATAAAGACAAAAACTATGTATATATAAAGTTCAGCAAAGACTTAATACTAAAATTTAGTATGACAGATAGAAGCTTTAAAGAAATCCACGGAAAAAACGACTTAGTTTTTTTAGATTTCCAGAAAACAAAATACTATTGCTTTGAAACATGGATAGATGCATTAAGCTATATCCACCAAGACATTGATAACTACAATACGTATATTATCAATAACGAGGATAAAGAATGTGAAAACATTACAATTCCGTATATGTTTCCAAATATTATAATATTAAATGATATGCAAAATACTAAGCAATTAGACAAATTTATACGAAAAACCAGCATTCAGTATGAGAAAAAAATTGAGAAGGCACATTTAATTGATCTATATACAGAAGAAATGTTCTACGAGGAACTTTGCCAGCCACCACTATTTCGATTATGCTTTAATGGCGATGCAATAGGAACCAATATTACAAATCTAATTAAAGAAGAACACAAATATACCTCCTCCGCAGCAAGAGTAAAAGATTGTAGACCTAAACTATTAGAAGCAAGCAGACCATATGCATTTACAAGGACTAACATACTTTTTTATAACAAATTTAGAACCTTTAGCGAGGCATATCGTGAAAGAAAAAGAGCAATAAGCTTCCTACGTAGTTTAAACGCTATTAAAGAAAAAAAAGACCTTGAAGATGTTATAATTAAAGAAATTGAAGATACTATAATTGAAGAAAAAGACCTTGAAGATTTTATAAAAGAAGACACCGAAGATTACGGATATGACTTTTAATGAAAAAGAAGACATAGTTAGGAAACTAGTAGACCTAACTATGTCTTCTATCACATATAGATATGATATTAAAAGAACTTATACTGAATGTTTTAAGTGCCAAAAGATATCAGCAAAGGTTTATGAAACAAACATATATTGCTATCACTGCAAAAAAATATATACCAATATAGAAGTATACGCATTTGATAATAATCTAAGCTACGAAGACAGTGTAACCGAAATGTTTAACAGATTTCTCTTGGAAGAAAAAAAGCTAATAGACCAAAAAACTAATGAAGAAAAAGAAGCTCTACAAAGAGTAAAAATAAGACGAGTGGTGCAAAGCTTAAAAACCTTAGAGAAAGAGCAACAAAATGAATTATCAGATTTCTTTAAAATCCTTGGCATAGAAAAATCTATCGCTATTTTAAAAAAGTTTGATATAACATTTCATTCTTCAAAGATAGATACAAATAAAAGCAATATATACCTTAATATTCAAAATAAAGATTATATAAAAATATCGCTAATGAAAACAAAAAACTTATGTCTACCCGCATACCAGGCACATAATGAAATTATAGAATTGGACGTAATAAGAAAAATTAAAAATCAGCTAAATGAAAAGGAATTATATACTCTATATGTGACTGACAGTCTAATAGAAGCTCTCAGTTTAGTTCATATCATGATAGAAGAAAATAAGGTCAATAAAAAAATAATAGTATTAAGTAAGACAAACATTATAGAAAATCTAAAAAATTATATTAATAATCTAAAGATCTATAATAATAAATACAATTATAAGCTAAACTTATGCTTAATAGATTCTTCATTGAATTATCAAATTAAACTTATAGAAAATATAGAGATAGAAGATGTCGGAATTAATTTAAGAAAAACTAACAGCTCAATAAATGAAAGACTGTATAATCAATATAAATCCAACAAACAGCTAACAATTGAAGACATTACAGAAAAAATTATAAAAGAATAAAAAAAAGAAAGAGTGAAAAAATGAAGACAATAGAAATTCAAATAGAAGATTATATAACAAATGATAAAGACCTTATCTCTGTTATAAAAAGGGTAATAAAAGATAAAAAGAAAATACTTTTACAAGCACCTATGGGCACGGGCAAAAGTTCTCTAATATTAGATTACTTATCAAAAGAATTTAATATATTAATGGCAATCCCAAATACGGCACAAATAGAAACTATCGAAAAAAGAAATGGAATCTTCTGTCTATATGGAGATAAACAACAAAAAGGATATCGCTCAGAAACAACTGTAGTAAGTACTCCAGACAGATTATTACAAGCCACAGAATGCTTTAAAACTAAAAATATAGATTGTCTCATAGTTGATGAATCACATGAATTATATACAACTGCAAATTATAGACCTAAATTTAAAAATATAATGACATTGCAATCAACGCTTAAAAACACAAGTATTTTACACATGTCGGCAACTCCCCAGGCAAACTTAACCTGCTTAAAAGGATTTTATGATATATTTATAAAAATCGATAGCAAAAAGAAACTAAAAACAAGTATAGATATATACGACATGGAATTAAATCCATCAAACATAAAGAATATCATAAACAAGTATAAAACAAATAATAACAATACATTTATATACTTTGATGATAAATCTATGAATGAAGAATTAGCTGAAGAACTTAATCTAATCAATGTAAATGCAGACAACAAAAAAAATAATGAAATATTATCCGAAATAAAAGCAAAAAATAAGATAAATGAAAACATCATATTTACGTCAGTAATTAGAGCAGGTATAGATATACTAAATGAAAAAAACGCAGTACTAATAATATGTGCAAAAAGTAACCTGACAACAGATGATACAATACAATTAATTGGCAGGTTTAGAAACAATCTATCGAAAACTGTGATTATAAAAAACTTCAAAAATGAAGATACAGAAAAAAATAACCAAAGCTACGAACAGATACTAAATCAAAAAAAGAAATATCTCAAAAGTATAAATGACGACATAAAAAGATGGGAGGAAAACAAAATTAAATATACAAAAGAGGATTGTACAGAAATTAAAAAAAAATTAACTGAACTTATAGAAATCTTCATAGAACTTAACGAAAAAGGAGAAAAAATAGAAGAAAACCATAGATATAAAATCAACACCCACAGAGTTGAAATTTCAGCTTACAGCCAGCTTCAAAAAAATAAGACAAAGAACATAGACAACATGATAAAATTGCTAGAAAAAACAGAAGCAATAAAAATTGAAAATATAGAAAAAAAAGATTTAAATAAAAAAGCAAACAAGAGCTTTAACAAAAAAATTCAAGAAAAAAGTACTGAGAAAAGAGAATTAAAAAACAAAGAGTTAAAACAAAGAATAGAATATCTATCTAACAATCTAAGTACCCTGCAATTAGAATTATTTATGGAAGGTTCCACGCTGAAGACCCTAGAAATGACTCTGGAAAAAGGACAAAGAGAAGATAGAGAATTAAGAGATGCACTAAGAAAGACATTAAGTGTAGTAGAGCCAAAAAGCAAATATTACAAAACCATCCAACAAATAAAAAAGTATATAACAAACGACACACGAGAAGCCTTCAAATATATCACACAAAGAGAATTATCGACATGTAAAAAAGATATTATTCAAGAGCAAATAATACGAAATAATATCTCATGGATAAAGGATAAGAATGTTGAGATAGCAACAGATATTATTAAAAATAAAATAATATTTATCAGGCACTTTAAAATACTACAAATTCTAGATAATTACGGCTTAATAAAAAATAGCAGCAGAATTTCTAAAAAAATACTAAAAAAAATAGAAGACATTTTAATAAAAGAAAAATATTTCGACGGAATAAAGAAAAAAAACTATCAGAAAATAATAATGCAAGATCTAGAATTAATATTCAATTTAAGTAGAAACAATAAAGAAATAAGAATAAGCAGCATAAAAACTAAAAATATGAACATAGAAAACAAAAAACAAACAGCATAGATTAATAAAATAAAGGCTCAAGGTTATAAGGTTATAAGGTTATAAAAAAAACAAAAATATAGTAAATACAGCTCAAGAAATAAAAAAATATAATTATAGTTGCTCTATAATTTATTTTACCACAAAATTATTTAAAAGAAAACAGAAAACACTAAATTATTAATACATTAAAAGAAAACAGAAAACACTAAATTATTAATACATTAAAAACAAAAGTAATTCTAACCTAAAATATAAACAAAACTATACACGAAAACTTAGGAAATATTAACATTGCAAAAAAAAACAAAGATATAAAGTATAATCACAAGAAGTACCCAAAGCTAAAACATAACCTTGAGCCTAAAATACAAACGAAACGCCCAACTAAAAAAACGCAACCGTCAAAATAGGAAAGAGAGAAAAATGAAGGCGGAATAAGATCAATGAGCTACAAAAACTCATTCTTCACAGATAAATGTGAGTCCAATAATTACACAGCAAGTTTTCGACCATTATGGAATTGGACAAATGAAGATAAGAAGCTCTATAAAAATTTTTACAAAATCAAACACTCAGACTGCTACGAAATATATGGAATGACAAGAACAGGGTGTGCTGGATGCCCCTTCAACTTAAATCTACAAAATGATCTACAGATATTAGAAAGTTATGAACCCAGCATGCATAAAGCAGTATGCAGTATATTCAAAGACGCTTATAATTATATAGAAAAATACAATAATTACAAAAATTAAAATATAAATAAGTCCACAAAAGGAATAAAAGTATGCAAAATAAAAACAACAATAATAAATAAACCCATACACATATAACAAAACAACTACTTTAATGAATACAAACAAATATTCACTACATTGCATATTTATACATTAATATGAATAACAAACAATCATAATAACATTTGTATTAAAAAAAGCAATATAAATTAGAGCGGTCTTTTACTGAATTACTTTTACTTCATGAGTTACCTTGATCAAATAAATTATTTTTTTATTTTCTTAAAGCGGTCTTTTACTGAATTACTTTTACTTCATGAGTTACCTTGATCAAATAAATTATTTTTTTATTTTCTTAAAGCGGTCTTTTACTGAATTACTTTTACTTCATGAGTTACCTTGATCAAATAAATTATTTTTTTATTTTCTTAAAGCGGTCTTTTACTGAATTACTTTTACTTCATGAGTTACCTTGATCAAATAAATTATTTTTTTATTTTCTTAAAGCGGTCTTTTACTGAATTACTTTTACTTCATGAGTTACCTTGATCAAATAAATTATTTTTTTATTTTCTTAAAGCGGTCTTTTACTGAATTACTTTTGCTTCATGAGTTACCTTAGTTATATAAATTATTTTTTTTCTTTCTTATAGAGTTTTTTTTTTCTTACTAAAATAC
>LJDB01000108.1 GCA_001983455.1 Candidatus Epulonipiscium fishelsonii
TATTTTTTTAATTTACCAGACGTACTAGTCAAATATTTTATACTAATCTCCCTTAGACCATCACCTATGAATATTATTCATAATAAAGATAAGAAAATCACCTTTAATAGTAATATAAAAAATGCAATTAACTAGCACAAGACGTGTATTTGATATTTTATTAGTGAAGGAAATTGGTAAAAACATTAGTGGCGGAGGAATGGACAGCAAAGTGATAGGCAGAATTCGTGAACTTGGTCAAACCGATCCAGAGTTTCCAGACATAAAAAGAATTTCTATTTTTAGTGTAACTCCTGAATCTCACGGTAATTTCTGTGTGTTAGGACTAGGCGATTTTTCAACAATGAAAGTATTTAAAGAGTGTTCGACAGAACAGGCTATAAGAGATACTGTTATCAATTGTGTTGTATCAATGACTCCAGAATATGCAACATTTCCATGTTTGCTTAGAGATGAACTATTTATTTCTGAAGCATTGCTTGATGAGGCAAAACAAAATCCTACCCTTGAAATTTTGAATGGAACGTATGAGTTTAAGTTTGATGAGAATAATGACATGATTGAACCAAAATTATAGAGGTTACTTCATAATATTGCGGGAACACAGGCAAAAAAATAGGGCGTGCTCCCGCAACATCTAACAATATTTAGGGGAATTTATTCATAGACTCTTTTCCATATTTTGAATAATTTTATATAATAATACACGAGTTATAATATTTGCTACAAGGTCTTCTTCAGAATTTGCTCCTGTTTTAGGCAAGATTTTAGGCAACATATGTTCAATAATTTGGTTATATTTAAATACCTCAACAATGTCTATTAATGCTTTAGAATTTTCTTCAGAAGTAAATGGTGCAATTGCCTGAATCAATTGTGCTTCATTTGGTAGAGGCTCTTTTGCAGTATTTTGGTAGTTTAAAATCTCTTCTTCCACCTCTGAAATATATTTATTATGCATATATTCAGCGATTAATTTAAGGATTTGCTCAAGGTCTTGCTCTACGTTAAAATCTAACATATAATTCCTCCAAAATTATTATTTATATTAAGTTTATTCTATTTAATTTATAAAAATAACTATACTCTTATAATGTTCTATTTTTACAAGCAAACTTCATAAAATATTATAAAATGATAATTAGGATGTGATAAAGTGAATGATTTAGACCGTTGCGTAAATTCTGAATTTATGCGTGTATGTAAATGTGTAGTTCCTTACCTTGAGCAACCTGTTCAAAAAAATGTTGCAATTGGTTTAAAAGTATTGGAACTTATAAATACAGTGAACTTTTATAAAGGATTGGATGGAAGCTTAAATAGATATCGTGAAGAAAATTGGGAGACGACTTTGCTACAAGAAATCAAGAAAAATTTAGAACCAGAAAAAGTTTATTTAATTGACGCATTAATTAAAATTACAGAACTAAATAACATATTATCAACTAAAACCCCTACTAATAATACACAACATACAGAGCCAGTTCCACCAGCGACTGATCCTGCTCCAGAAGTACACCAACCGAATATTACTACATTTAATGTTACAAAAGATTTTCCAGTGGAAGATCTATTAAATACTATTACAAATAAGCTTTCAGCCCAAAATATGAATACAAAAGATATTATTCCACCAAAACCAGAAAACTCTGCTCCACCAAATAATGTTGTATCTGAACCAGACTCACCAGATTTAAGCGGAAACTTTTTAGAAGAGTTGATGCAAAATTTAGCACCCTTACTTGATACAAACCAATCACAGCTATTAACTGCAATTGGAAATATGCTTTTATAACTTCAAAGTATATTTTCTTTCAATCTTGACAAACTAACCTTAATACTATAATTGTTGGAGGTTATATTATGGGAGAAAAGGGATTGTTTGACAAAGCAGTTGAATTCATGGGATTAGTTGAAGACCAAGTTGAAAATGAAGTAAACCAAATAATTGGCAGAAAAAAACTAAAAAATAAAGTAGCGGAAATGAAAACTGATTTTGTGGAAGCTAAAAACGAATGGAAAGATAAAGTAACTAATACGTTTGATCATTTAATGAATAGCAAAGATGAGTAAAAGAAAAGACTATTAGTCTTTTCTTTTTTAATTATTAGTTATTATTCCTATGTCTATCATGATATCATAAATAGCTCCAATTTCAGGATAGTCTATTCTTTTGGAATTTAAAATGTCTTCAATAGCAATGTATGAACTGTGATTTGTAAAAGTAGGTCGATATAAATATTGAATAGAAGTCTTGTCCTCACAGTTGGGCTTTCTTAATTTTCCATGTTTATAACTAGGAACAATATTAATTAGGTCAATTCCTGCGAGCAATTTATAATCATCTTCAGAATCTAATTCTTGAATTTTATTTGTAAATTGAGTATATCGTCCTCTAGTATCTCTAATCAAAGGAGTTCTATAAAATTTTACGTCTCCCAACATATCATCTGTCAACTCACATAACTCTACATCTGTTAGATTTGATCGATGATCAACACGTATAATCCCTAGATAAGTAATTAAATTGTCAACTGCTACAAGATATCTAAAAATTCCATTTGAATGAGATAACTCTTTTACATAAAATTTTTGACTATTATATTTGCTGGATGCGAATAATATTTGCTGTGCTAAATATTTTCCTCCTTTAGATTTTAAAATATCCGATATTTCATTTATTACCCTTTCCAATAATATACCTCCCTTGTTAAACATATTTAATGTAATCCTGATGTATCTTTTATTATTTTACTTTGTTTTAACAATTTTTCAAGGGTTAAATTAAGAGATAAAAAGTTAGAAAGATTGGTGTATTCATTATAGATTTTAGGATCAAATAAAAACTTATTTAGTGTAGCTTTAATTAAAATATTTTTAGGAGTATGCTCCATATCAATAAATTCTGAAACTA
The DNA here is from genome assembly GCA_001983455.1 of Candidatus Epulonipiscium fishelsonii. Classification (GTDB taxonomy): domain Bacteria; phylum Bacillota; class Clostridia; order Lachnospirales; family Cellulosilyticaceae; genus Epulopiscium_A. The sequence goes on from LJDB01000108.1 coordinate 2,915, forward strand.
CTACGTTATACCCAACACTTTCTAAAAGTTTTGCCCTTAAGCCATCTGTTATAAAAGATGCAATCTTTTCTTTAAGAATTCCATATTGTAAAACGGGAAATAATATCTCATTTTTAATCTGTGTGTAACATTCATTGTGACAACAAGGTACGGCCAAAATCACTTTAGCTTGACATTTGATAGCTTTAAATAAAACCGCATCAGTAGCAGTATTGCAAGCATGCAAAGATATCACTATGTCTACGTTTTCTAAATTAATGTCATTTATATCTTCTGACACAAATGATAGATTGTTATAATTCAATTTTTTAGCTAAATTATTACAAAACTCAATTACATCTTTCTTTAAATCCACGCCTATTATGTTAACATCTTTGCCACAAATTTTAGTGATATAATGATAGACAGCGAAAGTTAAATACGATTTACCTGAGCCTAAATCTATTATATGATAAAAGTCTTGGTCTAAATCTCTTATAACTGAAGATATCGTTTCTAAATATTTATTAATTTGCTTATATTTGTTGTATTTAGAAGGCTTAATTTGCCCATCTTTTGTCATAATTCCTAGTTCAAACAAAAACTCTTTTGAAGTATCTGCAGTAAGAATATAATTTTTTGTCCTATTATGATCTAAACTGGAATTAAGCTTTTTTGTAGGAGAACTTTTCTTTATAACTTCGCTTCCTTTTTTATTAATTAATACTTGGTAGTCAAATTTAGAAGAAAAAATTTGAGCCTGTTTAAATTCAGGGCAATTAGCATCTATAAATTGAGGCAATTCTTCTATTTGAACATTATAATGTAGAGCCTGATTGTTTTTAAATACTTCAAATTGAAACAAGTAGGTATCGTTTAAAAGTATTGGTTTTACAATGATTTTATTGGCAGCTTCTTTTTTTCGGGGATTACTAAAAATTGCTGTAATTAAAGTTTGTGTAGAAAATAGATTTTCTAATAAGTTTGTTGTTTCTTGCATATATTTCTCTCCTGTATTATTATAAGATTATAATACTATAAAATGCTATAAAGCACAAGAATGTTACCCAAATTTATGTATAAGAGGAGATTATACTCAGCAAGAAGTAGTATGAAGTGTGATATAAACGTCCAGAAACGGTAGCTAAATACCTTGCTACTTAAATTGTCCCAACGCATGATGTCATGCAAGATATTTTAGCTACAACTGAAGTATTGACGAATTTCATAAAAAATATACTGGCAAATTTAGGGAACAGGTTAAATTATAAAAAATTTAAACAGACATTTATATTTTACCAATAAACGTATATACTAATACTTTAATAATACTTTTAATTGGAGGATATAATTGTGAATCAATTGCAAATTTTAAAGTTTTTAAATGATTACGGTTTGCTTTTTATATTTTTTGTAGTGTTTATGGAACATTTAAATTTACCAGGATTTCCGTCTGGAATTATTATGCCAGCCATAGGTTTATGGGCAAGCACTAAAATAACATTATTTTTAATGGCTTTAGGAGTAAGTGTTTTAGCAGGGCTTTCAGGAACTTTGATTTTATATTATATAGGCAAATATGGAGGTAAACCTTTAATAGATAACTTATATAAAAGGCATCCTAAAATAGCTAAAAAATTAAAGGGCATTGAACAAAAATTAATAAAAAATGCTAGTATTACTATATTTATTACAAAGCTTATACCTATGATCCGTACACTAGTGGCAGTCCCAATAGGGGCATCAGGTATTAAAACTTCAAAATACTTGATTTATTCATCAGGCGGAATTGCTATTTGGAATGGCACACTAATGCTATCTGGTACAGTTTTATATGCTATATTAAATTAAATTTCTATAATGAGGGATACGAAGCGTTCCCTCTTGATGGAGTGATATAGTTGTTACTTCTTATTATGAATAAATATCTTTACGCTTATTTTCTATCCATTCCAAAAATGGAAATATATCTATATTCATTTCTTCACCCATATATTTAACTGTACAAGACAAGGATAAGCTCACAGGAACATTTCCTTGTGTCCCCTCTTCAAAACCAGCTGTATTGCCCATCCTTCCAAGATAATGTCCAGCAACAATTTCTTGTCCTATAGTGATATTCTGTGGGAGTTTATATAAATGTCCATACTGAAAAAGAGCACCTCCTATGCTCTCAATCATTATTGTATATCCAGTTTCAGTTGTCCATCCTTTGTTCACAACAACTCCTGCTGTCATGCTCACTACTTCAACTGTGTTATTAGTGCTTTTAGGGTCCAGTAAAATTCCTTCACCATATGCAAAATCATTATGAGCAGCAACAGGAAAATACTTTAAGTCATAAATAAATTGATCATATATTTTACTATATTCTTCATATAGTTGATTTACACTAGCACCATTTTTAATAATTTGGTTTATATTCCAATTACTAGTTCCTGCTAAAGTTTCATAGTGCCAAGCACCCAAGGCGTTATGGATTGGTTGGGCATGCTCTAGTGCTAGTTGTATGATATCTGCAATATCTTTATATTTTATTTCAAATATATCATCCTGATTTTTCTCTTCAATTATTTCTTGATTAAAACTTGTTTTTTTTATTTCAACTTCTTCAATTTTTTCTTCCACTTCAATTGTTTCTTCAATTACTTCTTCAGCTGAACCTCCAAAGCATTTAGTAAATATAAATATACATAAAAATATTACGCCTATAATTGCAAATATTCTAAAATCTTGTTGTTGTCTATAAAAATGTCCTTTTCTCTTTGAATTTCTTCTATTCAATATTTCATCAAATGTAAGTCTCGCAAAATTTTCGTTTCTCAAACATTTTTTTCTGTTGTAATGATATACTATTTCTCTAATTTTTCTTGTAAAAAAATCAAAACTTTCTCTTATTCTTCTTGGTAACATAGCGTTATCCCCCTTTTTTAATTCTTCTTTAATTAATAATATTAATAAAAGGGGGACGAATATTCTTATTTTATTAATAATTATATTTTCTAATTAATTTTGACAAATTTTTATAAAATATATATATAATAGTTTTTATATTTTTGAACGAAAATTCTCTATTTGTAATAGTGAAGTAGAAACTATTTGACTAATGTTAGCAACTTCTTGTCGTTTCATCAAAATTTCATTATCTCTAGGACTTGTGTTAATTATTTCCTGAATTTCTGCGATAATAAATAAAGAAACTTCTTTAAACTGTTCGTGTAGTTTTTGACATTCTGTATAAACTTTAAGAATAGCTCCGTTTACGTTTTCTTCATCAATTATAAACTGCTCTCTCTTTTTTACTAATTGCTGACGAAGTTGTATAAGTGGAGTTTTTTTCCCATTCCAATCTGGGGACATCTTGTTTTGTGATTTTACTTGAGTAACTACATTTGTAAACTCAGTAATTTCAGTTTTTAAAGTATTTGCGATAGGCAAAAATTCTTGTACAGTTGGAGTTAGTTGATTGAGGGTATTAAACACAATTGCATAGTCATTAATTAATTGCTGAAGATTTTCATCAACATCTATCAGCTTTTGGACATTAATTACAATGATTAAAGTCTTTTTAATTAGTTCAAAATTTTCGTTGTCAATAAAATTTTCATATGTGGGGGGATCATCAGAAATTGTGTATCGTGCAATTTCTATGCAATAATCTAAATATTCATGTAATACATCCACAGGATCTTGTGTTTTCATAAGTTTTGTTTTATATTGCTGATTCAAATCAGTTAACCCTAGTATTATTTCTTCAAGAACGCTTTTATCAATTGTTATGTTGTATGCCATTAATTCAATTTGTTTTCCATATTCTTTAGTCACTTCAAGTTTGTTAAGCTGTGAAGAAATGGTTAAAAGTTCGGGGTAAACTAAGGAATTAATGGAAAGATAAGATGGTTCATCAGATATTATTTCATCAAAGGAAAAAGATTTAAAAAAATCTTTAAGTTTTCCCATAAAGATCTCCTTTCAGAAGCTAATAATATTACATTTTATGAAAATTATATTTAAGTAGTGCCTATTAAAGCATGTAATTTATATGATATAATTTTTTATTATTCATGATAATAAGAAAAATCCAAAGATCTTTTCTTATTATGTATAATTGATTAAGGAAGGACAATTTTATGGAAAATCCAAAAGAAAGATTTATTTTATTTGTTGCTAGAAAAAAAGGCCGAGAAGAAGAAATTTCTGTAGAGGAAAGCTTTAATGAACTAGTTGAATTAGTTGAAACTGCAGGTGCAGAAGTTTGTGGTTCTTTAATACAAAATGTTGAAAGCATTCATAAAGGGTATTATTTAGGTAAAGGAAAAATTAATGAATTAAAGGAATTAGTTGAAAAATGTGGTGCTTCTGGAGTTGTATGCGATGATGAACTTACTCCTATGCAATTTAGAAATTTAACTGAACTTTTAGAAATTAAAGTTTTAGATAGAACAATGATTATCCTTGATATTTTTGCAGATAGAGCTATTTCAAAAGAAGGAAAAATTCAAATTGAAATGGCAAGATTAAAATATGAATACTCTAGGGTTGGCGGAGAGGGTATGTCCAGACAGGGAATTGGTGGACGTGGCCCTGGTGAGAAAAAACTTGAACTTGATAAAAGGCAAATTCGTAATAGAATGGATATATTAAAACAAGAACTTGAAGAAATAAAAAGACATAGAAATTTATTGAGATTAAGAAGAGAAAAAAACCAAGTTCCTATTATTGCAATTATAGGCTATACAAATGTTGGCAAATCTACACTGTTAAACGCAATTAGTGGCAGTAATATTTATGCCGAAAATAAACTTTTTGCTACGTTAGACACAACTACTAGAAAAGTTGTTTTACCAAACGGCTCAGAATGTCGTTTTATAGATACTGTTGGATTTATAAGAAAACTTCCTCATCATCTTGTAAAAGCATTTTATTCTACTTTAGAAGAAGCAAAATTTGCAAATATAATTTTGCATGTAATTGATGCAAGCTCTCCATATATATATACTCATAACCAGGTAGTTGAAGAAACTCTTAACCATTTAGATATAAAAGATATCCCTATAATAAAAGTATATAACAAAATTGATAAACTTGAAGATACGAATGAAATCAGCAACAATCATAGTGTGTATATTTCAGCTTTATGTAATGAAAATATCAATGAATTATTTAAAGCAATTGAAAATATACTTTATGAAGAAATGAAACAATTCAAAATTTGTATTCCTTATAATAATTCTGAATTGGTAGGATATTGCCACGAAAACGCTCAAAAGCTTAATATAGATTATATAGAAGAAGGAATATGCATCACTGGGTTTATTCATAATAGTAAGTTTTATAAGATATCTCCGTATTTATTAAAAAATTCCTAGAAGTCTAGGAATTTTTATGCTGATACTTATAATTTTAAAATTGTATTTGATAAACAATCTGTTGTAGGAATTAAATTTTCAATTTCTACATAATTTTGTCTATAAAAATATAATTCTGTTTTGTAATCTAAAGTTAATCTATAATTTTCTAATTCAGGTATTTCCTTAACTGATATTATATCAAAAAGCATACTATTAAGTTGAATACTTATCAAAGTATCGTCATGATCTCTTGATGTAATAGTAATTTCATGAAAATCTTTTTTTGTTTTACAAAATACCTCTGCTTTAATATGGGCATTCATTTCAATTGCTTTGACAATACGCTTTACAATTTTTTCTCCAAGACCATGAATCGCTAGATCTTTTCCTACTTCCTTATAATGTCTTGTAACATAACTTGGGCTTCGTGAACTTGTCATTTCATAATATCTAATGTTTGTGATTTGTTTGAAACCTTTTCTGTCATCAACCATATTTGTAACAATAAATACTCTATCAAGATTATCTTTTAAAATTCTTCTAACTGTTTGATTTAGATAAAGTTTACTGGTCATTAAATTAGAGTAAATAATTGCTTGCTTATATTTTAATATATTATCTAAGTCAAATACTTCATTTTTAATCAGATTAACCACTATAGTATTTGGTTGCTTTTTCCGTTCTTCACGCTCATCAATGCTTTCTGTAATTATCAACATAATTATCAACTCCTTTTTTAAAGTGATATATTATAGTATATTATGCTTAAAAATTTTTATAACTAAATGTGTCTACAATTACAAATTGACTAAGAGGAGGTAGAAATAAATTTCCATTTGTTATTTCACCTAAAACATCCACTCCCGATGCATTTTGATTTACAACTATAATCCAATCTTGCTCAGGTAAATCTACATTAATCATATCATTAGTAGGATTAAAAAATACACCAATTTTTTTCCAACTATCATCTTTATAGTCTTTTATGAAATATCCTATTGCATTATTATTGTGCAGTTCTACAAATGTCAAATGATTTTGAATGTCCTGCGTAGTTTTCATTTTAAAGCTTGGATGAGATTTTCTTAAACAAATCAAACCTCTATAAAATTCAAATACATCTTTATATTTATATTTTCTATTCCAATCAAGAGCATTAACACTGTCAGGAGAATTGTAACTATTGTGTTCAATTGTACCATCAGGATGCACTTTTGTACGCAAAAATTCTTGACCTGCATGGATAAATGGTATTCCTTGCGAAGTTAAAACAATTGCACCAGCCATTTTGTCCATAGCAATTAATGTTTCTTCAGATGCATTTGCACAACTAATTTGAAGTTTATCAAATAACGTAAGATTATCATGTGCTTCAGCGTAATTTATACATTGAGTAGGTTCATTTGCCCAGTGAGCTTTTGAATAATTTACATTATCATATTTTACCTGTGGATGATAAGTCGCTGCTACAATTCCAAATTTAATAGAATTAGCAAGATTATAATTACCATTTACATACCCTGTATTTTCATTTAAAAATACAGCACCTTTTATTGCATCACGCATGTCATCACTAAAACTTGCAATATAGTTATTAAGTTTTGGGGTATTAACTTTTACAGCACTTTTATCTTTATCAAGCAAAATATCACTACATGTCCATCCTTCACCATACATAATAATTTGCGGATTGATTTGGTTTAATTGTTCTCTAATTTCGTTTAGAGTTTCAATATCCATAATTCCCATTAAATCAAATCTGAACCCATCTATATGATATTCTTTTGCCCAAAACGTTATAGAATCTACAATAAATTTGCGTACCATACTTCTTTCAGACGCAATTTCATTTCCGCATCCCGAACCATTACTAAAATTACCATATTTGTCACAACGATAATAATAATATGGCATAAGCCTGTTTAAATAGGAATCTTCTGTTTGTGCTGTATGATTATAAACAACGTCCATAATCACTCCTATATTATTGTTGTGCAAAGATTGCACCATTTTTTTGAACTCTTCAATTCGTATATTGCCATTTTCTGGATTGGTTGAATATGCTCCTTCTGGGGCATTATAATTAAGAGGATCATATCCCCAGTTGTACTGTTCAGTAATAAAATCAAATATAGGCAAAAAATGTATATGAGTTACACCTAATTCTTTTATATGAGCTAATCCTGTTGGAATGTTGTCTGAACTTACGGTATTTTCTTCAGTGAAAGCAAGATATTTACCTTTGTTTTGTATCCCAGAATTTTCATGTATAGACATATCCCTAACATGTAGTTCATAAATTATTGCATCTAGAGAATTTGGAAAGTCGAACTTATCGTTTTCCCAATTTGGAGGATTTGTAGCTTTTAAATTTATAACCATACCCATTGTTCCATCAACATTTACTGCTTTTGCGTATGGATCTACAATTGTAAAAGTTCCAAGTTCATTTGTAACTGTATACGTATAAAAAACATTTTGTAAGTCACCTTTAACATTGCATTTCCAAACACCTTTTGGAGTTGCAATCATTCTATAAGAAATTTTATTTTCTTCGTTTGTATAAATGTTTAGAAATATAGAAGTAGAAAGAGGTGACCAAACTTTAAATATAGTTTCTTCAGGAGAATAATTTGCACCTAAATCAGGTTGTGAATACGTAAATTTTTCTTCAAATTCAGACGTATTATAAGTGTTAAGTGTATTAATTTCTTCAAATGTCATAAAATCACTCCATTTTTATATTTTATGACTTAATATTACACTTAAAATATTAAAATGTAAAGACAATAAAAAAACATCACATAAATAGAAATCAAAAGGAGAAAGAGAAATGAGAAGTAGTGGAATTATAATGCATATATCATCTTTACCCTCAAAATATGGAATTGGAACATTTGGAAAAGAAGCTTATGAGTTTGCAGACTTCTTAAGTGCAGCAGGACAAAAATATTGGCAAATATTACCTCTAGGGCATACTAGTTATGGTGACTCACCATATCAATCTTTTTCAGCTTTTGCCGGAAATCCGTATTTTATCGATCTAGATACTTTAGCAGAAGAAGGGCTATTAAAATTAGAAGACTATAATCAGCTTGACTTTGGAAACAATCCAGAACAAGTTGACTATGAAAAAATGTTTAATAACCGCTATAAAGTCCTAGAAATTGCATTTAACAATGCTAAAAATATATGTTTTAATGAAATAATTGCATTTGCATTTCAAGAAGGTCAATGGCTTCATGATTATGCCTTATTTATGTCCGTAAAAGAAAGAATGGGCATGGTGGGATGGCAAGAATGGCCTGAAGACATAAAATTGAGATGGAACAACGCAATTTGCTATTATGAGCATGAACTTGAAGACAGGATATTATTTTGGAAATTTATCCAATACGAATTTTTTAAACAATGGAATAAATTAAAATCTTATGTAAATAGCTTGGAGATTGAAATAATTGGAGATATTCCTATATATGTGGCAAGTGATAGTTGCGACACATGGGCTAATCCAGAAATATTTAAGCTTGATTCCAGCAGAAATCCTACTGTTGTAGCAGGATGCCCTCCTGATGCTTTTTCTAAAACAGGACAACTTTGGGGAAATCCTATTTATAATTGGGAATATTTAGAATATACGGGTTATGGCTGGTGGATTAACCGAATAAAAGAAAGCTTAAAACTTTATAATGTTATTCGTATTGACCATTTTAGAGGATTTGAGGCATTTTGGGAAATTCCATTTGGAAATAAAACTGCAGCGGGCGGAAAATGGGTAAAAGGTCCAGCTATAAAGTTATTTGATGTTATAAAAAATGCTTTAGGCGATAATTTAAATATAATTGCAGAAGATCTAGGATATTTAACTCAATCTGTAATTGATTTTAGAAATGCAACGAAATTTCCTGGAATGAAAGTTCTTCAATTTGCGTTTGATACACGTGAAGAAAGTGAGTATATTCCTCATACCTATGATAAAAACTGTGTTGTCTATACAGGAACTCATGACAACGATACAATTAGAGGATGGATGGAGACTACTGGAGAAACAAAAGATATACAACATGCTATAAATTATTTAAAACTTACTGCTAATGAAGGATATACCTGGGGATTTATTCGTGGAGCTTGGAGTAGTGTTGGAGACATTGCAATTACTCAAATGCAAGATTTACTAAACCTTGGAAATACTGCAAGAATGAATTATCCTTCTACACTGGGTGGAAATTGGTCTTGGAGAATGAACCAATTTGAACTAACCGAAGAATTAACCCAAAAGCTTCACAATATTACTATTCTTTATGGCAGATGTATTAATCCAGAAATTGAAGAAATTGAAGAAACTGAGGAAATTGAAGAAGTTAAAGAAGTATAGTTAAAAAAAATAAGAAAAGGCCTGCTACCTTTTCTTATTTTTTTTATTTCGTATAAAAATCTGCTCCCATCATTTTGCCTAGTACTTGATTTCCTGACATGTACTTGTCTAGGTGCCCACTCATAAAAATTGTACAAATATTTTCCTAATTAATTGAAAAAATAAACCAAAAAAATTATTTTTTTATAAATTAATACTTGAAAAAATTATTTTTTTATTGTAGAATTTAAATATGGCCATATATAGTAACTACTATAAACTAGTCATTTTGATTATAAAACATTGAATTAATACTAAACAAAGCATTTTTATTTTAATATTAAAAATATTTCAGAAAAGAATACCCGAAAAATTATTTAAAAATATGGTCATATTACACTTATGAAATGTCAAATTTTTAACATTATAAAAAGGAGTTGTATAGTTAAATGAAAAAATATAATACTACAGTGGAACCAAAAAGTGAACGTATTACGAGGTTAGTCGATCGTATGTTTAAAGATATGCCCGAAGTTGAGTCATATCGAGCAGTACTTCTAACAGAGTCTTATAAACAAACAGAAGACGAACTAGCTGTTTTGCGTAGAGCAAAAGCATTTGCACATGTATTGGAAAACATTCCTGTTGTAATTCGTGAAGAAGAATTGATTGTTGGAAGCAACTCTACAAAACCTAGAGGATGTCAAACATATCCTGAGTATTCAAATAAATGGCTTGAGGCAGAATTTGATACATTGGCAACAAGAAGTGCTGACCCATTTTATATTAGTGAAGAAAGTAAAAAAGCTTTATCTGAAGCTCACAAATATTGGGACGGAAAAACTGTTAGTGAACTAGCACTTTCACTTATGACTCCTGAAACTATACTTTCAATAGACCATAACATTTTTACAGTTGGAAACTACCTTTATGGTGGAGTTGGGCATGTAACTGTGAATTATGGTGAAGTATTAGCAATTGGATATAATGGAATAATTCAAAAAACTAAAGATGCAATGGCAAAATGTGATATATCTGAAAAAGATTATCCTGAAAAATGTGCATTCTATGATGCTGTTATTACTAGTTGTGAGGGTGTAATTACCTATGCAAATAGACATGCAAAACTTGCAAGAGAAGAAGCAGAACGTTGTCAAGACGAAACTCGCAAACAAGAATTATTGCAAATAGCTAAGAACTGTGAGAATGTTCCAGCAAATGGTGCAACAAACTTCTATGAAGCTTGTCAAAGTTTTTGGTTTGTTCAACAATTAATACAAATTGAATCAAGCGGACACTCAATTTCTCCTGGACGTTTTGATCAATACATGTATCCTTATTATGAAAAAGATATTAAAGAAGGAAAAATCACTAGAGCATTTGCTCAAGAACTAATTGATAGTCTTTGGGTAAAACTTAATGATTTAACTAAATGTAGAGATTTAGGTGGAGCGGAAGGATTTGCTGGATATGGTGCATTCCAAAACTTAATTGTTGGTGGTCAAACTCCTGATGGTGTGGATGCAACTAATGATTTGTCTTTCATGTGTATTCAAGCATCTCATAATGTATTTTTACCTCAACCTTCTCTATCAATGCGTGTTTGGAATGGTACTCCAGATGATTTAATGGTTGCAGCTTCTGGATTAACCAAAACTGGAATTGGATTACCTGCTTTCTATAATGACGAAGTAATTATACCTGCACTGATGAGTAGAGGATTAACTCTTCAAGATGCAAGAGATTACAACATTATTGGATGTGTTGAACCACAAAAAGGTGGTAAAACTGAAGGATGGCATGATTCTGCGTTCTTTAATATGTGCCGTCCACTAGAACTAGTGTTTTCAAATGGTATGGACAATGGAGTTCTTGTGGGCAAACAAACTGGAGACATGAACAACTTTAAAACATTTGATGAATTTTATACAGCTTATAAAACTCAAATGGATTATCAAATCTCTTTAATGATTAACTCTAACAACGCAGTGGATAAAGCTCATTCTATTCGTGGTTTAAATCCATTCCAATCTTGTATGATAGAAGATTGTATTGGTAGAGGAAAAACAGTTCAAGAAGGTGGAGCGGTTTACAACTTCACAGGTCCACAAGGATTTGGTGTTGCAAACATGGCAGACTCTCTTTATACTGTAAAAGAATTAGTTTTTGAACAAAACAAAATAACTCTTGAACAACTTAAAAAAGTACTAGAGTTGAATTATGGCTATGGAGTAAATGAAGAAGCAGCTAAAAATATTTCTCCAGAAGATAAACAACTATGCGAAAATGTTAAAAAATGGATTGATGAATTACCTAAGTTTGGAAATGACTTAGATGAAGTTGATTTACTTGCAAGAGATGTAGCTTATGTATTTACTAAACCAGTTGAAAAATACAAAAACCCACGTGGAGGAACTTTCCAAGCAGGACTATACCCTGTTTCTGCAAATGTGCCTCTTGGAGGGCAAACTGGAGCTACACCTGATGGTCGTTTAGCATTTACACCAGTTGCGGATGGAGTTTCACCTTCAGCAGGAAAAGATGTTGCTGGACCAACAGCAGCTGTAAACTCTGTTTCTAAAATGGATCACTTTATTGCATCAAATGGTACTTTGTTTAATCAAAAATTCCATCCAACTGCACTAGATGGTCAGTCTGGAATAGAAAACTTTATAAGTCTTATCCGTGTTTTCTTTGAAAGAAAAGGTAGCCATATTCAATTTAATGTTGTAGATAGAGACACATTACGTGAAGCTCAAGAACATCCAGATAAATACAAACAACTAGTTGTACGTGTTGCTGGATATAGTGCAATCTTTGTTACCTTATCTAAATCTTTACAAGAAGACATTATAAATCGTACGGAATTAACATTTTAATTATATAGGCGGATAATATCCGCCTATTATAATACTGAGGGGGAAATAATATTTTAAAGGGAAAAGTATTTGATATACAAAGATATTCTGTCCATGATGGAAGAGGCATAAGAACAATCGTATTTTTAAAAGGTTGTACTATGCGTTGTAAATGGTGCTCTAACCCAGAGTCACAAAAGTTTGAAACTGAGGAAATGGTAGTTAATAACCAAACTCGAGTTGTCGGGAAAGATATGACAGTGGAAGAAGTAATGGAAATTGTAGATAAGGATCGTGCTTATTATAGAAGAACAAAGGGAGGTCTTACGCTTTCTGGTGGGGAGTGTCTAAATCAACCAGAGTTTTCCCAAGCTTTATTAATGGCTTCAAAGCAAAGCATGATAACGACTGCAATTGAAAGTATGGCAGCTGTAAAATATGATATAATTGAAGCGATTTTACCATACTTAGATCAATTCTTAATGGATATTAAGCATATTAATTCAGAAAAGCATAAGCTTTATACAGGTGTTGCCAATGAATTAATATTAGAAAATGCAAGAAAAGTTGCACAATCTAATATGACTGAACTAAGCATTCGTATTCCTGTAATTCCTGGCTTTAATGATCATCCAGATGAAATTAAAGATATTGCATGCTTTGCAAAAGATATTGGTAATGTAAGCTGTATACATCTTTTGCCATATCATAGACTGGGGCAAGACAAATATGAAGGACTTGGACGTAAATATCCAATGACGGATATTTTACCACCAAGCTCTGAAAAAATAAAAGGTTTGAAAGCAGTAGTTGAATCAAATTGTGATATAGAATGTAAAATTGGTGGCTAGACAACGTTATATAAAAAAATAGAAAGAGGAACATTAACCATGATAAATTTAATGATTGCAAATAAAGTTATTGCTAAGGTACAAGAAAAAGCAAAAGATATGGGACTAAAAGTGGTAGTTGCTATATCTGATGCATCAGGAAACCCTATTTCAATTCAATGTATGGATGGCGCTTTTTTAGGCAGCTTTGATATAGCGTTAAATAAAGCTTTCACTTCTACAGCATTTCAAATGTCAACGGAAACATTAAGCGGACTTGCAAAACCAGAATCTTCATTGTATGGAATACAATTTACAAACCATGGTAAAATAGTCATTTTTGGCGGTGGAGATATAATTAAACATAACAATTGTATTGTTGGAGCAATTGGTGTTAGTGGAGGAAGTGCTGCTGAAGATGTGGAACTTGCTACACATGGTGTAAATGTATGCGAAGAAATTTTACGAGGATAAATTTAAAATGATTTGACAAAATAATATTCTGTATAATATAATCATTTTATTATAATCTATAAAGGAGAAATTATCTTGGCAAACGCAACAAAAACAGCGTCATCACAGCAAAAAAAGAAAGATAATATAATCTATTTTTTAATTATAATAAGTTTATTCTTTAATCTTATTATGGTGAGTCTTGTTATTGATTTAAGAACAGAAATGCAAAGTTTAAGGATGGAAATGCAAAATTTGAACGCTGGAATTACTTATTTAGAGCAGATGATGCAAAGTACACTTGTTTTTAATGCAGACAAAGAACCTGTGGCAGAGTCAGAAACTGAGCCACTACTTGAGATGGATATTACACCTGTAGCACCATAGAAATAATCCCTTGCCTATAAAAGGTATGGGATTTTTTATATAGTTAAATTGGAGGTAGAAATAGATGAATGAAATTAATAAAGAATATACGTATTATTATCGTGATTTGTATAATGAACAATGTGAGTGCCCTAGTTGTATCAAATTTAGAAATAATTTTAAAAACAAATATCCAAAGGTAGCAGATTATTTAGAGGGATTGGGGATTGATATACAGTTTCCTATAGAAATTATGGATTTATCTATGGATGAATTTATTGTATATTACGCAGTCAAAGGAAAATTAAAAGAGCCGAAACTCATATTACATATAGAAGAAGTAGAGTTAACAATGCGTGATCATGAAACTGCTTCTGAAGCATATGCAAATACTGGTATGAAAAAACCGTTTTTTATTATTGAAGTAAGTAACATTTTTATAATTATAAATTAAAAGTGAAAAAAAAAATTATATCATAGAGACCAAAAAATATGTTATACTATTAAATAGGGGACAGCACCTTGTTCACAATTTTAAAATTATATAAGAGAAGGAGACAAACAAATGGGAAAATTTTTTAGCGATGAAGTGGAATTGGCATTAAATTATTTATACTATGGAATGACTGGAGGAGGTACCAATCCCGAGGAAGCACTGAGGATACTTAATGAGGCCGTTGAAAAAGATGATATGGATGCGATGTTTTTGCTTTCTGTATGTTACTCTGGCATTTGGAAAGGACATGGAATTTTACCTGATAAAAAAGCGGATTTTCTTTTGAAAAAAGCTATTCTTGGTGGAAGCAGTATAGCTATTATAGGTGGGATAGGCGTAGCAGGATTGACGGATGATTATGACATACGTAACTACTTAAATTCAAAAACTTTAAAAGTAGCATTTGATAAAGTGTATAAAATGGCTACAGACGGAGAAGCTTTTTGTCAATATTTGATAGCTAGTGCAATGACTTGGGAAGATACATTCTTTGTCCAAGAAGTAGACTCAGAACATCCTAATTTTGCAAGAGCTTATATCAATTATAAGTTGGAAGCTATAAATTGGTTTAGACATTCATTTGAGAACGGAATATATGCAGCAGGTAATAGTTTAATTGCAATTTATAATAAAGGTATTACTGGAGTTATTTCTGCTAATAAGCTAAAACGAAAGGAAATTATTACATATGGAGCAGAAACTTTAAAAAATATTGAGTTTATGTATGACTACTACAATTTTATTAGAGATAGAGGAGACGACCAAACTGCCTTTGAATATACATTAAAAGGAATGGAAGGTGGAGATAAAAGAACTTTCTATAGACTAGGCTTGCTATATATGAATGGTGTGGGTACAGAAGTAAATCATGAAAAAGCACTAGAATGCTTTGAAAAAGCACTATCATTTGTATATGAAGATATGCAAAAACAGATATATGTTTTCTTAGGTCAAATTTATGCAGCAGGAAACAATGGCGTTAAAAAAAATAACAGAAAAGCAGTTACATATTATATTATGGCTGATGAGTTAGATAATACTATTAAAAATGACGAATGTGCTTTATTGTTAGTTTTAGGTGATGGATGTAAAACTGATTACAAAAAAGCCATAGAATTACTAGAGAGATTTTTAAATAATAATAAACCAACCAATGTAAGTAACTATTGTCAAGGGATTATGTATGTAGAAGGATTAGGCTATGCTCAAGATATTAAAAAAGGTATGCGTTATTTAAAAAATGTTAATATAATTGAAGCACAAAATAAAAAATCTGAATTTAAAAGAAACTTTTTTGGAAAATGGAAACGTGTCAAAAAAGCTACACCAAAAATAGAACAAGAGTATACAGAAGAAGATGCACCGATTGAGGAATTAGTTGGAGGTATAATAATTGGAGCTGTTGCAGCAGAAGAAATAGATAACCTTAATTCTGAAGAAATAGTAGAACCAGTGGAAGCAGGCTTTAGTGAAGAGATAACACAACCAGTGGAAGCAGACTTTAATGAAGACGTATCAGCACCAGTAGATCTTGACCTTAATGAAGATGCATCAGCACCAGTGGAAATTAACTTCAATGAAGAAACTGAACAACCTATAGAAATTAACTTTAATGAAGATGTATCTGCACCAGTGGAAATTAACTTCAATGAAGAAACTGAACAACCTATAGAAATTAACTTCAGTGAAGAAACTGAACAACCTATAGAAATTAACTTTAATGAAGATGTATCCGCACCAGTGGAAATTAACTTCAGTGAAGAAACTGAGCAACCTATAGAAATTAACTTTAATGAAGATGTATCTGCACCAGTGGAAATTAACTTCAATGAAGAGATAGCACAACCAGTGGATCTTGACTTTAATGAAGAAATAGCACAACCTATAGAAATTAACTTTAATGAAGATGTATCAGCACCAGTGGAAATTAACTTCAGTGAAGAAACTGAGCAACCTATAGAAATTAACTTTAATGAAGATGTATCAGCACCAGTGGAAATTAACTTCAGTGAAGAAACTGAGCA
>LJDB01000109.1 GCA_001983455.1 Candidatus Epulonipiscium fishelsonii
GTATTGTAATATCTTGAATTGTTTGTGCATATTCAGCAAACTCTTTGGTATTTCCATATTCTCCCGTACTAAATCCACCAAAGTGCATAAATATTAATACCAATACAATTATTACTACAAATATTCCAAAAATCCACCACATTACATACCATAGCTTGGAATGTTTTATTCTTTCGCTCATAAATAATACTCCCTTTATCAAAATATATTGTTCGCATTATTATTTATCGAAATTGAATGGTTTATGTATATAAATCTATATTTTAAACTTGTGGTAAAACCATAACTGCTTGATTTCCCATTTGTTCCCAAGCTTCTTTAAAATCTTGCAAATTCAATTGGCGATTTCCAGTATAATATAGTGGGTCATTAATTATTATATTTTTTTCTGTATACCCATTTATAACAACTGAATGCATTCTCCATGTTACTTTTACAACTCCTGTTGGTGTGTGCCACAGTTCAAATTCATGTTCTGGTAGATATTTGTAAGATGCATTTGTTATTACTAGTATAGGATATCCTCTTGACACAAACTCTAGTAATTCTTCAAACTCTATTCCTGTTAAATCCACTGCCGTTGCATATTGATTAGCTAGGTCAGTAATAGGCCCATGATAAACTCCATATCCTTCATTTTGTAAATTGTACATATCTCCAACAAATCCATCATATGGGTTTCCAAAATGCATCCTACCATGCTCATCAACCGAATGAGAAGTATTATCTTTTTTTATTTCCTCAGCTAGTGTCATTTTGGATACATTTATTCCATGATAATTTAACAACATAGCTAAAGATGTTACTTCACAACCTCTACCTAGTTCTGGTAATTGTTTTATATGAGGTACAGCTATTTTTTGTTTAGGAATTTTTTCATATTCTCTTTCCCACAAAATATTCTTGTTATCTTTAAAATAAATAACATCTCCGTTATTTTCTTTTGCATATTCGTATGCTTCTGTAAAATCTACAAAATCTAGCATTAGGTCGTCTGCAACTAAAATATAATCATTTAAAGTTGTATGTATCCATGTATTTGTAGTATTGTCTATTACTATTGCTCTTGCCATGTCTTCTGCTTCCAACAAAGCATCTTCTATGTAATCAAAAATTCCAATTGTTGTGTTTCCCTGTTTTACACTATATTGCTTATTTTCAAAATTGTTTTCTGTAGTTCTCTCTATGTACTGTTGATGATATTCAGATATATTGTCATAACAATAAGAATATGCTTTTTGATAGTAGAAGAGTATATCGTCGCCGTATACTCTCCATATACCAATTAAATTTATTAATAATATTATAATTGATAATTTTTTCATTCTCCATCCTCAACCACTTCGTCTTTGATTTCTTTAATTTTATCCATACTAACCACTTGCACTCCTGGATTTAAATTAATTAATTTAACCCCTTGAGCATATCTACCTACACTTGATATTTGATTTACTTGAATACGAATTATTATACCTTCAGAAGTAATTAATAATAAATCTTCTTCCTCAAAAACAGAAACTATTCCAACAATTTTTCCTGTTTTCTCATTTGATTTATAAATTGTTAAGCCTTTTCCACCACGGTTTTGAGTTCTAAATTCATCCATCTTAGTTCTCTTACCAAGTCCATTCTCACAAACTAATAAGATCTGTTGACCTTCTTTTGGAACAGTGGCTCCTACTACAAAATCATCTTCTACTAACTTTATTGATCTAACTCCACGTGCTGTTCTTCCCATTGGTCGAACGTCTTTACCTTTAAACAAAATTCCTCTACCGTTTTTTGTAGCAACAAAGATTGTGTCCTCATCGTTTGTTTCATACACTCCAATAAGTTCATCATTTTCAGCTAAAGTTAAAGCAATTAAACCACCTTTTCGGATATTATTAAAAGACTGAATATCTGTTTTTTTAATAATTCCTTGCTTAGTAATCATTGTAAGATATCTAGTAATATTTTCGGTTGATTGCACTGGAAATACTGCACTAATTTTTTCTTCAGCACCAAATTCTAATAGATTTTTAATATTAATACCCCTAGCAGTTCTTCCTGCACTTGGAATTTTATAAGCTTTTATTTTGTAAGATTTTCCAGCATTAGTAAAAAATAAAATATCATCTAAATTTGAAGTTATAAAGAAATGTGCAATAAAATCTTCTTCTATTGTACTTAAACCAATTACACCTTTTCCACCACGATTTTGTTGTCTATAGGTATCTAAAGGTATTCTTTTGATATATCCTAAATTTGTTATAGTCACTACCACTTGTTCTTCATGGATTAAATCTTCAATATCTATTTCATCATCAAGAAATGTTATTTCTGAACGTCTTTCATCTGCATAATTTATTTTTATGTCTAACAATTCTTTTTTAATTAAATTATACAGATTAATTTTATTTGATAGAATAGATTTATATTCATCTATTTTAATATTTAAATCTTCTAGCTCTTTTTGTAATTTGTGTCTTTCTAGTCCAGTTAAAGCTCTTAATCTCATGTCGATTATAGCTTGTGCTTGAACTTCTGTTAATTCAATAATATCTTGAAGTGCTTCTTTTGCTTCTTGCGTATTTTTAGAATTACTAATTAAATAAGTTATTTCATCAATCATATCTAGTGCTTTGTTTAAGCCTTGAATGATATGTGATCTCGCTTCAGCTTTATTTAAATCAAATTCCGTCCTTCTGGTTACAACAACAGTTTGGTGTTCTAAATAAGCTTCTAACATGCTTTTTAAATTAAATATTTGAGGTTCACTATCTAATAAAGCCAATAAATTTACACTAAAATTTTCTTGCAATTGGGTATATTTAAACAGTTGATTAAGAATTATATTAGGATTTACATCTCTTCTAAGTTCAACAACAATTCTCATGCCTTCCCTATCGGACTCATCTCTTAAATCTGTTATTCCCTCAACTTTTTTTATCTTAACTAGTTCAGCTATTTTTTCTACTAATTTTGCTTTATTAACCATATATGGAATTTCAGTAACAATTATTTGTGGTTTTCCATTTGGTAATTCTTCGATAAGAGTTCTTGCTTTAACTTTTATTTTACCTTTACCTGTTCTATATGCTTGCTCAATTCCATATTTTCCCTGAATTATGCCACCAGTCGGAAAATCCGGACCTTTTATTAAGCCCATTAATTCCTCTACATCTGTGTCTCTTATTTCTTGCTCCTCATTATTTCCAACAAAATTGTCTATAATTTTTACTACTCCATCAATGACTTCACCCATGTTATGTGGGGGAATATTTGTTGCCATACCAACTGCTATACCCGAAGAACCATTAACCAACAAATTTGGGTATCTCGCTGGCAGTATTTCTGGTTCTTGCATAGATTCATCAAAGTTAGCTTTAAACTTTACAGTGTTTTTGTCTGTTTCCATCAACATAAACATAGCAAGTTTACTCATTCTAGCTTCGGTATAACGCATTGCAGCTGCACTATCTCCATCTATATTTCCAAAGTTTCCATGCCCATCTACCAGTGGATACCTTGTAGAAAAGTCTTGTGCCATTCTTACCATTGCGTCATATATTGATGAGTCACCATGTGGATGATATTTACCCATTGTATCTCCTACAATACGGGCTGATTTTCTGTATTGCTTGTCTGGTCCAAGATTTAATTCATTCATTGCGTACAAAATTCTTCTGTGAACTGGTTTTAATCCATCTCTAACATCTGGAAGTGCACGTGAAATAATAACGCTCATAGCATAGTCAATATAAGATTTTTTCATCTCATCTTGAATATTTATATCAATAATTTTATCCATTATTTCACCTCGCCTAAATATCTAAATTAACTACTGATTTTGAATACTCTTTTATAAATTCTCTTCGTGGTTCTACTTTATCACCCATTAAATCCGTAAATATTGCTTCAGCTTCAACTGCATCTTCAATTTTAACTTTAACTAGTGTTCTAGTTTCTGGGTTCATTGTTGTTTCCCACAATTGGCTGGGGTTCATTTCTCCAAGCCCTTTATATCTTTGCAATCTATATCCACCACTTTTTCCAATTTCTTCTAACAACCTATTTAGTTCACTATCATCATAGGCATAATATTTCTTCTTATTTTTTTCCACTAGATATAAAGGGGGTTGTGCAATATAAATATGCCCCTGTAAAATTAAGTCTTTATAATATCTATAGAAAAACGTTAGTAATAATGTTCTAATGTGTGCCCCGTCAACATCCGCATCTGTCATAATAATAATTTTGTGATATCTAAGTTTTTTTAGATCAAATTCTTCTGTTATTCCTGCTCCAAATGCTGTAATCATGTTACGAATTTCTTCGCTTCCCAACATCCTATCTAATCTGGCTTTTTCAACATTTAGAATTTTTCCTCTTAGAGGCAAAATAGCTTGCGTTTGTCTTGATCTTGCACTTTTAGCAGAGCCACCTGCTGAATCACCTTCTACTAGGTATATTTCGCATTTACTAGCATCTTTTTCTGAGCAATCTGCTAATTTACCAGGTAGTGCTGAAATTTCTAAAGCACTTTTTCTACGTGTTAAGTCTCTTGCTTTTCTTGCAGCATCTCTTGCTCTTGAGGCCATTAAACCTTTTTGAACAATCATTTTACCCACTTGAGGATTTTGTTCTAAAAATATCATTAGCTTTTCATCTACTACACTATCTACAATACCTCGAACTTCCGCATTTCCTAGTTTTGTTTTAGTTTGTCCTTCAAATTGGGGTTCAGAAATTCTAAGACTTATAACAGCTGTAATACCTTCTCTTATATCTTCTCCAGACAAATTTTTCTCATTTTCTTTTATTAGACCCACTTTTTTTGCATAATCATTTATTGTTTTTGTTAAAGCAGATTTAAATCCAGCTAAATGCGTTCCACCTTCTGTAGTATTGATATTGTTTACAAAAGTAAATATGTTTTCAACATATGTATCATTATGCTGAAAAGCTACTTCAACTATTATATCATTTTTTTCTTCTTGACAATAAAATACTTCTGGATAAATAGCAGTTTTATGTCTATTTAGATGAGTTGTAAATTCTTTAATCCCACCTTCATAACAAAAAGATTTGTGTTTTTTATGTTCTTCTCTTTTATCAGTCAAGTTTATTTTTAGTCCTTTAGTTAAAAAGGCTATTTCTTGTAAACGTTGTTGCAAAATGTTAAATTCGTATATTGTTATTTCAAATATTTCAGCGTCAGGTTTAAAATGTATAAATGTTCCTGTTGTTGCTGTATCTCCTATAACGGTCAAGTTTTGTGTCACGTTTCCACGTTCAAATTTTTGTTCATGAATTTTGCCTTCACTATTTATTTGGACTATTAACCACTCAGATAAAGCATTTACAACGGATGCTCCTACCCCGTGTAGCCCACCTGACATCTTATATCCACTGCCTCCAAATTTACCTCCTGCATGCAATATCGTAAACACTACTTCTACAGCAGGAATTCCTTTTTGTGGATGTATTCCGACTGGAATTCCACGTCCGTTATCCAAAACTGAGATAGAATTGTCTTCATGAATTGTTACGTCAACTGCACTACAAAATCCACTTAAAGCTTCATCCACTGCGTTGTCTACTATTTCGTAAACAAGATGATGTAAGCCTTTTAGAGAAGTGCTTCCGATGTACATTCCAGGCCTTTTTCTAACTGCCTGTAGTCCTTCTAAAATTTGAATTTGATTTTCGTCATAAGCTTCCAATGTATCACTCCTTTTTTTTAAATTATTATTGTATATTAACTATTATACATAAATCAACCTATTTTGGCAAATTTATATCCTAACATTTCCATTTGTTACAAAATATATTCTACTTTTTTCTGTATTTTTCGATAATAATGGATTTATTTCAGTTCCCGTGATGAAAGTTTGAATATGTTTTGTATAGTTCATCAAATATGCTTGCCTTTTAGAATCCAATTCTGATAAAACATCGTCTAATAATAAAATTGGATAATCATTTAAAGTTTGCTTCAAATTTTCTAATTCAGCAATTTTTATGGATAATATAGCAGTACGTTGCTGTCCTTGTGAACCATAAATTTTAGTTTCATAATTATTGATTAAAATTTTGAAATCATCTTTATGCGGTCCTATTGAAGTTGTTTTTGCAATTATATCTTTTTTTCTATTAGCCAATAATTTATTTACGAAATTTTCTTGACTGCAGTTTGGTGTATATATTATTTCTAAATTTTCATTTTGGTTTGAAATTTCTAAATGAATTTTATTTGCTAATTTATTTAATATACCAATAAATTTTTTTCTTTTTTCTATAGTTCTTAAACCATAGTAAATTAGTTGTTCATCCCATGAGTCTAATATTTCTGGTTGAGTATTTTTTTGTTTTAGTAAATTATTGCGTTGATTTAAAATTTTACAATATTGTTGTAAATCATGATAATAAACTTTGTCATATTGGCATAATGCCAAATCTATAAACTTTCTTCTATCTTTTGGTGATTTTTTGATGATTTCTAGATCTTCTGGAGAAAACATTATTAAACTTAAACATCCAAATAATTCTTTTACTTTCTTCAAAGGCTGTGAATTTATGTTAACTATTTTATTTGTGCGATTTAAAGTAAATTCTATACTTTCATCAAAATATTTTTTCTGAAGTTTTAAGTTTATAATAGCTTGCATTTGCTCAAATTTAATAGCTTCTTTAGCATAGTTTGTTCTGTGTGAACGTGCAGTAGCACACATATATATAGCCTCTAAAATATTAGTTTTTCCCTGAGCATTATCTCCAATGAAAATATTTCTATTTTGTGATAGGTTCAATTCTAAATTATCATAATTTCTAAAGTTATTTAATCTAATTTGCGTGATTTTCATTTTCTATTATCCATTGTTGCTCTTTAAATGCAATTATATCGCCTTCTCTTAGCTTTTTTCCACGTTGGGTACATGATTGTCCATTTACGAACAAACAGCCTTCTAGGATCATATTTTTAGCCTCTGCTCCTGAAGTCACTAATGATGCTAATTTCATAAATTGATCTAATTTTATAAACTCTGTATATATTTGTATTTTTTTCATGTAATTTTCCTTTTTCAAATTTAAATTTTGAACTTAAAATCATCTTAAGTTCAAAATAATAATCTATAAATTGATTCTTACTGGTAAAATTAAATATTTATAATTTCCTTCTTCGACGTGAATAATACAAGGACTTAAAGGTGATAAAAAGTCAATAATAATTGTTTGATCTTCAATAGCTCTTAAAGCATCAATTAAATATTTTGGATTAAAAGCAATAGTAAGTTCCTCACCTTCTAGCTCTATATTCAATTCTTCTCGAACATTTCCACGTTCTGCTTCTGAACTTACCAACATTGAATTATTTGTAATTTCCAGTTTTGCAGGGCTATTTTTTGCTTCACGTGAAATAAGCTCTGTTCTTTCTAAACTTAATAATAGTTCATGTTTATCTATTCTAACTCTACTTTGATAATTATCTAAAAATATTTGATCATACTTTAAAAATTCACCATCTAATAGTCTTGAAACTATTTTACTATTGTCTATTTCAAACATTATGTGATTTTTCTCAAAGTAAATAGTTACTGGAGTTTCATTATTTGCTAATATTTTGCCGATTTCGGTTAAAGTTTTTCCAGGAACAATTGCAGATTGAGCAGATATAGATGGTTCTGTTAGTAATGTTTGTCTATAAGCCATTCTAAATCCATCTACAGCAACAATTTTAAATATGTTGTCCTTTAATTCTAATAACTCTCCGTTAAGTGTAGGTTTCAATTCCTCTTGTGATATTGAAAAAATAGTTTGTTTAATCATTTCTTTAAATTTTGATTGTGGTAAAGTATAACTTTCTTTAGTTGTAAGTTTAGGCAAATCTGGAAAATCAATTCCAGGATTTCCTTTGATTACGAACGTAGAGTTTTTACATGTAATTGTTACCGTATTGTTTTCTTCATCTAAACTCAATTCAATTTCATCGTTAGGCATTTTTTTTATTATCTCTGAAAATATTTTAGATTCAATTGCTATTGAACCCTCTTTTAGAATATGGGCATTTAAAGTACTCTCTATACCTAATTCTAAATTATTTCCAATTAAAGTTAAATTTGTACCTTCGGCTTTTAAATAAATGCACCCTAAAATTGGAATAGTGTTTTTTGTTGAACATGCTTTCAATACGATGTTTATACTGTTGATTAATAATTCTTGCTCGCAGTAAATTAGCATAAATATGCATTCCTTTCGTTTCTCGATTTTGTAATAATAATAATATAAGTATTTTCTAGTAGTAGTAGGGGAGACAAAAACCTGTGGATAACTATGTCAAAGCCTTGAAAATACTACAAAGTGCCTGTGGATAACCTGTGGATAACTTGTGGATAACTCTGTGGATAACTGTGGATAACTTTTTGAGGTTAAATTTTCTGAAAAATTTGTTTATTATAAAAATACAAAAAAACAGAATATAATTTGCATATTTATACATTTTATTAACCTGTGGATAACTCTAAAAAACCTGTGGATAACTCTAAAAACCTGTGGATAACTCTAAAAACCTGTGGATAACTCTAAAAACCTGTGGATAACTTTCTGACTAATTTTAAATATTTAATCATAAAATAAAATTATTTTATGATCTTATTTTCTATTGCATATAAATCACGTACTACTGACAAGTTTTTTTTCTTTTCTTTTTTTATTTTATCATAAGCATATAAAATTGTAGTATGATCTTTTCTTCCAAAATTTTCAGCAATTTTAGGTAAAGATAAAGATGTTAATTTTCTGCAAAGATACATACTAAGTTGACGTGGATAATTAATACTTTTAATTTTACTTGTTGAGAGTAAATCTTCTATTTGTAGATTAAAATATTCACATACTGCACTTAAAATATATTCTACACTGATTAATTTTTGACTTTCAATGGGTAATACTACATTATATAAAGCTTCTTGTGCTAAGTTGAGATCTATTTGTTTATTCACCAAGGAAGAAAAAGCTAGTATTTTATTTAAAGCTCCTTCTAGTTCTCTAATATTAGAATCAATACTATTAGCTATAAAAATTAAAACATCAGTAGGCAAAAATAAATTCTCTACTTCTGATTTTTTTTTTAATATAGCAATTCTAGTTTCAAAATCAGGATCTTCAACATCTGTTATAAGTCCGCATTCAAATCTTGAACGTAACCTGGGTTCTAAATCTTGAATTTTTTTTGGAGGTTTATCACTTGATATAATGATTTGTTTTTTTGCTTCATATAAAGCATTAAATGTGTGAAAAAATTCTTCTTGTGTTTTCTCTTTACCTCCAATAAATTGAATATCATCAATTATTAATACATCAATGTTTCTATATTTTTCTCTAAAATCACTATTTTTATTATCTTGAATAGAATGAATTAACTCGTTAGTAAATATTTCTGAAGATGTATATAAAACTTTTGTATTAGGATTTTTATCTAAAATATAGTGTGCAACAGCTTGTATCAAATGAGTTTTTCCAAGACCAACTCCTCCATAAATAAAAAATGGATTATAAGAATCTCCTGGTGATTCTGAAATAGCAACAGCTGCTGCATGGGCTATTCTATTGTTATTTCCAACAACAAAGCCTTCAAAAGTATATTTATAATTTAATGTACTTTTTACATCAAGTGGGTTTTGAATAACAAATTTACTCACGTTGTTCCTAAATCCGTTGTCATGAATAAAGGGCTTTATAGATTGATTGAATTGTGTTTCATCTTCAGATAATTCAAATTCAAATTCAAATTCTTTATTTAATATTTGATTTGTAGCTCTTTTTATTAACTTATAATAATGTGTACTCAATATATCTTTTATATGAGAATGCTTAGTACTAAGTGTTATTTTATTTTCAGATAAATTAACTAATTTTATGTCTTTAAACCAAGTATTAAAATTTACAGTAGAAATTTCAAGGGCAATTAGATCTAATATTAATTGCCAATATTCATCATACATTTTTCACCTCCTTCAACATAATAAAGTATTATCTTTTTATAAGTAAATTAATCAATAAATTAGATTATAAGTTTTGCGAAAAATGATTATAAAGAGTATAAACAAGATTTAGCGACAGCTTATCATAAATAGTTTTTGAAAAAATAAATAAAAAAAATTTATTTTGATGTTTAAGTAATAATATTATGGTTAAAATATATTTATAAAACAAATTTGATATAAGGAATTTTAATATGCTGGATTTTATTTTGATGAGTGTTTTGTTTTTATTCATGTTAATCTTAAGTATAATTGATATAAAGTACATGTTATTACCGAAAAACATTGTATGGTGTGCGATTATTCTTGGATTTGGAATACAGTGCTTAAAAGGATATACAATGGGTTCTATTGAGCCAGTTACTACTTCTTTATTGGGAGGAATAGTAGGATGTAGTATATTAAGCATCATATTTTATAGTAGTTTATTTATTTTTAAAAAGGAAGGTATGGGATATGGAGATATAAGATATCTAGGAATGATTGGAATTTTTACAAATATGATAGTTGTAATGCGATGTTTAATAATTGCTTCTGTAATAGGTAGTATATATGGTATTTTATATTATTTAAAAAATAAAAAAAGCATACCATATCCATTTGGACCATTTTTATCAATAGGTGCAATTATTTCTTTATTTATCTTATAGTTTAGAAAGTTGGTGTTTATCATTGAAAATAAATTAATGTATCACTTGAAGACATATATTGAAGACCAACAGGCATTTGACTTGGAGCAACTTGAATTGCTTACACAAGATGGTATACTGTTAGAAGATATACTTGTTGAACAAGATTGGCTTAAAGAAGAAAATATTTTATTTTTTAAATCAATAATTTACAATACAAGATCTTGTGATCTTAGAGATATAGTTTTAGATTTTAATTTAGCAAATATAGTACCTGAAAAAATAGCAATAAAGCACAATATTGTGCCAATAGAGTTGGTAGATGACAGCTTATATATAGTCATGAATAATCCTTTGTTTCTGCCAGCTATTGAAGATGTGACTTTGATTACAGGATATAAAGTTATTCCTTTAGTTGGACGCAACAAAATGATTACAAATTGTATTTCACAATTATATTTAAATGTTCAAGAAGCAGAAGATTTATTTGAACAAGAAAGCTTTAATGAAAATAAATATGAAATATATGATACAAATCAAGGGGTTATTAATCAATTTATATCAGCCATTATTAATCAAGCAATTAAATTAAAGTCGTCGGATATACACATTGAACCATTTAAAAGTTTTGTACAAATAAGATATAGAGTTGATGGAAAGTTAAGAAAGATAAAACAAATTAATAGAGATAATTTAAATTCTATAATAATTTGTATAAAAGTTATAGGTAAAATGGATATTACTGAAAATAAACTTCCACAAGATGGACATTTAGACTATAAATTTAATAATGAAATATGGGACTTAAGGTTAAGCACTATACCTACTACTTATGGTGAAAAAGTGGTTATGCGTCTAAGACAGCAAAATGCAAAACCATATTCTTTTGAGCAACTGGGATTTTTACCAATACAAATGAATTTACTTAAGTCGCTAGTAATACAAAAAAGTGGATTAGTTTTAGTTACAGGACCAACTGGAAGTGGCAAATCTACTACTTTAATGAGTATAATGAACATATTGAATACTCCAAGTGTAAATATTGTAACAGTGGAGGACCCAATTGAAACTACTTTAGAAGGAATAAATCAAATTGAAGTAAATGAAAAAAAGGGATTAACTTTTGAAAAAGTATTAAGAGCAACTTTAAGACAAGACTTTAATATACTTATGATAGGTGAAATTAGAGACAAGATAACAGCTGAGATAGCTTCAACGGCAGCTTTAACAGGACATAGCATTTGGTCAACATTGCATACGGATAACAGTATAGGAGCTTTTTTAAGAATAATTGATATGGGAATAGATAAGTTTCTAGCAAATCAAATAATAAAAGGTGTAATAGCTCAGAAATTAGTTAGAAGGTTATGTTCAATCTGTAAACAAAAAATTATAATAAAACAATCGATTTTAGATTTAAATATAGGTGATGAAGTATATACTCATAAAGGATGTAGCAGTTGTAATAATGAAGGGTATACTGATAGAATAGGTGTATATGAAATTTTAATACCGAAGTTGCATCTAAAAAATATAGAATATAATCAAGTTGGATTGGAAATAATTGCACAGAATAATGGATTAAAAACTTTGCTTCAAAATGCTATTGAATTAGTAAAACTAGGAATAACAAGCACAGAAGAAATAGTAGAAGTATTTGGTTTGGATGGTGAGCTTAATTGATTTATTATTACTATGCTAATTCAATAAAAACAAATAAAAAAATTAGAGGACAAATAGATTGTATTGACAGAAAAGATGCAATAAATCAACTGTTGAATGTAGGTTTAAATCCGCTGTTTTTAAGAAAAAAAACTATATTTGATATATCTACAAGTTTATCAATTCATGAAACATATTTATTTTTATATGAATTATCTAATTTGCTTCAATCTGGGATAAGCCTAATAGAAACACTAAACATTATGTATCAACAAGCAAATTCCAGGAAAAGGAGATTTATTTTAAGAGATATAATTAATGAATTGAACTCTGGAAAATCTTTTTCGCAAGCAATAAAGAAATTAAATTATTTTTCACCATTTATAGTTAGTACAATACATGCTGGAGAAAGTTCAGGAAATCTTTCTTATGTATTAGACCTAATTTTACAACAAATTCAAATTCAAATAGAAAGTAAAAAAGTAGTTGAGAAAGCTACATTATATCCAAAGATTGTGTTATTAACTTTAATGGGAATAGTTATTGTCGCAATCAAATTTATTTTTCCTCAATTTATAGAGCTTTTTAATAGTTATAAGGTTGATATGCCTTTTATAACTAAGTTAATAATAAGTATAATAGAATTTATTAGACCTAATTTAGTAACCTTTATAATAAGTTTATATCTTTATTTTCTAGTAATGAAAAGAATTAATTCTCTTTATTATTTTAAATCTATAAGTGAAAAAATTAAATTACAATTCACTTTCTATAAAAATCTTTTTCAATTAAAATCCAGCTTAGAGTTTTCAAATTTGCTAGGAATATTATTAAATGCAGGCATCACCTTAAAAGATGCTTTAATAATTTTGGAGCAAACTATATCAAGTCCTTCTTTAAAAAAACAAATAAAAAAATCTGTCAATGAAATTCGAGAAGGTAGAGATTTAAGTTCAACTTTAAAAGAGCAAGCAATTTTAAGTGGAACTTTGATATCTATAATTGAAATTGGAGAGAAAAGTGGTACGTTAGATACAATGCTATTAAACAGTGGAAAATATTTTGAAAAGTTATATAATCATAAATTAGAAAAATTATTAATTTGGATTGAGCCAATATTAACTTTAACTTTAGCAGTTATAGTAGGAATAATAGTCTTATCAATTATGTTACCAACATTTTCTTTGGCAACGCAAATCATATGAGTAAGGAGTTATAGAATAAATGGAAAAACAGAAAGGATTTACTTTAATAGAAATTATAATGGTAGTTGCTATAATAGGAATAATTGCAAGTATGATTACACCTCAAGTTATAGCAATTACTAGAAAAGTACAATTACAAACAGATATTCGTTCTGCTCAAAGTGTACAACAAATGATTTATATGTATGAAGTGAATTCCGGTAAAAAAATATTGGGCAATCCAATTGAGACATTGGTAAAACACTTATATTTGGCGGAGGAAAATGTAGATAAGACAACATATACTTATAAGCTTCAATTAGAAGGAAGTAGTTTGAATTTTACTGGAGATAAAGTAACAATTTCTTTGGCTTCTGATATGGCAATTTATGTTGATGATTTAAGTGAAAAAGATAAAGATTGGATTAGTAAGTAGTGAATAAATATCAACGAGGGTTTACCTTAATAGAAACTTTAAGTTGTAGCATATTAACAGCATTAGTAATATTAACAGCAGGAAATGTATTGAATTTGGGAATGAATTTTTATGGTGATCAAATTGAATATGAAATTAGGAGTGATAAAATAGAAAGTGTTAGATATCTTTTTGACCAGGAATATAATAATGCTACTCATATAAGGATATTTGTAAATAATTTAAGTTTAACCTATGAACAAGAGATAAAAGATATGCCTTTAGAAAAAATAGAATTTGATAATCCAAACTATGAAAAAACTAGAGTTTTAGAGTGGATAAATTCAAGTCTGATATATCAAAATCAAGTGTTTGAAGATGGTATAACAAATTTAACTGTGTCTAAATCTAAAAATCAAGCGTTAGTAATATTAAAATATTTCATCAACGAAATAGAACAGCACTTCATAATGGATTTAGCATTTAAAGGAATTGAAAACAAGTGAAATCTCTTAACATATTACAACTAACCGTTTAAACATTAAACTTATATATATAATGTACTTAAAATATCTAGAGTTTAAATTTCTAAAATTTTGAAACAAGGGTTTTTCCTGGAAACATTATGAATGAGAAAAGGAGGAAGTCAAGGGTTTAAGGAGCAATTCCTCTCTTACTTATTGAAGTAGGAGTATCCTTGCCAATTTTTGATGAAAAAATATATTGGAGTTGAAATATCAAAACAAGGAGCTAAAATAGTAGTTGCAAGTAAAAGTGGGAAGATTATAAAATTTATTGCTACTTATCAAGTTAACTATGATACTTTGGAAGAAGGTTGCTTTTTCTTAGAAAATATGCTGGTGCAATTAATTGACCAGTATAAGATTAAAAGATATGGAATAAAAGTTGCTTTGGTTGGAGATCTAGTAATACATCGTATGATTGAAGTGCAAGCAATAGACCACAAGCATGTAAAAAACATATTAGAATGCAGAATAAATGAATATATTCCCATTGGAAATCATTATACAGATTTTAAGATAGTTGCTCATAATAAGAAAACAAATTCTTTTAAAGTTTTGCTAGTTGTAGTGTCTAAAGTTGTTATTGATAACTTGACAACGTTGGGAAGAGATTTGAATTTAAAATTAGACATTATAACTTCCGTAGGTGTTGTATTGTCTTCATATCAAAAAAGCCTTGGAAAGCTTGATATTATTATAGACTTAGGATATTATTCAACTAAGCTTATTAGTTATAGAAGTAACAATGTTATATGGAGTAAAGAACTTGATATAGGAATGAATTTAATTGATAATTCCATTAGAAAAGAATTTAAAGAAGAGGATTCTGCAGCCATTGAAGAGTTTAAAATAAGATATGCAAACTTTAAACCAGACAAAGACAATTTATATGAAAATATAATTTATGAAATTGCAAATGATGAAATAAAAAAATATTTAATACAAGATATTTTAAAGTTTATTCAAGGGGTTGAAGAGCATGTGGAGGATAAAGTAAATAAAATATATTTGATAGGAGGCGGAGCTAAGTTAAGGAATATAGAGGAATATCTTGAACAGCAATTGAAATTTACTGTAGAAAAGTTTAAATTAGATGAAATTGATAGTGTTTTGGAGAATGACCCAGTATGGATTTCTTTGACTGCTCTTTTAAATATGCATGATTAATTTGATACCAAAACCTTATAAGATTTCGTATATGAATTTACGAATTCAAAAATTTTTATGCAAATTTTTTTGTTTGCAGTTTATCATATTTATGATTTATGTTTTGGTAAATTATTTTAATTTAAATGTAAATAAAATAACTCTAGAGAAGTTACAATCGCAAATTAATTCCTTAAGTCAAATTCAAATAAGTTTAGATAAATATAGAGGATACGAAGCAAAAATTAATACATTAGAAAGCAATATAACTTATATAAAAAACCAACCTAGTGCAAATGAAATTAATATTATAAAATATGCAAACGAAAAAAATATGTTATTAGAATATATTTTGATTAAGCCTGAACAAATAATTTTGCAGGGTAAGTATATTGCAAAAAATGATATTACTGATTTTATAAGTCAAATTGAAAAAATGTATTTTGAATATGATATATTTATGGATATAACAAAAGAAGACTTTGAGATACAAATAATAAAAAAAGAAACTAACTCAAATACAACCTACTAATAAAGGTGGTTTTTATAAAAAAGAATGAGAAAAGGAGGATGCAAGGATATAGTGGTTCACTACTATCATAAATAATGGTGAGTTCCTTGCTTAATTTATGAAACTAGTATTATTAATTATATTGGTTCAAATAGGATATTTTAGTCTAGTTGAAGGCAATTTAAGATGTGAAATGAATGATCAAAAAGAAGAGATAGCCTATTTAAGTAGTGAAATAGATTTACTTAATGATATAAATAATAATATTGAAGATTTTAAAAAAGAACTTAAAGAAGTAGAGAATAAATCTAATCTTTCTTATATACAACAAGATTTGGGATTAGCTTCACAAACAAAAGAACTTTTGACTTTGCTGGATAATAGTTCTTTTGTAAATACGTATGCTAAAAATCATACTAATGGATTGCTTCAAAGACAGTATGTATGGACTATGGACACTCAAGTAAATCTAATTCAAAATCAAATTGATAAAATTAAGAAATTAGAAACACCAATTAATGTTGAAAAGGTTTTGTGGGACAGTAATTTTACAGAAATTACTTTTAGTGTATATACAGAAACGGGAGAATTGTAGTGGAAGAAGGAAATTCATATTTGGAAGTTTTGTGTGGAGTTGCTATTGTTATGGGAATAGCAATTTATTTGTATAGTTTTTTATCGAATATTATTAATATAAACATAAAAACTGAGCAAGCAATAGATAGTACTTCCTTGGTAGAAGTTATAGCAAACAATTATGTTCAAATAGAACCTTATTTGTCTGGCAATATAGAAGAGTTACTAGAATATTTGAATATTGAAAAAGAACTAGACGAATATGATTTTCAACTCACTATATTTGAGCTTCCAAACAATTTATCTTTAAATCAATCCGTATCTTATGATAATTTAAGGATTTTATATAATATAGGAAACATTGAATATTTCCCTATAAATAAAATAATCAGCTCAAATCAACAAACAGCTCAAATATTATCTGGCTCAAAAATCGTAGTAATATTAAATAAACATAAAAAATCAAGAGGAGAATTTAACTTTGCATTTACAATTTTCTAAGGAAAAAGGTAGTATACTTTTATCGGTAGTAGTAATTTCGATGGTAATTAACTTATTAGTTCTGTCTATGGTAACAAGGATTAGGATGCATCATGATAATGTTTACATAAACAAAGGGGCAGAGTCGTTGAAAAATAATGTAAATACTATGTCAAATATTATTTTGATGGATATGAATAAAAATTTAGAGGCATTAAATAGTACTACATTTTTATTGGAAGAAAATAAAGATGAGAAACTAATTATTTTATATAAAATGTATGAAATAATACTTGCCAATTATTTTCAGCACAAATATTTGCAATATTACAATCCAAATCAAATAAATTATCAAATTGTGGGTAACAATATATTAAAGCTTTCAGCAGTTAATCATATATATAAAGCAAGCTTACATGAAGATGTACAGGATAAAATGATAAACTATAGAATGATAGAAGATTATTATAACAATTCGATTGAAAGTGTTGATTTAAATGAAATATTTTTGGTTATAGAAGTTACAGGTGATATTTTAAATGTTGGGACAAATAACAAAGCAAGATGTGTTCAAACAATTGAAGTAGGCTATGAAGACATTATAAAAGGTATTCACTATGAAACTAAAGAAAATGAGATAACAATTAACCAAGCACCTAAAATGATTTTGAAGTGTAAATATAATCAATATATTAACAATTGAAGGAGCTGACGAATATGTTAGAGAGATTTTTTCCAAATATGTATGTAAAATCGATATTTCATTTGAATGTAGATAAGTTAATTAAAAAGGGAATTAAAGGAATACTAGTAGACATAGATAATACGTTGGTTTCATTTGACATAGAAGAGCCTACGGATGAGATTATTACATTATTTAGTACAATGTTAAAAAAAGGTTTGAAGGTAATGTTGATTTCTAATAACACAAAAGAAAGAGTGGATTTATTTAATTCAAAATTAAATTTAAAAACAATTCACAAAGCAAAAAAACCAAGAGTAATCAATATAAAACGTGCAATTAAAATGATGAATTTGAAAAATAATGAAGTAGCTTTAATTGGAGACCAAATATTTACAGATGTATTTGGCGGAAATAGAGCAAACTTATACACTATACTGGTGCAGCCTGTTAGTTGTAAAGATGAATGGAAAACTAAAGTAAAGCGTGGATTGGAAAAAAAGGTAATAAGAAAATATATTGAATATAAAAGGACTTAAAATGTATCAAGTGAAAGAAAAGGGATTTTCATTTATAGAGACCTTGTTGTGTGTAACAATTATAGCAATAATAATGAGAATT
The DNA here is from genome assembly GCA_001983455.1 of Candidatus Epulonipiscium fishelsonii. Classification (GTDB taxonomy): domain Bacteria; phylum Bacillota; class Clostridia; order Lachnospirales; family Cellulosilyticaceae; genus Epulopiscium_A. The sequence goes on from LJDB01000109.1 coordinate 18,456, forward strand.
CCTTTATTTAAAATTGACTTTGCAGAAAATATTGCGTATAAAGTTGTTGTTGATGAAATCTATCAAGGCATAAGACAAGCACGAGAAAGAGCTCTTGCAAGCAATAAATCTATTAAAATTAAACGAACAGATGAAGGAGTGCGGTTTATTTTTGATAATGAGATATATCAAGAAATTTCGGTTCCATCTAATATAGAAGTATTGTTTAAAAATCAAGAACAAACATCAACTATTAGAGAGCTGGAGTTTTCTTCAAATTTTTCCTCTGTAAAAGCAGGAACTGTGTATATTAAAAATATTAATACTAGTGAGCAAATTAGAATAACTATTAGACCAGTGAGTGGAAAAATAACTTTATACAATTAACAATAAATTGCTTTAACTCGGAGATATATAAAGGCTACCAATTATAGGAAGTCTTTTTTTGTTGTTCTTAAATCCATTAGGGGCGTCTGTTCCTGAAGGCATAATTTTTCCACTTTCACCATCATTCATTTCCTCTCCAAAACGAATAAGCACGTCTACATCTTGCTCAGCTAAATAATCCAAAGTAGTTTTCTGTTATTGTATAAGTTTAGATTAATTAGAATTTTATTTATTAATATTTTATGATAGAATTTATAAGTGGGGGTAGTTCACCATAGAATAGTAGCATGTAAAAAACTTGTTTATAAATTTTTATTTTAGAAAGGAAATTTTTATGAAAAGAAAGTTTATAAAGATGGTTATTGTATTATTAATAACCTCTATGATTTCGGTAAATTTTTCAGCAGTGGAATATAGTGATGTGCTTACAACTCATTGGGCTTATGATGCAGTTCAATATATGCAAGAGCATGGCTATATGGTGGGAAGCAGTTCAGGAGAATTTTTACCCAAAGAAGAAGTTACATATTTTGATATGGCAGAGATTTTAGCCAGAGCGACAGGTTATCAAGACGAAAAAATAAATATGAATATAAAGGAACAATTTAAAGCGGAGATTAAGTTAAACTATGAAAAAAAGTTGCCAATAATTAATGAATATGTTTATAAATATAAAGTATGGCAGAATTCTTCAAATAAAGAAATAGCATACTTATTGGGAAAAAGATATTTACATAATAGTGAACTAGATAATTTTGTAAAGACTGATATTGTAGGTAATCAAATGGCAGCATTTTTGAAAAAAGAAGATTTAGCTGTTATTTTAGTTCGTATTCTAGGTAAAGAGCAAACTGCTCAAGCAATTTATATGCCTGGTAGTTTTACAGATGAACTACAAATTGATGCATATAAACGCCCTCATGTTGCATATTTAAAATCTTTAGGTATTGTTGTGGGAAACGGTAAAGGTAAATTTGGAGCTGGAGAAGCTGTGACACGTTCAATTATGGCTCAAATGACTTCAGATGTTTTAAAACTTATGCCTATTGTACCAATAATTCCAGTGGAACATGCACCCATTGAAATTATAGATCAAGGAGTTTCATCTTCAGAAATTAAATACGAAGGTAAAAAAGCGATTGTTAATAAATTAATTCCAAAAAATGAAACAGAATATTATATAGTCCTTGAATTTAAAGATGAAAATAAAACGACATTCTACTCTATAGATAATAACATCATTATTTTAAACTTATACGAAGAAAAGATGAATGTTGAAGATATACAAATAGGAAGTGAAGCAGAAATAATATTTGATCCAAAAAATGAGACTATAAATATTATCAAAATACAACGTGAAAAACAAAATCAGGAAGAACATATCGAAACAGTGAAAGGAAATATGCTGAAAGTAATAAAAAATCAACAAGAATATATTTTGAGCATGATGGTCCAAGAAAAACAAAAAGAATATATTATAGGTTTAGATTTGGAAGTTTTAAGGAATAATAAAATAACGGATTTATTAAGTTGTAAATTTGGAGATGAGATAACTCTTAAATTACAAGGAAATAAAATTACAAGTGTTACAGCAAATAGTACTTTAAAGAATATTTCAGGGAAAATTCAAGCAATTAATATTAAGTATAAACCTGAGCTAGTTGTTGTAATCGGTGAAACAAGACAAACATTTGCTGTTACTCCAACAACAAAAATTTATGACAATAAATTAGATGAGGAAATTACAGTTAATGAATTAAAGTTGTATAGTAAAATAACAATTCAAGCTGAGAGTAATGAAATTTTGAAGTTAACAGTTGAGGAATATGGCACAAAATTAATTTATAAGGGAATTATTGATACAATAGAAGAAGATAGAACAACAATGGATATTCTAATTGAATATGATATTATGACAAATAACCGTTTATTTATTAAACCTGTTAATATTGCTAGTGAAACACTTGTGAGTATTGATGGCGAGCAATCACATAGTGAAGAACTTAAAGAAGGAATGGAAGTACTTATTACGTATAAAAGTTATGAAGATTTAATTCCAAAAGAAGTAATTGCATTAAACTAGAAATATTTATAGGCTCCATTAGATAATTAGTTAAGGAAGAGAATTCTAAAGGTCTTTTCTTCTTGACTTATTATAAATTTGTGATAACTCTTATAGTCAAAATTGAAATAGCAACTATTTACTATCTCTGCTTAACATCACATTAATAACAAGGGGTAATTATGAAGAAAACAATATATTTAAAAGAAAGACAAAGTAGAAGAAAACAACAGAAACGTCGCAAAATAATAATGGCTATTGTAGGTGTTATCGGAATTTTAATCTTTACAATGATTATGATGTGGCCTAATTATTATGAGGTTATTATAAATGACAAATCTGTTGGTGCAATTAAAAATAAAGAATACGTAGATGATAGCTTAAATGTTGTAAAAGCTCAATTGGAGGCACAATATAAAACATCTGTAAAACTAGAAAATGAAAATAGCATTGGAGTAAAAAAAACACTTTTTCCTTTTAATGGTATAATTAACACAGAATATTTAATTAGTTATATGAGAAATAATATAAATTTTTTACTAGAATTTTATGAAATAAGAGTTGATGGAAAAAAGATTGGAGTTATTCAATCAACGGAATATAAAGACATATTGCTAAAAGAATTAAATGCAAGGTTTTATAATAATGGTGCCACAAATTTTAAAAATAATATTGAACTTATCCCTGTCTTTGTAAAAAAGGAAGACTTAATGAGTTTAGAAAGCTTAATAGAAATAGCAACAAAAACATCAAAAGTGCCATCTGAATATATAGTGGAACCATCAGATACTTTAGGCGGAATTGCAAATAAACTAAAAATAACTTTGCAAGATTTATTAAGATATAATCCAACTCTTAATCCAGAAAGTACAATTGCTGTTGGAGATAGGCTTAAAGTTGAAATAGATGTGCCTTTTATTGAGCTCCAATAAATATTCATAATAAAAGTATGATACATCTGATTTTTTCTTTTCTTTTTATTTTGCACATAAAATAAGGAGTTATACTAAATAATATAATTATGGAATGAATATGTTAGATTTTCTTGTTACACGAATAATTAGAATGGAGTTATGTATATGCAAAAAATTATTATCATTGAGGATGAAAAGACTATTTCTGATATTATAAAATATAATTTGGAAAAAGAAGGGTATTCTGTTTATACAGCATATGATGGAATAAGTGGGTTGGAGACTATTGAAAATATCAATCCAGATTTAATTCTTTTGGATATAATGATGCCAAAAATGGATGGATTAGAAGTTTGCAAACGTGTTAGACAAACAAGTGATACGCCTATTATTATGCTAACAGCAAAAGCAGAAGAAATTGATAAAGTTGTTGGGTTAGAAATTGGAGCAGACGATTATATAACAAAACCATTTGGTATGAGAGAGCTGATTGCACGTGTTAAAGCAAACTTAAGAAGGTTTAATATACCTGAAATTTTAGTTGAAGACAATAAAACAATTACTGAGGGAGACTTGGAACTAAATTTAGAAAAATATGAGGTTTTAAAGAAAGGAAAAGTAATAGATTTAACTGTTAGAGAGTTTGAATTATTGAAGTTTCTGGTTAAACAAAAAGGGAAAATTTTCTCAAGAGAAACTTTGTTGGAAAAAGTATGGGGGTATGAGTACTATGGAGATGTTAGAACAGTAGATGTTACAATAAGAAGGCTTAGAGAAAAAATTGAGGATGAGCCATCAAGAGCGGCATATGTTTTAACAAAAAGAGGAGTAGGATATTATTTTAGAGGATAAATTATGAGAATAAGTATTCAATGGAAAATAGTGGGGATTTATTTAAGCGTAGTATTAGTAATAATGATTGTAAGTGGAACATTTATTATTTTAAAAGTTGAAGACCAGTATTTCAAAAAAGTGAAATCTGAAACAGAAAACACTGCAAGAAATATAAGAGACATTTTAATATTGGATGGAGGAATAAATTTTGATGAAAATCGAGATAGTATGATAACATCCTTAAAAAATATTATAACTTTAGATGAAGAAATCACAATTTATATCTTAGATAAATATGGTGAAGTTCAAATTTCTTTAGGTAAAGACTACAAACGTGGAGATTATGTAAATCAAAATGACCCACATAATGTTGTAAATAAATCTTTATTAAGTAAAGATTTATCCACAACAGAATGGAATTATTTTTTAAGCCAAAGTAGTTCTCATGAAAACTCGGTCGAACATGCTTTGCCCATTTTAAATGAAAACAATGATATTGAAGCTATTATATATGTGCTTTCTTCAAGTGATATTATATATGATAATGTAAATAGTGTAATGCAAACTTTATCTTTAGGGTCTGCATTTGCTTTGTGCATAGCATTTTTATTCAGCTCTGTATTTGCTAATATGATAACACGCCCAATAAAAGAATTGACCACAAGCTCAAAGCTTCTTACACATGGTTCTTTCAAAAAAATTCCAATTTCCTCAACAGATGAAATTGGACAGTTAACTCAAAGCTTCAACTTTATGGCTACAGAATTAAGTCGTACAATGAGAGATATCTCTAGTGAAAAAAATAAGTTAGAGAGAATTTTAGAAAATATGGCTGATGGAGTTATGGCATTTAATAGACAAGGTGTTTTAATTCATGCCAATTCTGTATGTTATGATATGCTTGATCAAACAGCTATGGATCATAGATTTGATTTTATTTTTCCAAATCTAGGAATAGATATAAGTTTTGATGATATTTTGGCAGATGCCATTGATTATAAAAAAGGAATTACTATTCAAGTTGATTATAAATATATAAATTTCCATTTCGCTCCTTACGAGAGTAATGGAGGAGAAAGAGAGGGTCTTACTGTTGTTATGCAAGATGTAACTTCACAACAAAAATTAGACCAGATGAGAAAAGATTTTGTTGCTAACGTATCTCATGAATTAAGGACACCGTTAACAACTGTAAAAAGTTATGCTGAAACTTTGATGGATGGTGCTATTGAAGATAAAGATATGGCACTAAATTTTTTGAGTGTTGTGGCAAAAGAAGTGGATAGAATGACTATGTTAGTGCAAGACTTATTGGAGCTTTCTCGTATTGATAATAAGCAAATGCAACTCAATATGGAGATAATAGACATTAAAACTTTGGTGCAAGACACAATTGAAGCTCAATTGATACAAGCTGAAAATAAAGGACATACGTTAATTTGTGAATGGGATAAAAATGTTGAATATTTAGCTGAGGGTGATAGTGCAAGAATAAGGCAAATTTTTCATAATATTTTATCAAATGCAATTAAATATAGTCCTGATCCAGGAAAAATTTTTATAAGAATATTTAAAAATAAAGATATAGTTGTACAGATTCAGGATAATGGTTTAGGTATTGGCAAAAGAGATTTGGAGAGAATTTTTGAGAGATTTTATAGAGTTGATAAAGCTAGATCAAGACAAATGGGAGGAACAGGTTTAGGGCTGTCAATAGCTAAAGAGATGATAGAACTGCATGGTGGAGAAATTAAAGTTTCAAGTAAACTTGACAAAGGGACAATAGTGACTATCTATTTTAAGGCTTATAATACCAATTAAGGATATTTATGTAAATTAAAAGTTGCTGGGATGTAATTAAAATGTAATATAAATTGTATATAATATAATGGTGAGTATAATTACAAATAACAGATTTAGTTACGTTCTTCCTAAATCCGTTATCATGAGCATTTTTATTAGTGCTTTTTATCTAGAACTTTTAAGAGGAGGTGAATAACATATGACAACACTACTTATGGGTATACTTTTAATGATGTCGCCTAGTTATAGCTATGCAAATGAAGTAATACAACCATCTATTCAAGTAACACCAAACACTAATATAACTATTGGAGAAGAATATACAAGTAACGAACAACTAAATATATATTTTGAAGAAGAATTACTGGCACCAAAAGAAATAGAAAAAAATTTTATAGACATAGAAGAAACAACTGAAACTTTTAATGAAGAAACAACGGAAAGTTTTGATGATAATAAAAAAGAAACAGACGAGTATTTGCATATAACTCAACCACTTGACAATACTACTACTTTCGATAGCCAAATCAATATGATGGGAGAAGCGACTGAAGGTATTGAAATTATAATAGTTGTAGCTCAAGACGAAACATATAATTTATATGATGTAGGAACAGTTGGAGCAACAGAAACTTTTAACCAATTAATAGATTTATATGAAGGTGATAATGTTATTTCTGTTGCTGGTAAACATGATGCAACTGTTGTTGAAGAAATTTTTGAAGTAAGAAGAGAACCTAAAGAAAATAAAAATAAATTACAAAATTTTGTAATAACTGGTAAAGAAGATTTACCTTCAAACCTTAAAACTAATAATGAGGAGATGGCTGAAACATCGCCAGAAACTACATGAAACGTGATACGTATAAAGTTATATTACTAAGTAGCTTAATTATAATTAGTATAATACAAACTTATAGTTTATGGCTGGGTGACGTACTAGGCCATAAATTTTTTATTGAAAAAACTTTAATCCCAATAAAGCCAGAAAGTATTTGGCTTAATACAGGAGGAGAATATACAAAAGCATATAAAGTTTCTAGTTACAAAAATGAATACGAAAATATTATATTGGAGTTACAAAATAATTTGTCCCAAGGAATTGATATTAATGAAGAAAAAAAATATAATTGGAAAGAGCTATTTAATACAAAGGGTATAATATATGATTATAATATAGAAGTTGTATTAGGTGAAGTTATGGCTAAACCAGCAGAATTTCCACATACCTTTGATACTGTACTTGTAAGTTTAAGTGGAGACAAACTTATATATTTAATAAATCAAACCCAAGGATATTACTTTGTAATAACATTTGAAAATAGTTTTACAGCAAGTAAAAGAATTTTTGATATAATATTGGAAAATGAAAATAATATGATTAAATATCAACCTAGTATTAAAGATTTGAAAGCCCCCTATCTTGAAGGCAATATATTTTTGGCAAATATCAGCCCTAGTTCTCCTTTAGTTTATGTACCTATAAAATTTCAAAATAACCTTGAAGATGAAAAAGATAAAATGCTTATATTAGACCGATGTGTTGACGATTTTTTTGACAAGCCTATTATGAAAGAAGTGGAAATAAACAAAGAAGGAATAATTACTTTTACTGAACCTATGAAAGCGATTGTTAAATATTTTCCAAAGGGTTCAATGGAATACGTTAATTTAAATGTAAAATCCAATAATGTGGATACAACAAGACTAGAAGCTTACAATGTAGCTATGTCATTTATTCAAAATTCCAGTGCATTTTTAGATAGTTTAAAGGAGAGTTTATATCTTGAAAATGTAACGAAAAATAATAACATTTATACATTTAACTTTAATATAATGTATGAAAACCATAAAGTTGTTATTTCAAATAGTATGAAGGAATTTTTAAATCTAGAATATATGATAAGTATACAAGTTAGAGACAATGAAATTGTAAGTGGGAAATGGGCAATGCTTGATATAACACCAATTAACTTAGAATACGAAAAATGTATTGAAGAAGGATATGCTAGTCCGATTGATACCATGTATAGTTTATTAAAACAAGAAGGATATGAACCTGTTTTTAAAAATGTTGAATGCGTATATACACTTGAAGGAATAAATATGATTACAAATTTAAGATGGGGTATAAAATATGAAGACAAATGGTATTATCCAGTTTTATTAGATTTTTGATAGATGAACTAATACATTTGTCTTTTCTTCTTATTCGTTATTTAATAACACAATAAATATTGGGAATGAAGCAAGGCTAACGGTCTTGCTCTATTATTTGTTATAGTATTATAATTAAAATATATTGACAAGCCTAGTGTAGGCTACAGTTATGTTGAATATACGATTTATAAAGTAAAATATTATTTGGAAAAGGAAAATTACATGGATGGAAGTCGAGCTTTAAATTATTTACTGATTATGTTTATTTCACTTAATCTTTGTCTAGCAATTGGAAATTATAATAAGTATATAAATCCGTATTATTTAAATAAGGACAACTTAAATTATATAGTGTCCTTTTTAGAAGAGAAGAATATAATAATTGAATCAAGTGTTCCTAGGTTTTCTTTACCAGTCCAAAAAATAGAGACTATTCCTTTAGAGATAACGTCAACATTTAGAACAAACCTAGTAAGTAAAATATTTGAAGATAAAGAAAATATTACTATTACAAACAGCTCAAGCAACACTCCTTATAATCAAGAAATAAGAATATATCACAATAATAAAATATTTTTACAATTTTCTTCTTATCAAGTGGAATATCTAAATACTTTGTTGGAAAGTGATGGAAACCAAAATTTAAGTCGTAACCAAGCACTAAAATATGCGGAAAATTTTATAGAAAAATTAGATTTAGAAAAAAATAAAAAAAATTTGAAAATAAAATATAGAAAAGACTCAAATAAGGCCAATGTTACATATTATGAAATATACAATAATCTATTGTTATTTGAGAGTTGTATAAGTATGGACATTTCTGAAAAAGGTGTATTTAGAGCTACAATACAAACAGCGGAAGTAGTTAATGAGTATCCACAAAAACAACCTTTATATTTAATTGACGAGGTGTTGTTTAAAATACAACAAATTCTAACTATAAATGACACATCACCTATAGTTATTAAAGATATAGAACTAGGTTATATGCCTAAAAATTTAGAAGAGATATATTTTCTTGAACAAGAAGCAGTTCCTATGTATAAAATTATAGTCGATGGTTTAGAGTATCCTTTATTTGTCAATGCTTATACAAATGAAATACAATGATAACATGGAGAACACAGTTCGCATATTAAAGTATTATGATATAGGGGGTAAAATGTTTACCTTTCAAGCTAATATAGAATTAGAGGTGATTAAATGAGTGAATTATGTATACGAGGCGGGAATCGTCTTATGGGTAATGTCGTTATAAATGGAGCTAAAAATGCAGCAGTAGCAATTTTACCTGCAACAATTTTAGTTGATGGAGTTAGTACAATAGAAAATTTACCAAATATAGATGATGTAATAATTTTAAATAAAGCAATACAATCTTTGGGTGCGACAACTCAGTTTTTAGATGAACATACTTTAGAAATTGATGCAAGCACTTTAAATAATACTAGTGCATTAGATGAGTGTATAAGCAAAATGAGAGCGTCATATTATTTAATTGGAGCATTAGTAGGACGTTTTGGCAGAGCAAAAGTTGCTATGCCAGGAGGATGTGATTTTGGAGGTCGTCCAATTGATCAGCATATCAAAGGGTTTGAAGCTATGGGAGCAACAGTTAAAATAGAAAAAAATATGATTGAAGTAACTGCTAAACAACTTGTTGGAGCTCGTATATATTTGGATGTTGTAAGTGTTGGAGCTACTATAAATATAATGTTGGCAGCAGTTTTGGCACAAGGAACCACTATAATTGAAAATTCAGCAAAAGAGCCTCATATAGTGGATGTTGCAAACTTTTTAAATAAAATGGGAGCAAATATTAAAGGAGCAGGAACAAATGTTATTCGTGTTAGAGGAGTAGAAAAGCTTCATTCAGGAAGATACACCACTGTACCTGATCAAATTGAAGCAGGAACATATATGATAGCAGCAGCTATTACTGGTGGAGATGTATATGTAAGAAATATTATACCTGAGCATATGGAGTCAGTAAGCTATAAGATGCGTGAAATGGGTATTGGAATAGAAGAAGGCGATGATTATATAAGAGTCTTTTCAAATGGAAGATTAAAATCAACAAATGTTAAAACATTGCCATACCCAGGATTTCCTACAGATTTACAACCGCAAATGTCAGTTTTATTAAGTGTTGCAGATGGAGAAAGTGTTATGATTGAAGGAGTGTTTGAAAATAGATTTCAATATATTGATCAATTAAAAGAAACTGGTGCAATTATTAGAGTCGAAGGAAATAAAGCGATTATTCAAGGCGTTGATGTATTAAAACCAGCGACATTAAAAGCAACAGATTTAAGAGCAGGAGCGGCAATGATTTTAGCAGGTCTGAAATCTGAAGGTGGAGAAACGGTTATCCACAATATTAAATATATTGACCGAGGATATGAACAAGTTGAAAAGAAACTATCAGCTCTTGGGGCACAAATATATAGACAATAACAGATTTAGTCAAGTTGTTTCTAAGTCTGTTATCTTAAATATAAATAATAATAAGAAAAAGAAGAAAAGGCCGTGGGTCTTCTCTTATCTGTTATTCATGATAATAGGAAAAGGCTAAAGATCTCTTCCTATTATTTTTTTTGTTTTGGTGGAAGTAAATCATCATAATATCCACGGTATACATTTATATAGTTTTCTTCATCAAGTAGAAAATCTATTAGCATATTATTTTTTAAATAACTACTTTTTCCAACTCTATATATTGTCTTTTTACCCATATATAATCCATGAACTTTTAATAAATACATTAATCTAAAAATATGAAAATGTTGTACCTCTCCTAATGATCTACCTATTATTTTTATAAGAAGATCAAAATAGTTTTTGGATTCTTGATAATAATCACTGTCTTCTATTGGAGTTTTGAAGGTCGGTATTACTTGTCTTACAAAGTCACAGAAGTTATCTTTTTGAAGTGACTTTGAAAGACAAGAAATTTTACGCATATTTTGATAAACTGGCTTATATTCCTTCTCTTTTGGATCTAAGTTTGCCATTGTTATGCTATCTATGTCTACAGAGCTAAAATCATTTAAATCTGGTGGTAGTGCATCCTCTAGTGCTAGTTTTGGCAAAGGTGGTAAATCTTCTTCTTTCAGCCCTGCCATTAATTGAAGCTCTCTTAATTGCCTTGGAGTCAATGAATCCGCTTTTAAAATAACCCCATTTAATTCTGTTTCAGGGTTGTTTAAACTGTTAAGGGCAGTTGGTTTTTTTGGAGAATTATTAAACGGGCTATTATATGGTTCTCTGTTAGGAGGATCAAACATATCCTCGTCATCAGGACCATCAAATATATCCTCGTCATTATATATATCCTCTTTGTCAAAAGGGTCATCGTAAAAAGGATCATCATCATATTTATCCTCTTTGCCAAAAGGATCATCGTAAAAAGAATCATAATATTTCCTAACTTTAGGATCATTATTGTGAAAATGATCATCAAAGATATTATTTGGCTTTTTGCTAGAAGGAGCATTAGAACTATTAGCATACTTTTTAGCAAAAGCATTCTCCATCTCCTCTAATATGGCATCTGAAAAAGGATTGTCTATCTCCTCTAATATGGCATCTGAAAAAGGATCGTCTGTAGAAGTAGCAACAGAGCTATTATTTGGATTTTTGCTAGAAGGAGCAGTAGAGTTACTAGCAGGCTTTTTAGCAAAACTATACTTAGTCAATTTGATATCTTCAAAAGGCATATCATCCTCATCTAAATAATCTAGTGTAGAAGGAGCAACAGAGCTATTAGTAGGAGTATCCTCTGATATGACATCTGTAGAAGGAGCAACAGAGTTATTAGCAGAAGTATCCTCTGATATGACATCTGTAGAAGGAGCAACAGAGCTATTAGCAGAAGTATCCTCCAATATGACATCTTCAAAAGAACCATCATCACATAAATCCTCTTTGTCAGAAGGATTGTCTAGCTGGTTATTAATATTGTTTTGTTTTTCAGGCATAAATTTATCAAAGATAATATAAATTAAGTTAGGTTTGCCTTGACCTTGTCTTTTTTCTCTTAAGAAACCAAGATCTCCAAGTTTTTTCATATAAGTTCCAACAGTAGCTCTTGTACGATTTAAAGTTTGAGCTAGATTTGCACGTGTATAAATTAGGCAAAGTTCGCCGTTTTTATCAGTAAGGTTATCAGACTCAAAATTTTCAAATTTATTCATAAGATAAGTTAAAGTAAGTTGTAAATCTGCATTAAGATTATGTGTTGAAAGTGCTGGATATAATTTTATAAATTGCGTCATTTATCAAGATCTCCTTTGTAATTACATTTTAAATAATATTTAATAAGCAATATTTCAAGCCTAAATTTACTATTTATGTAAAAATATGTTTTTTTATTATCCTATTATAACCAATTTTTAATTAAATAAAACAATGTAGCGATATTTTTTTTTTGAAATATGAGCAAAACCTGTATTAGCTTTAAATTTAAAATTTTCCAATTGAATTTCTATTATAAAAGGAAGGAATTCAGCCGATATAATAATTAAATAATAAGGATGTACAATTAATATCAGAAAACAGAGTTGTGGACAGTTGATACTCATTCAATTAAAGAAATTAATATATTGTACATCAGAAAGTAGGAATACGGACAGCTGATATTCACTCAATTAAAGAAGTTAATATGTCGTACATCAAGATATTTAAATATTATATCTCTTAATATATAAAGATTATACATCAGAAAGTGGAGATGCGGACTGTTGATATTTCATAATTAAATAAGTTGATATATCGTATATCTAGATATTTAAATATTATATTTCTTAATGTATAAAGATTGTACATCAGAAAGTGGAGATGCGGACTGTTGATATTTCATAATTAAAGAAGTTGATATATCGTATATCTAGATGTTTAAATATTATATTTCTTAATATATAAAGATTGTACATCAGAAAGTAGGGATACGGATGCGGATATTCACTCAATTAAAGAAGTTGATATATCGTATATCTAGATATTTAAATATTATATTTCTTAATGTATAAAGATTGTACATCAGAAAGTAGGGATACGGATGCGGATATTCACTCAATTAAAGAAGTTGATATATCGTACATCTAGATGTTTAAATATTATATTTACCATTTGTGCTAGTTAAACATTTTAGTACTTCAATATAAATGGCAATGTAATATTGTAGGCAACCATTAGAATTAATCGTGTATATA